>CAZFFD010000070.1:0-12083 GCA_964518035.1 uncultured Methanotrichaceae archaeon | reverse complement strand
TCCTCAGCAAATGATCGGCCAGAACCAGAGCCACCATCGCCTCAGCCACTGGCACGATTCTCGGAGGTATTGCCGGGTCGTGTCTGCCTTTGATCTCGATTTCCGCAGATTCGTTTCGGGAGAGATCGACAGTCTTCTGAAGCCGGGCGATGGAAGGCGTGGGCTTGACTGCGATCCTGCATGTGATCTCCTGACCGGTGGAGATGCCGCCTAAAATGCCGCCTGCGTTGTTGCTCTCAAAGCCAACTTTCCCGTTTCGCAAAACCAGGGGATCGTTCATCTCGCTGCCCGTTAGGGCTGCAGCTTCCAGCCCCGCTCCGATCTCCACAGATTTCACCGCACCGATGCTCATCAGGGCTTTTGCGAGGTCAGCGTCAAGCTTGTCGAAGACCGGCTCGCCCAAACCGGCAGGCACGCCTTCGGCCACAATTTCGACAATTCCGCCCAGGCTGTCGCCCTCGGCTCGGACGCAGTCCAGTCGAGCCATCATTCTCTCCGCAGCCGCAGCATCCGGGCAGCGGACTGCATTGGACTCGGCACGGCTGAACAGCTCGACGAGATCGTGCGTCTCGATCTCGGCCTTGATCCCGCCTAGCTCGGTGACGTAAGCCACAATTCGAATTCCCGACTCCTGCAAGAGCTTCTTGGCGACAGCTCCTGCGGCAACGCGGCCCACTGTCTCCCGTGCGGATGCCCGGCCACCGCCACGGTGGTCACGCAGGCCGTATTTCATTTGGTAGGTGTAATCGGCGTGTCCTGGTCTGGGCCGATTCCGCAAAAGGTCATACGCGGAGGAGTTGGCGTCTTTATTCCAGACCAAAAGAGAGATGGGGGTGCCTGTGGTGTGCCCCTCGAAGATGCCAGAGAGGATCTCAACTTTGTCCTCCTCTTTTCGGGCTGTAGAAGCTCTGCTCTGGCCAGGCCTTCTGCGGTCAAGCTCCTTCTGGATGTCTTCTGCTGCGATCGCCAGGCCCGCCGGGCAGCCGTCCAGGACCACGCCGACGGCTCTTCCGTGCGACTCGCCCCAGGTGGTGATGCGAAATATAGTGCCAAAGGTATTTGCTGACATGATCAATCACGAATACATACTTTTTTGAGAATGGCAATATCGCTTTCAATCCGCTTCAAGCGATCCTCCAGGCTCTGCTTTCTCTCGCCGATAACAGCTTTGTGATTCTCGGACTTCATTGGCCCAATTATGCGCCAACTTATTAATAAAGTCCACTCTGCTCCCTGGCAATCAGCAGCATGAAGATCGATCAGTTCCGTGAGTCGCTTTTGGCGAGGCCGCTATGTTTATATCAATTGAAAGATATTCGTAATGCGATGAACTTGTGCTCCTGAATATTCCAGGTGTTTATGCCAATGAGCTTATATATATGAGTGATTGCAAAAGGCATCCACGAGACTATGAAATTTCGTGTAGTACTTGATGTTCTAGGCTCGCTATTAGTCTTATTAGGTCTATTAGTATTAATACCTGCCATAGTCGCTGCTATTTTTAAGGAGCCAACTGGTGTGATGGCACTCGGGTTGACATCACTTATTACTACCTCTTCTGGAATTATAATGAAGCGTTTTGGCAATAAAGGAGAAGTGATGCGTCCTGAAGCCTTTGTAATTGTGACTATGGGCTGGCTTTTGGCAGCAATTTTTGGCTCATTGCCATTTATATTTCTTGGGATGGATGCTGTTGATGCGTTATTCGAAACAATGTCGGGATTCACTACCACTGGCGCGACCATACTGACTGAATCCAATTTACAGGGATACTGGGTGCTCAACTCTACAGCAACCGGAAGTAGCCTTGCCCACAATATTGTTACCGCTTTATTCACTCCGTTGTCGAACTATGATATTGGATTAAATGGTTCCATGCTGGCCAGCCTAAAGCCATACGCGTCGATAAAGGGGACTTTCTATGGCCTGCTTTTTTGGAGGTCTTTCATTCAACTATTGGGTGGCATGGGCATTATTCTTCTATTCATTGCAATTTTGCCCCAGCTGGGAGTAGCAGGCAGACAGCTCTATTATGTGGAGACCAGTCGAGGTGCTTTGACACCCAGAGTTAAGAGGACTGCCGAAATCTTCTGGGGCATATATCTTGGCTTTGTAGCATTGGAAACAATACTTCTATGGGCAGCAGGCATGCCTTTTTATGACTCTATAACCACATCTTTTACCACAATTTCTACGGCAGGATATTCTCCATTAGCGTCAGGAATAGTCGCTTACAACAGCTTGACCATAGAATTGGTTTTAGTGATCTTCATGATCGTAGGTGCTACCAACTTTACCCTTCATTACCAGCTCATCTACAACAAGAATATTTCTAGTTATATGAAAGATCCGGAATTTCTCATTTACATGTTTCTGTTAGCCTCTGCCACAGCCATAATTGTCATTTTTGGCGGAGTAGATGGTGATCTGTTTCATAGAATTCGTTTTGCAGGTTTCCATGTAGTTTCCATTTCGACCACTACTGGTTTTACGAACAATTTTGAGTACAATCATTGGTCCTCAGCTGCTAACATGATCATCATATTGCTTATGCTGATAGGTGGTTGCGCCGGGGCGACGGCTGGTGGAATCAAAGTCCTCCGTGTGATTCTTGTGCAAAAATATACTAATAGAGAACTCCTAAAGATGTTGCATCCTAAAACAATACGATCTGTTCGGTTAGGGGATAGATCGGTAAGCGAAAATGTGTTAATTTCAGTGCTGTTTTTTTCCATTGTTTATCTTGCAGTTTTTTTTGGATCATCAGTGGCTCTTTTAATCGCGGAGACCGGAAACAGGAACTTTAACCTGCTTTCTGCGGTATCGGCAGTTGCCACCTGCATGGGTGGTGTAGGGCCTGGTTTGGGAGAAGTTGCTTTTGACTTCAGCAAAGTCACTCATCTAGGCAAATTGATTGGAATATTTTGCATGTATATCGGGAGAATGGAGATCATGCCAGTGCTGCTTTTGTTCTTGCCGGACTTATGGAAAAAATAAAAAAATGGCAGGTCGCAGATATTACAAATGCATTTGGTGCTGACTTGAGATGGCCTTATGCATGTCCTCTCTACGCCTTCAGCGCTTTCGCGATCAGCGGCGCTACGGACACAGTGCTCACGCCCTTGTCCAGTGTGTCTGTAGCCAGCACCGCCTCCACTCCGGAGCGATAGAGCTTGAGAATGGCCGAGCCAGTCAGCACCGGGTGCACCGCCGCCAAAAAGACGCGACGCGCGCCCTGCTGGCGAAGCATTGTGATGGCCGTGGCCATCGTCCCGCCGGTGGCGATCATGTCGTCGAAGATGACCACATCCCGGCCCTTGACTGCCACCTCTTGAGGGGCCATTGAGACCTCCGTTCCTGAGTGCCGGGTCTTCTGCAAAAAGTCGCAGTCGCATCCGAGACACGCGGCTGCCGTCCGCGCCATGTTCATGGCTCCTTTGTCTGGTGAGATGACCACGGTGTCCTGTAGCCCAAGGCTTCCTATTCGCTCGGCCAATAGTGCTGTAGCATCCAGATTTTCTATCGGGCACTGGAAGTGGGCCATGATCGATGGGGCGTGGATATTGACCAGATGGACACGTCCGTCCTTCAGAAACGGATTTAGAGCTGTGGCCACCGCCCTGGCGGTCATCGGCTCGCCAGGCTTGAAGATCTTATCCTGCCGAGCGTAGCCGAAGTAGGGCATGACCAGAGATACATGCCGGCCCTGGCATATGTCCAGGAGCTGCAGAAGATACACCAGGTCATGATCGGTAGGTGTAGACTGGATTATTACTATCTCATCATCAAGCTCAGTCACAATCTGAGAATATGATTCGCCGTCTGGAAATGTCTTGTAATCGCAAAGAGCAAGAGTCTCATTTAAGGTTGTAGCCACCCGACCTGCGAGAAGCTGGGAGGCGGGCCCTCCAATAATCATCGAAAATCACCAATAACCTTTAGCTTCCAACTACCGTCATCTTGACTTTAACAGTGGGCGTGACGATTGAGCCCACAGCCCTCACGTCTTTGCCAACTTCAATGTTCTTCAGGAGCTCGAAGGCATTTCCTGCGAGCATCAAGGAACGCACTGGCTGCGGGGCTTCTCCAGGTGTAACGAAAAAGGCATTTCGCGCTTCAACCGAGAAGTCTCCTGAGATGGCATTGGCAGTATGAGCGCCGATCAGTCCCGTCACCAGATAACCTTTTGTCTCCTCCAGGATGTTTTTAGCATCAGGAGATCCTATAATCAGATTTCTGATCCCCACGCGGGGCACGTCGGTGTACCCGGACCGCACAGCATTTCCTGTGGATCGCTTGCCCTCCTTTCCAGCAGTGTAGCTGTCGTAGAGATAGCCCTTCAGCGTGCCCTGGTCTATCAGCACTGTCCTCTGTGACGGCACGCCCTCTCCATCAAAAGAGGATGCGTCAATTCCGCCGGCAAGAAGCCCATCATCGACTATGACCAGCTTCTCTGAGGCGATCTTCTCTCCGAGCCTTTTGGATAACGTGGACCTACCCTTCTGCACGTTGTCCGCAGATAAGGCAGGAAGAAGCGTGTACTCCAGCAGCTCTGCTACGGCCTGTGGCCTGAGCAGCACGTCAAAGCTACCGCTCTCGGCCTTCACGCCGCCCAAAGAGTCGCGGGCCATAAGAGCCGCAGCCTTACCTAATTCCTCCAGGGAAGGCTGAAAACTTCGTGAGATGAAAAACTCGCTTCCTGTGGCAACATCAGTAGCCCTGGCAATGGTCTCCAGAGAGGCATGCATGAGCGTTGCCGTCTCCTGCAACTCCACTCCCAGAGTGTTGACGATAAAGCTGCAGCCACAGGCAGTGGCAACGCCACCTGAGACCGGCTCGGCTCCTTTGACCTCCCGGCAGCCAGTGAGCATGCTCTTTGACAGGTCAAGGCACTCCTCCGGGCCGATCTCTCTTAGACGCGAGTCGAATATGCCTTCAGGATGAAACACCTTCTCAGGCCTGGGAAGGGATCGCCACGATTGGTCCGGTCCACGGGTCCGGGCGGACAGAACTGCGCTCCTGGCCACGGAGCGCAAAAGCGACATGTTGCTGGTGCTGGAGAATCCCACGGCTCCAGCTACAACTGCTCTGAGCCCCAAGCCCCGATGAGAGCTCTGGCTAGCCAGCTCGACAGCATCTTTGCGCAGGTCTATATGCACAGAGCGACCGCTCATGCCATAGACCTCAGCCTCTTCTGCACCCTCCTGCACAGCTAATGAGATGAGATCGTGAGCATACGCAAGAAGCTTGTCTGACGCATCGTCCAATGATGCTTCATCCAATGTATCTGAGATCTTCATCCCCGCCCGCCTCATAAGGAGCCTGAGCCCTTTCCATCTCCTGCAGCTTGCCTATGATCTTCTCCATCTCTGTGGCCCTCTCCTCCAGAGCATGAACATCGACCTCGATTCCTAGAATTCGGCAGAGAATGCGCAAAACCTCGGTGGCCGCCTTGGGATCGACCAGATAGCCGGAGGTGACTCCCATCAGGCAGACTGCATCCAGGCCCCGCAAAGCTCCAAGGCCGAGGAGCAGCCCGGATACGCCAATGATGCCCCCGCCAGGCTCGTTCTCATGAAAGACGACTCCCTTCTCCTTCATCTCGGTGACGAGTCCGATGCTCGTGGCAGCTCCCATGACAGTCGGCTTGTCCACGAACTGGCCTGTCCCGTAGCCGCCTAATGCATAGATCCTCTTGACATGGTAGCTCTCGGCCAGATCCAGGAATATGCCGCACAGCTCGTAGTGCCCCTCATTTGTGGCGCTCTGATAGTCGCCGACGATGATGAGCAGATCCGGCTCATCTTCCTTGCCATGGTAGGCATAGATCTCGTTTCTGACCTGTCGGATGGTGCCGTCCTCTTTTACCATGACTTGAGGCGGAAAGTGAGGCGAGTAGATCTCCATGATCTTCTCGGCATCGAGCTCTTCTACCATGTGATCGGCCACCAGCTTTCCCACATGGCCCACGCCCGGGAGCCCCTCTACTAGAATGGGGTCCTTCAGGGTTACTTCTTTGATACGGGTGACGAGAGTCTCCTTCATTTTGCCTCCTGGCCAAGAGCTCTCCTGTACTTGCCATATGGATCGTCAGGAGAGAATCTGGCTGGCTTAGTAATAGCAGTCTGGCCCCCACAGGCAGGGCAGATGTCCTTTAGGGTGTATCGGCCGCAGGCCGCACACCTCAGGATCTTCGATCTCATGCCTCTCGAAGGAAGGTACCTTCTCCGCCGTGCTGTTCGATGTACTTCACCACAGACGTAGCGGCCTTCTTTAGAACAGACTCGGCATTTTTGTAATCCGGCGCGACTACATGGATCCGATAGCGCGGCGCTCCGACATATGTAATGGTAAGGTTCGCGCTCTTATCTTTGATGCGCTTGGCCTGCTTGAGTGCCTTCTTGATTATCTCCACACCATCAGGTGCGGGAGATGTAATATCCACATAGCCGCTGATGTCTACAGACGGCAATTTGACATTATCTTTGGAGAGGCTCTCCAGAATTTTCAAGTCCTCTTCGGAGAGTTTTGCACCCGCCAGGGCTTCAGAGCCGCTAATGGCCGCCTCCTCCATAGCCAGATAGAGGCTGTCATAAGCCGCCACCAGAGCATCGGCGACGCGCTTGACATCGTCGGGCTTATCCTTGTAAGCCATCTCCAGCCATTTCCAGGCCTTCTGGTCCGCCTTCCACTCCTGGATCTTCTCTCTGCGCTGATGCTCATTGACATCTTTGAGAGATAGATCGATGTGATGCCTGGACGTGTCTACATTCAATACCTTGCAGACGATCTTCTGACCTTCTCGCACGTGGTCGCGAATGTACTTGATCCACCCGCTGGCTACTTCCGAGATATGAATCAGGCCCTGCTTGCCGGAATACTCGTCCAAAGAGACGAAGGCTCCGAAGTCCACGACCTGAGTCACGGTGCAGACGACTAGAGATCCGGGCTCTGGCCAGCCCTCACGTTGCATTACTGATCACTCTAATACTTCTACTACAGTGGTCTTGATCTCGGCTTTGCCCCCGGTGGGCTCAGCTAACGTGCGCCCGCAAACCAGGCATTTAACGACCGTGGAGGCATTGGCAAATATGACCTGCTCGTTCTCGCAGTCATTGCACTTTACCTTGACGAACTTGGATGGCAGATTTATCCCTCCACCAGATCGAATTTGCCGGCCCGGAATCCTGGGCGGTTGTGGGCCTTCTTGCAGGTGTTGCAGCGGTAGCGCAGGTTCAGTCTCTTCACTGGCTTATCTCCGCCGGGAACCTTCGAGAACTTGCCCTGATTTCCTATTCCATTGGCCCGCAGCTTCTGCCTTGAAATATGGGTCAAAGAGGAGGCACGGCCTTTTCTCACCCTCTCCACCGTTTGGGGGGTGTGTTTTTTGCAGAACGGACAGTAAGCGTTAAGCTTTTTCGGCATCTTCACTTCATATCATCTCTTAAACTTCACTTCAGACGCTAGATTTTTGTTGCGCAGATTTCTGGCGTGAACCGCTGGGAGCACAGCCACATCATCCTTGCTGAGAAGATAATTTCTCCCGTCAACTCCCACGAATAGAGGAACACTATCCAGTAGCCGCACAACCTCGTATTCCCGAGATATATCTTTTTTGCCCGTTAAAGGCCTTTCGGTGCGAGCCACATGGGCCAGGATGGCCCCGCGACCGGTGGCTATGGCAGAGAGCATCTGCCGGTAGATCTCTTCTTCCTCTTCGGTCATTCCCTGGAGGCTCTCCTCGCGGGAAGCGGAGCGGGCACTCCGAAGCGCCCGGCGGACGATCTTCTTCACCCTCTGGTCCATGAGCTTGTTGACGCTGTTCTTCTCGCTTTTCAAAGTGTCCTGTAGAATCTGGGCCTCTACGCTAAACGGGTCTTCTACTTGTGAAAGCTCCTGCCCCAGGCTCGCCAGGTAGACGCCGACCTGCTGGTAAAAGTCCTTATCCAGATGCTGAAGCTCTGCGGATTTGCGTTCTTCTCGAAGTGCATTGGCCAGATCCAATTCCCTTTTCACCTTTCTTTCTTCTTGCGCGGGGCTGTTATCTGAGTTCAAATAATATATAGATTTAGCAGTCCATAGCGCAGTCTATCTTCTGGCGCGCGCCTCGGCCACACCTCGTGCCATGAGAAAGATGGCGACGCAGGATGGCAGCTCAGTTGGCCCTTCAGCAAGATTATAGCTCTCGCCTCTCATCTCAGTCTTGAAGGGCTTTAAGATCTGCACCGGCATGGGCTCGTCACCGAAGACCACGGCATCATTAAGGGGATCAAATTCCTCCAGAGCACTTTGGGATAGCGTGGTCACGCGCAGACCCGAGCCGCCGTGAAGGCTTCCTGGACAGCGAATCAACCTGCGGACGTCTGCGGTCACAGGCTCGTCAGTCTCGCCGCGCTCCAGGTCGAGGTTGAAGCCCACCTTTACTCCTTCTTCGTCCAGGAACTCAACGAGAAGGAGCTTCCAGATGGATGCGCTGCCTGAAAATAGGTCGAGGTCTCCCTCGGTGATCTTTGAGAGGACGTTTTCGTCCTGCAGGTTTCGGTAAAAGCTGGTTGCTTTCTTTGGACCGATGCCCTTTCTCTTGGATAGAAGCGCGACCGCATCCACCTCTTTCATCTGGCGGACATCTCTGACAAAGGTGAGAAGAGAGCGATTGATCCTGCCTCCCCAGCCCGGTGCTCCCGCCGGCGGGGCGCGCAGCCGAAAAGCTCTGCCGCTTCCCCAGTCGCCATCCATGGGGGCCATGTGGATGAACCTGTCCATGTCAAGGCCTCTGCCTGCCAGGTAATCCACTATTTCTCGACGCTCATCGCTTCCGAAGAGAAAGACACGTGGGTCGCGAACATGGATGTGATAGCCCCGGCCACCGGAGAATACCACGTTCAACTTGCTCTCCGAGAAGCCGAAGTCGGAGGAAAGAAACTCGAGCAGCTTTTTCGTCTCCTTCTTGACCATCAAGAGCATCTGGCCGTAGCTCTTGGGGGCGTTTCTCAGGTGGTCGGCGTCAAGGTCGAAGATCAGGTCTGAGCCCTGCCAGAGCTTCTCCTTCATGGTTGGCGCTCCTGGCCGCTGGTAGTAGGCCGCAGAGTGGTAGACGTGACGGGGGACCATGCTTCTCACATAGTCGACAAGCTCGCCTCTTGAGTAGAAGGACTTGTGCCGACGCATGCCTGAATCATCGAAGAACAGAAAGCCCCACTCGCGGCTGGCGATCTCTGGTGGAGCCTCCAAGGAGGACTCGATGTAGTAGCTTCGAAACTTGGAGACCAGGAGGTTAAAGGTTAGAGCGTTCAAGCCCACACCTACCATAGATCTCAGGCCGACGATCGGCAAAACAGGGGATCTCTCTTCTGAAAAGGTCCCGGTCGGAGAGGTCGATATCTGCAATGATCACCGTCTCCTCGGCCCCGGCCTCCGCCTGCACCCGGCCGCGAGCGGAGACGATCAGAGAGCCTCCCACGTTGGCCCAGTTGCAGGCCAAGTGGGGCATTTGATTCTCTATGGCCCGCGCGGCGACGAGAGTGCGCCATTGATCGAGCCGCAGCGCCGGGAACTGGGCGACTGTTGCCAGGATATCAGCCCCCTGCAGGGCGAGAGTGCGCGCGACCTCAGGAAAACGCAGGTCGTAGCAGATCATAGTGCCAACTCTGCCCCATTTCGTGTTCGCGGGGGTGATATAGTTCCCGCCGTCGAAGTGCTCCCTCTCTTCTTTGAATGGGTGGATCTTAGATCGCAGCTCCAGGCCACAACGATCCAGGCAGAAGCCCAGGTTCTCGCGGCGGGTGCGGACGGAGCCGACGAAGTGGCAGTTGTGCTCTTCGGCCATTGCCCGCAGCGGGTCAAGCCTGGGATAGGGCGGCAGGTCCTGGGCCGCCGATTGGGGGGCAGGCTCGTAGCAGAAACCAGTCAGGAACAGCTCAGGAAACACCAGGATTTGGGCGCCTTCGGCTAGGGCGGACCGCGCCAACGCCAGCGCCCGGCGGAGGTTGTCATCAGGCTGGCAGGGCTTGACGAAGAGCTGAAGGCAGGCGGCTCGCATAATAAAAATAGGGCAGGTTCGTATATATTAAAGTAGACATGCTAATAGACTTAACCAAAACCAGATATGATCGAGGTTGAATGGCCAAGAGCTTCAAGCTGCGAATTTATGAGATCCTGGAGACGATAAACGCTGAGGACAAAACAGCTCGGGCTGTTAACCTCTTTATGCTGGTGCTTGTTGTCCTCAACGTCTTTGCAGTTGTGCTTGAAACCGTGGAGGGCATTTATTCCGCCTATCAAGTTCTGTTTCAGTACTTTGCGGACATATCCGTAGTAATATTCACCATCGAGTACCTCTTGCGCATCTGGTCTTGTGATGTGGACCCGAAATATATGCGCCCCATATCGGGCAGGATTCGCTTTGCTCTGACGCCATTGGCCCTGATAGATCTTCTGGTGATACTGCCGACCTATGTCGTACTGGCCTTTCCCACGGATCACCGGCTGCTGCGGAGCCTGCGCGTGCTCTGGACCTTTCGTCTGCTCAAGGCGAGTCGTTACTCGGAGTCCTTGCAGACCATAATGGATGTGATACGTGCCCAGAAGCGCGAGCTGGCCATGAGCTTCTCGGCAATCATTTTCTTCATGGTGCTATCCTCGACTGTGATCTATTTCCTGGAGCATGATGCTCAGCCAGAGCGCTTTCCCGACATTCCGGCTACCATGTGGTGGGCGGTTCTGACAATGACCACAGTGGGCGACAACTTCTATCCCATCACACCACTTGGAAAGCTGATAGGCGGGCTGATCATAATTTTAGGAGTGGCTACATTTGCGTTGCCTACCTCTATTCTCACCTCCGGTTTCGTGGAAGTTCTGGAGAAGCGGAGAGCGGAGGATGCTGGGCTGGAAGAGAACGAAGAAGACGGATCGTGAATCGCATGGAATGCAACTGGAAAGAATTTATATAGGCAACGGTAATCGAGGGCCTTTAGCAATGAGTCAGTGCTTAAAGGCGCGCGTCTTCGGCATCCTGGAGCCTGGAGACGAGGACGGCAAGTACTTCGACCCCTTCATCATGGGCCTGATAATGCTAAACGTAGTAGCCGTGGTTTTCGAGACTGTTAAATCGATCTACACGCCCTACGCCCACGTTTTTTATGCTTTTGATGTATTCTCAGTGGCCGTCTTCACTGTGGAGTACATCCTGCGCGTTTGGTCCTGCACTGAGGATTCCAGGTTCAGAGATCCTGTGCGCGGCAGGCTCCGGTTTATGGTAACGCCTATGGCAGTCGTCGATCTCATGGCGGTTTTGCCCTTCTATATGCCCTTTGTTTCTGCGGATTTGAGGTTCATGAGAGCCATGCGTCTCTTCCGGCTCTTCCGGATACTCAAGCTGGCCCGCTACTCTGAGTCGCTGCAGACTTTCATCGATGTGCTGAGGCTGAAGAAAGAGGAGCTTATCCTCATGTTCTTTGCCATCATGATTCTGCTCATAGTCTCATCGAGCCTTGTCTATGATGCAGAGCATGAGGCCCAGCCGGATGCCTTTGCATCGATTCCGGCTGCCATGTGGTGGGGCATAGTGACTTTAGCTACAGTCGGCTATGGAGATGTCTATCCTGTCACAACCTGGGGCAGGCTCATAGGCTCGGTTGTGGTCATTTTGGGAATAGGCCTCTTCGCCCTGCCGACGGGAGTTCTGGCCTCCGGATTTGCCGAGGTCCTGGCCCGGAAAAAGGAGAAACAAAAGATGGAAAAGATGAGGTGCCCTCACTGCGGTCGGTACATCGGCGACCTGGCACAGTCAGCCGATGAGGGGCACAAAAAAAATTAGGGTTCCTCGCTATTTTCTGATGGTGAACACAAGAGCCAAGTAAATCGGCTCCTTCAAATCCCTCCGAACAGATCCACCTTTCCGCCGCCCCGATCCGTTCCGGGCCCTGCCCTCATGGACGCAGCCAGAGCAGGGAGATAAAACCTCTCCGCATACTCCTTTGCCATCCTGCGAGCAGAGAAATTCGGCCCAGTCATCCTGATGGTCTCCTTCATCACAGCCGTCCAGCCATGCGAGACGCCATCCTCATCCACATCGTAATAGA
>CAZFFD010000069.1:0-12372 GCA_964518035.1 uncultured Methanotrichaceae archaeon | reverse complement strand
GATTATGAATTTGTGCATAAAGAAATAATATTATACTAATTATGCGACACAGCACTAATAAGACCAAATCGAAAAATGATTACTTCAAAATTTCTTTGGTATATGCTAAAATCGAGAACAATTTTTAAAAATGCCTGGTCAGCGACAACTGGTTCTGCTCAGCCAACGGTTCCATTAAGAGCGATAAAAGCGTTGCAAGTTCCAGTTCCTCCAATAGACGTACAGCGCTTCATTGTCTCTAGACTTGACGACATGCAGTCCAAGCTCGACCTCCTCAAGCGCCACCAGGCAGAGAGCGCCGTGGCTCTGGACGCCCTCCTGCCGGCGGTGCTGGAGCGGGCCTTTTGGGGCGAGCTTTGAATCGTGCAAATCCAGCAGTTTGAGTCTGATTATTATCAATCCCCACGAAAGCTTTTATTTAGCTTCCGACATAATCTACAACCATGAATTTCAAAGTCGTTCTTCAGCAAGAGAAAGATGGCGGCTACATTGTGAGCTGCCCGGCGCTTCCCGGCTGCTACTCTCAAGGCGACAACATGGACGAAGCCCTGGAGAACATCAAAGAGGCAATAGTAGGCTGCCTGGAATCTCTGGCGGAAGAACGCACGAAACTGATGTGCATTCCCGGAAGGATCGTAGAAGTAACGGTTTGAGATTCTATGCCCCAAAAGCTGCCTGTGATCTCAGGAAAACAGGCTTTGAATTATAGTGCGCCTCTGGCATCTTCAGTTCGACCTCCTCAGGCTCCACCACCAGGCCCAGACCGCCACCGAGCTGGACGCACTCCTGCCGGTAGTGATGGCGCAAGCCTTCCAAGACGAAGAATTCCCTAGCCTACCATAAAATTCCCATCCCCTTTAATGGATAACTTGATCTCCTCGCAGCAGACACAGATGCTTTTAACATGGCCCGACGATCTCTGTCTCTCGATTTCCTATCTGATGACACCGTAGGCATAATCGGCTGCGGCCACCTGGGTCGAACCCTGGCGGCAGAATTTATCGCCCGCGGACTGCACATAGACAATCTCAGGGTCTCCTGTGGCAGGAGTGACTCATCACTGCAGGGCATCAAGAACGCAGGTCTGCAAGGATGTCTCGCAGAGAACGAGGAGATCAGCAGAGACTGCAGCATCATATTCATCTCGGTGCGGCCCCAATCACTTCCAGATCTGAAGGGCCTCTGTGTTGCAGATGATGCCCTGGTTGTCTCTTGCATGGCTGGAGTTCCTCTGCAAACCATCAGGAAGCGCCTTGGAACTGATGCCCTGAGAATGATGCCCAGTGGTCCATCCACTATTCAGGAGAATAAGAGCATTGCAGCCATCTATCCCCATAACGATTATCTTATCAAAATTCTCTCCTGCCTGGGCATGCAGGTCTTTAATCTCCCCAACGAAGATCTCATGCATATCTTCACAGCAGGCGTGTGCCTTCCTGCAGCTCTTCTGGCATCCGGAAATGATAAAATTGAAAGAGATGAAGCTTCAGAGATCCTCGCAAAGGAATATCCTGATTTTCCAAAGATCTGCATGTGGGCCGAGCAAGTCCTTCCTGAATTTGAGAGAGATGAAGATAAAGAGAATTATATTCGCAGCATGGCCACCAAAGGCGGAATTACTGAAGCCATAATCAAGGGCATTAATGCCGGGGACTGTCTTCATATAGCACTAAAACGGGGCATCAACAGGAGCCGGGAAATCTCTCGAAGATTTGAAACCGATGTGATGCTGTAAAAAAATTTATTCCGGGCCCAGGCCTAGAATAACGTGCTGTGCGGCTCGCTGACGGTTTCTACAGGCCTTCCTGTGAGCTGGGCCAAAAGCCAGGGATCTGTGTAATAGCTGTTTGAAGTCTGGAAATAGCTTGATTGCGTTTTGTTAATGATAATCGGTGTTGTGTCAGAGTAGCTGTATGGATAATACCATTGGGGTGCTGTGCCTGGTGGATAGACCGTACCATTACGAAGGGTGTATCCTTTAGGTGCGCTTCCCCAATTCCAGAGGTTATTGGCTTCTTCCAGGGTGCTTATCGGCATTGTCCCATAATTGCTCAGCCATGTAGACCCATAGTCGCCTCCAACATTTTGATAGCCATAAGATAGTGATATGCATGCCGCAATTGCGCACATGCAGATAATTGCGAGCAGTAAACGTTTCATCAATTTTCCTCATTGATCAATGAATTAAACCTTCTCCAATCATGACCTTCAATATCCGTGGTTCGCTTTTAGAATCTGATAAGTCTGACGGCTCCTAGGATCTGAATTGGGCGGCAATGGAGCCTCAGGGGGCTTATCACCCCAATCGGAAAGGTTCTTTGAGGCATTTGCAACATCATTCATCAATAGACTTCCATCTTCTCCAGCCAGATTCAGTGCAGAGGAATTTTCCGATAGGTTTAGCGACGAATTGCTGGTTGAATTGTTTGTAAGCCCCAATAATAGCTGATTTCCATCCATACCACCCAGATTGACAGTTGATTTGCTCTGGGCTAGAAGGGCAAAAGCTATCAGAACAACTAGAATCAGAATAATTCGATTCATACCATTCCCCGATTTGGTCATCTCTGCATAAGCTTAAATATGCTGCGCTATGGAGCAGGGAATTATATCTCAATTTTAATAAAATACTAAAAAAATGATTCGTGATTTCCAGGGCCTGGTGACCTCTAGTAAACCTCGCCAAAGACCTCGAAGTATGCCTGCTCATGCTTGCAGGCCGGGCACTCAGCGGGAGCTTCATCGCCTTCGTGGAGATATCCGCAATTCCTGCATCTCCAAACCACTTTGCCGGCTCTCTTGAATACTGTCCCCTCATCGAGATTCTTTTTCAACGCGAGATACCTTCTTTCATGCCCCTTCTCAGCAGCGGCAATATTCAGAAAGGTATCGGCAATCTCGGCAAATCCTTCTTTCCTGGCGGTCTCGGCGAAGGACGGATACATCTTAGAGTGCTCAAAGCGCTCTCCATCTGCAGCTTCTTTTAGATTGGCGACAGTATTGGCGATGACACCTGCCGGAAAGCGAGCTGAAATCTCTACCTCTCCTCCTTCCAGAAGCTTGAATAGAACCTTAGCATGCTCTTTTTCATTGTCGGCGGTGTCAAGGAATATGGCTGAAATCTGCTCGTAGCCCTCTTTTTTTGCCTGGGAGGCAAAATATGAGTATCTGTTTCTGGCCTGCGACTCCCCTGCAAATGCCGTCAGCAGATTTTTCTCGGTCTCTGTACCCTTAAGGCTCTTCATTCTATCATCTCCTGAAATACTCCTTTGAGGTGGCTGTGATAGCTATTAAGGCTTCCCATCTGATTGTTTATGTCAAGATGAGGAAAATTCTCCGGGCCGTAATCCTTTTAATCGTTCCGCGGCTCCAAGTGCGAGGTTAAACTCAAAAAGAACATATATAGCAAAAATAGCAAAACGGTCGCGGGTTTTCCATGCGAGATGGATGGATTAGAAGGCGGGTTGTCTGGTACCTGATGAAAAAGCAAGTCCTGGAGTGGCAGGCCAAGAGGAGCGGAGAGTGCGTCAGGTGCGGCAGATGCTGTGGGCATTGTCCGGCTCATGATAGCGAGAACAAGCGCTGCAGGATTTATAGCATAAGGCCGGAAATCTGCAAAGCCTTTCCCTTAACGCCAGACGACTTGAAAAACATTCGCACATGCGGATTTAATTTTAAAAAATAATATTTGGGCGTCCTTGAGATATCGATTGAGGACGCGAATCAGAGCAACTCTTCTATATCATCTCTCTTGAGCATATGGACTTCTACCATATGATGCGGATGGTAGCGCATCTTTGCTTCTCTGATGCCTTCAACGCCCATGTCGCTCTCCCTGTTGATGTAGGTGAATTTCCTGGCCAGAATCCTGGCCGTTTCGGCATTGACCGACCGGTAGATTCCTTTGCAGTCAGGTAAACCCTTTTCGAAATGGACCAATGCTGTATCCTGGTTTAGACCCTCGAAGAGAGAGATGGCTCCGATCTTGTCGTTGGCCCTGATGGCAATTCCGGAAAGCTGCAGCTGTTCGTAGTGTTGCAGGGCGAAGTGCACCGCATCCTTTTCACTCGCAAGCACAGGATCTGAGTCGCAGTCCTTCCAATCGCACCATAAATCCATAAAATCCATGACTTCATCGATGTTGCCTTTGCTTATTGCTTCAACATTGGGGCTGCATGTCTTCTGAAATTTGTTGAGCTGATGCCTGATGGTCAGATATTTCTTTCCGGGCAGCTCTGAGAGGTCCGAGGCCAGATAGACGTAATCAAAGTACTTTCTTTCTGGATAAAACGGCAGATCCGGGTATAGCCCTGCCATCCAGTTCTTCGTCTCAGGGTCTAAAATTACAATGGGCAGCTCTTCTTCGCTCTTGGCGGCAAGGCTCAGCACCTCTGCCAGAAGTTCGGGATTTTTAGGGCCTATGGGAGGACGATAGCGGGTCATTCCTGCTATGGTGCTTGAGATAACAATAGAGCCTTCTTTCTGAGCATACATGTAATGAGCATAATCATTCCAGCAGATCATGTTGGTAAAGGTATTGTCACTATGGACCTGAGGATAGCTTTGGTACTGATTGAAAAATAGATCTCGGTCCGAGAGGGAGACCGGTTTGAAGTCGGCTGGGCTCAGCATCTTTCTGTCTCCCCTGAGAAGAGCATGGGCAGGTGCCCAGGCATGGGGGCAAACCCTTGAGCCCTGTAGAAATTCTCTTTGCCGGGCTGTGCAATGAGAGCAATCCATGTGATCTTTTTGGATTTGCATTCTTCTACGAGCCTGGCCAATATCATCTTTCCGGCTCCCTTGTTTCTAAACTCGGAAAGCACCACAAGATCCTGAATATATGCGTCAGATATTCCATCGGAAATCACACGTCCCATTCCCACAGCTCTGCCGGTAGAAATAGAAATCGCTACTGCGAAGAGAAGGCTTCCTCGAATCAAATCATCGATCCTGCTGGGGTCCATCCCTTCCTTCCACCAGCCACCAGCCCGGTAGAGTTCAACTATCTCGTCCTCCGGCCAGGATTGCACCAGATCGACTCGAATTTCATTTTTATTATTCATATGAATAAAATGATGTCTATGTTGCTTTATTCTCTTTTATTTTGGCTGCATCGGCACTGAATGTGCTTTGCGTTCGGGGTAGCGACTTGCGAAGCAGGATGCCTTATCTGGGGACTTCTTTGTGCTGGACATGGCTTAAGACTATTTGGAGAGCATTCATCTATTTATCTATGTTGTGTGTATTGAAGCAGCATTATTTCGGAACGCCATCTTTAATTATCTTTGATTCTAAATAAGATAAAGTGATTTATCAATGAGTTTCTTTGATGATCCAATTGTCAGAGCAGCTTTCATAAGTTTTTTAGGCGGAATAATCGTAGCATTGATTGGTCAGCCATATGTCGGGAAGATGTTCGAGAATCAACAGCCTTCTGTATCCGAACTAATCCCATCATTGAATTATCCTCAACCTGCATTTTCGATAATAGAGTGGACTGCAACGGCCAGTGATAGCGAGCATGATACGATCTATTATGATTTCTTCCTTAAAGGTCCAACGACTCGTGGAATATTTATTGATGTGACTGGTTGGACCTCTTCGAATAAATGGATCTGGAAGACATCAGACGCTGATGCCGGTGAGAATACTGTTCTTGTAAAGGTTAACGATCTGGAGCATTTCAGCCTTAATCTAAGTCATCAAAAAGATGAGGATTATGTGATCGAGATCCAGCCAGATGTAAGAGATAGAAATAAAGAATGCAAGAAATTATTAGACATGGATATGACAGATTCAGCATTGGAATGCTATAATAAATCAATCCAGATAAATTCAAAAGATGCAAATGCCTGGATTCAAAGGGGCAATGCCCTTTATAAGTTGGGAAGATTGGACGAGTCCATTGAGAGCTATACAAAGGCCATTGAAATTGAGCCAGAATCAGTTAACGCCTATAATCAGAAAGGAATTGCTTTGGGCTCAAGAGGCGAATACTCGCAGGCCATTGATGATTTCAAAAAAGCGACCTCAATCGAAAGAAATGACTCCAACGCGTGGTATAACCTTGGCCGTTCTTATGCACTTCAAAAAAGGTTTGATGAGGCTATCGCTTCTTTTGGCGAAGCAATAAGGATTGATCCCAACTATGCAAAAGCGAAAAGAGATCGTTGTCTGGCCATGAAGGAAAAGATTCAAAAATTGAATAAGGAATACAGAGCTGATGAGGCAAAAAAGGTCATCAACAAGACAGAAGAGTACGGATGCTCTGATCTATTCAATCCCGCAAATGAGATCATGATCTAATAGAAAAATTGCTGGGAGAAGGCCCCTTCAGGCATAAATCTCCCCGCGCTCTACCTCTCTGGATGCTTTTTTTCTCAGCTCAGTGGCGAGCTTTGCGTAGTACTTCATGGTATCGGGCGTGACAGATGGCCCGATCTCCTGCAAGGCCGCCAGGAAATGCCTGTGGGCGATCTTCTCAGCTGCCATGTTCTCTCTGAGAGCCAGACGCCCTGCCTTTCGCACGACTGCTGCAATGTCTGCCCCGGTGTACTGATCTGTGAGGTCGATCAGCTCATCGATGTTGATATCATCTGCGAGCGGGGCTCGTTTCATATGGACCTGGAATATCTTTATTCTTGACTCTCTGTCAGGCACTGGTGCCATGATCAGCTCGTCAAAGCGTCCTGGCCGCAAGAGCGCTGGATCGATGATATCCGGGCGGTTGGTTGCGCCGATGACCACAACTCCATGCAGCTCCTCCAGGCCGTCCATCTCGCTCAAAAGCTGGTTGACCACCCGTTCTGTTACATGGGGCTCGCCTGTTGCTCCTCCCCTCACAGGCACGAGCGCGTCCAGCTCATCGAGGAATATGATGGAAGGCGCTACCTGCCTTGCCTTTCTGAATATCTCCTCCACTCTCTTCTCGCTCTCTCCGTACCACTTGGAGAGCAGCGCTGACCCCTTGACGGTAATGAAATTCGACTCGCTCTCGTTTGCCACTGCCTTGGCAAGCATAGTCTTTCCTGTGCCAGGCGGGCCGTAGAGAAGCACGCCCTTAGGAGACTCGATACCCAGTCGGCGGAAGCTTTCAGCATTTCGTAGAGGCCACTCAACAGCTTCCACTAAAAGCCGTTTGACAGTTTCAAGGCCGCCGATGTCCTCCCAGCTCACATTTGGGACCTCGACTAAGATCTCTCGCATGGCTGATGGAGAGACCTCTCGAAGGGCTGCCTCGAAGTCGTCCTTCTGCACGATGAGCCGGTCCAGGATCTCCTTGGGAATAGTGGGCTCATCGAGGTCGATCTCAGGAAGGATACGACGCAGGGCGTTCATGGCCGCCTCTCGCCCGACTGCTGAGATGTCTGCTCCGACAAAGCCATAGGTCCGGCTGGCGTAGTTCTCAAGAATAACATCTTCCGCCAGAGGCATTCCGCGGGTGTGGATCTGGAAGATCTCCATTCTTCCTTCCATGTCGGGAACGCCAAGTTCGATCTCCCTGTCGAACCGACCCGGTCTGCGCAGCGCCATGTCCAGTGCTTCGGGACGGTTGGTGGAGCCGATTACTATTACGTTCTTCCTCTCCTTGAGTCCGTCCATTAGGGAGAGGAGCTGGGCCACCACTCGCCTCTCTACCTCTCCTGTGACATCGCCTCTCTTGGGGGCGATGGAGTCAAGCTCGTCCAAGAAGATGATGGCAGGCGTGTTCTTCTCTGCCTCCTCGAAGAGGTCCCGGAGGGCTTTCTCGCTCTCTCCGTAGTACTTGGACATTATCTCAGGGCCGTTGATGCTTATGAAGTAGGCATCGCTCTCGTTTGCCACCGCCTTGGCGAGCATTGTCTTTCCTGTGCCGGGCGGGCCGTGGAGCAGGACTCCCTTGGGCGGGTCTATTCCCAGTCGATCGAAGAGCTCAGGGTGCTTGAGAGGCAGCTCAATCATCTCTCTGACCTTGGTTATTACAGGCTTGAGGCCGCCGATGTCCTCGTAGACTACAGACGGAACAGAGCGTTCCTGAGTCTCTACAGCCTGGGGCAGCAGCTCGATGTCAGTCCCCTCGGTGATCTTGACGATTCCGCCTGGGCTCGTTGAGACCACTCGAAGCTTGATCTCACCGAGGCCGAAGGCCTGAGCCCCCAAAAATCCCCTGAAGATCTCCTCGAACATGGTCTCTCTGCCGCCGATGGAGTCAGAGGGAGGCTTTCGGACGCTTGTAGTGGAGATGATGTCTCCTCTTATCAGCGGCCTGCCGTTGAAGACTTTGGTGAGCACGTCTCCTGGAGCAAAGATCTGCATGCCCTGAGTGACAGGGGCTAGAGTCACATGTTTGGCCTCGCTCCAGACAGCCCGTTTCACCTCAACGTACTGGCCTATGCTGGTTCCAGCATTTGATCTGATCAGGCCGTCCATCCTGATCATGTCCATGCCCTGGTCCTGGGAGTAAGCGCTGACGGCAAGGGCCGCTGTGGGCCTTGATCCTGCAAGCTCCACAACGTCCAGAGGGCGCGCTCCAATCTTCTCCAGGAAGTCTTCGCCAATTCTAACGATGCCTTTTCCGACATCTCCCTGATTGGCCTCGGATACTTTCAGCCTGATGGATTCTCCTTCAGTCATGTTTCTCCTTTGATTAGCTCTAATTATCAAAGATGCTTTCGGTATTAATAGGCGTCTATTTTTAAGTAGTTTGCTGTATGGGTGACAATTTCAGGCGATGGCATTCCGGCCCTGTAGGAGCAGGAATATGCTTTCTTCCAGGCTAGGATTTCCTGGCATTGCTTTTCTCATGTGAAACAAAATCCGTATTATCCGAGGATTCTGTTATTCATCCGCCCCGTGTGTGCCCAGCCTGAGGCGCATGGGCGTTTGATATGAAAATGGGCCTCATGCATATCGATGCAAACTCTACTGTATGCGATTGATGTCTTTGAGATTGCCATTGACAAAATACAGTGGCTCCATAGTATCCAATCTGTCTGGCAATGTCGACCTTCTGTCCAGCTTCTCATAGCTTCTAGGCGATTTCAAGGCAGATTTTATATCTCTCTAATTTGATGAGCCTTCACTCCGCGTATAGTTCCTTTATCTTTGAATTCATTTAAATATATACTTTTAAATTGATAATATGAATATAATATTCCTGGTATAATCGATAAGCACATTTCTATTGGTCCGAACCGATATAAAAACTCTGATCCAAGTGCCCAACCTAATAACATACAAACGAGTCCGAAGCCGATTATACTCAGAAGCTGTATTTTAAAGGTTCGACTATATTGTTCGTTAGCCCATATCGCACAATCCAGATGGTCGCATTCCTCATTTATAGGGGGTTCGCCCTTCCATTCTCGCCCGCATTTGCTTTTATAGTCGCCTTGTACATATATCGGTTCAAAAGAGTCTACGCCAAAAGAGGTGCGGCATGTTTTTACAAAGCCTTGCTCCGTTTCCAGTTTCACTGCCATATCTTATCCCTTCATCTTCATGCATTGACTAGTCAGTTTACTGTTTTCAAGCTATCTATAGGTAGATCTTTCTGTCAAACATGGTGATCCTGGCCCTAAAGGTCATTTAGTTGGCTTATGTATGAGATCTGGACTCATATCCTTGATTCGCTCATTTGTATCTTATTTGTACTTTCTATTTGGTAAAAATGGTTCGTTGAAATTGTTTTCCGGCCAAACTTCTTAACCTTGCACGTAGAATATGTTCTTCATGGCAGGAGTACTTGAGCAGCTATTCAAGCTGCAGAAGAAGGCAATGAGTAAGGAGGCTATGGGGCTGGAGGCCGCCAGGGAGATCCTGGCTGAGGTCTTTGGAGTCAGGCTCTTGGAGGTAGATGAGATGATTCGAGGACATTTTGAAGTTGGGGATAAGGGCTCTAAAAAAGAGGGACTATGGCCCCAAGAGTTCTGGCTGGAATGGTGATGTCCTCACGTCTAGGACTGCCACCAGGGGTTCACCATTGCATCTTCCAGATACTTGAAGATTCGACTTTAGGGATTCGACTTGCTTTAATGCCATTTATCGTTCCATGATCTCGAAATTCTATAAGTTCTTTAGACTTTTTCGCATATTTGTTTGAGTGATATATATTATAAATCCCAAATAAGGCTATCATCAGACCCACACCGCCACCGCTTAAAGCCGCCCAAGGTATGCTATTGTTGCTACTAACAAATACCCCCATTAGAACCCAAAACATGTAGCCCGCAAAGCTAATTTTAAAAAGAGTTTTGCCACGTTTAGCTGTATATTCAGCAGCAAATATTGCACAATCCAAATGATCGCATTCATCTCGTGGAGGGAGTTTGTTTTTTAAATCTCCTTTGCACTTAATTGCATATTTTGTGGGATCATCCAGCCCACCCTCTATCTCATACGTCGTCTTGTATTTCTTAGTTTTCCCATCTGCGGTCTGCAGCCACACTGCCATCTCGTGCCCTCCTCATCACTTCGTCTGGTTTTAGGGATAGCTTTCTGATAAAAATATATCAAATGCCACGTTTGGCGCAATATTCATCAAGACCGATAAATTCGTCCTTTTCGCGTTCTATGAGTGCATGGAGTTCTTCAGCCGTGGACTCATCATCTTCCTCAAGAGCTGCGAACTCATCAAAGGGCTTATCGTTCATTGCCATAGCTTTGCTTCTGGCTTCCATTGGATAATTTTCTTCTCTATTGGTATATCGGTTTATCTGTAGTCGGATTTTCTTTTTTTTGAATATTTTAGCTATTTTTATAATGTTTTCGTCAGTGCATACTTCATACTCTACTCGGAGCTTCCCAATTCTCAGCCGGTATAATGTCTCATTGCCTCCGACGGGTACAATATCCGCTTCGGGCCATGGGCGATACGGGTCTATCTTGAGTTCTTCCAGATGCGACAATGATGATCTCATATGGGTGGCTGTCGTCGCCATTAGTTTCAATCCCTGGCGGGTTTTCTTGGTCGTTGCGACTCTATGGGCTCGGCAGGCTGCATGTCTACGAGCGGTTGTTTCAATCCCTGGCGGGTTTTCTTGGTCGTTGCGACGAAGGGAGTAGTAATTTCAGAAAACTTCCCAACGTGTTTCAATCCCTGGCGGGTTTTCTTGGTCGTTGCGACCCCAAACGATCCTACGATCTCTTGAGAAAGTACATTGTTTCAATCCCTGGCGGGTTTTCTTGGTCGTTGCGACGTTGGAATAGAGAGATTCGTGAGGGAATGGAAAATCGTTTCAATCCCTGGCGGGTTTTCTTGGTCGTTGCGACGGCGAAGGCGCGGATGTGATTTAATGGAAATCAAAAGTTTCAATCCCTGGCGGGTTTTCTTGGTCGTTGCGACTCTTATATATCTCTCTCTTTAAGAAAGGATATAAGAGTTTCAATCCCTGGCGGGTTTTCTTGGTCGTTGCGACGTCAATAGCGGCTCTGAGGCGATCCAAGAGGCTCATGTTTCAATCCCTGGCGGGTTTTCTTGGTCGTTGCGACTTCATCTCCTTGGATTTCAAATATCCATTTCGATTTGGTTTCAATCCCTGGCGGGTTTTCTTGGTCGTTGCGACGTTGGAGATATCTTTGATAACATCAATTGTATTGAAGTTTCAATCCCTGGCGGGTTTTCTTGGTCGTTGCGACAGTAATTCGGATCTTCTGGAAGAACGATAGCGGCGAGCTGTTTCAATCCCTGGCGGGTTTTCTTGGTCGTTGCGACCCAGCGCGCGATATGATGAGCTATATGATCGAATCGGTGTTTCAATCCCTGGCGGGTTTTCTTGGTCGTTGCGACGGAAAAGTCTATCTCCGCATGGTGTCCAGACAGTTGTTTCAATCCCTGGCGGGTTTTCTTGGTCGTTGCGACCTTATGGACAAAGGAGTTAGCTAAAAATGGTCATAGCGGTTTCAATCCCTGGCGGGTTTTCTTGGTCGTTGCGACTTTGGTTTCGGTTTGGTTTTGCATTTGCCCATTACAGGTTTCAATCCCTGGCGGGTTTTCTTGGTCGTTGCGACCGAAGTGCCTATTGACCCAATGATTATGCCGTTTGGATGTTTCAATCCCTGGCGGGTTTTCTTGGTCGTTGCGACGTAAATCGGAGCCACGGCTTCGAATATGCGATCATGGTTTCAATCCCTGGCGGGTTTTCTTGGTCGTTGCGACAGCATCGAATGCTGACTTTGCGGCGTTCTCAACAAGTTTCAATCCCTGGCGGGTTTTCTTGGTCGTTGCGACCTTATCCTCGGTCACGATGAACAACCCATAATCGCCTTGTTTCAATCCCTGGCGGGTTTTCTTGGTCGTTGCGACTGTCCCATTTGGATTGTAACGCGATAGTAGCCATATGTTTGATATGAAAATGGTCCTCACGCATACCTATGCAACCGCCATCTCTGCAA
>CAZFFD010000068.1:0-12423 GCA_964518035.1 uncultured Methanotrichaceae archaeon | reverse complement strand
GTAGAATCAGGATACAGGGCCATTGAGAATTTACAGCAGATATGGCACGCAACCGCAACGAAATAGAACCGCACAGCAATCATACAATAAGCGGTGTTGTGTTACGGGGAAAAAAAAATTGAAGCCGCCGATGGGATTCGAACCCATGAACTGCTGATTACGAATCAGCCGCTTTAACCGGGCTAAGCCACGGCGGCCCGCTGATGCAGGAGAGGTGAAGCATCCCCTGCCAATTTAAGTTTTCCGATAACCTAGCAGGGAATCTCCTTCACCTCTGCTCCGCTCTCCATCTTCTCTATCTCCTCCGCCAGCCGGGGCAGGAATATGCCTATATCTGTAACCAGGCCGATGGCCTGGGCCGATCCCCGGTCCATGAGCTTGGTCACTGTGGAGGGATTGATGTCCACGCAGATGGTCTTGACATAGGAGGGCAGCAGATTTCCGACGGCGATGGAGTGCAGCATGGTGCCCAGCATTATGGCCATGTCCACGCCCTTAAGAGCCCTGTCCATGGCGTCCTTGGCCCGGACGGTATCGGTTATGACCTCGGGCAGGGGGCCGTCATCGCGAATGGAGCCAGCAAGGATGTAGTCGATACCCTTCTCTGTAGCCTCATACATGATGCCCCCCTTGAGCTTTCCCTCGGCTATGGCATTCTTGATCGAGCCGCTGGCCATGATCTCGCTGATGGCATAGAGGTGGTTTCTGTGCCCGCCGGAGATGGCATTTCCCTGGCAATTCATGCCAAGGCTCGTGCCGAATAGCTGCCGCTCGATATCATGCACTGCTACCGCATTTCCGGCAAGAAGAACATCAACGTAGCCCTCCCGGATAAGCCTCGCAAGCGATGGAGCTGCCCCGGTATGCACTAACGCCGGACCGCAGACCACTGCAATCTTTCCGCCAGCCTTCTTGGTCTGAACGATCTCGCTGGCCAGTTGTCTGACCAGCTCGCCGCTGGGCCGCTCTGAGCTGACCTCGTTTGACATGAACCCGAAGAAGGTCTTCTCGCGGGGCCTCTCCGGCGGCACAACCTTGACCCCAGAGGTGCCTATGACCACGCGGTCGCCCTTCTTGATGTGGCCGATCGGCGTGCATATGGCTCTGCCATCACGGAGAACCACGAGACAGTCCATGTGATTGTGCTCGACCTCTACCCAGGAGCCCTCGTAGCGCACGTAGGTAGGATGATTTGTGGTCGAATAAAATCCGCGAGGCACAACCATATCGCCAGGGGCGACTCCGGTCTTGACGTCATCCATCTGCACCAGCTGTGCTCCAAGGGCATGCAGCTCCAGAAGTATCCGGTCCAGGTGCGCTGGGTCGTCGCCGGTGACGGTGATCTGCACATAACTGGTGTCGTTCTTCTTCTGACCTATCTGAAAGTTCTTGATCTCGAACTCGCCACCCATGTCCATGATCTTGTCGAGAACACGGGTCATCATCTGCGAGTCGATGAGATGTCCCTGCATCTCAATATCTGCAATCTCGCTCATAAGCTCGGCCTTCACCACATCTCACCATCAAGTAGCGCCTGGGTTTTATCGTTTGTGCTCATGACGAGTTTTGTAATTCCTATCAGATAACCGTCGTCATCCGGCATCGGCGGATCGAATAATGCCCTAATTCCGCTTCGCCTCAGATGATACTCGAAATCCCTCGCGGTCTGCAGGCTCTTCACCCGAATCCTCACCCTCTGCACTATGCTCTCCCCTGCCTGCTTTCTCTTGATGGTCTCAACCAAAGGCATGAGAATGCTCTCGCCGATCTGCTGAGCTCTCTTCCGCCTCTCCTCATCAGACTCAGCCCATTCCACGGACTGAAAGCCCTCTCGCACAGCCCGGGAGACGAAGAAGTCCAGAGCATAATCATTGTAGTAGCCGAAGGCGACAGCCAGGTCACTGCAATTTGTGGCTGAACTCGTGTATTTGAGAGGAGATACAAGGTTATCCGGGTCCTTCAAGACCACCCCCTCTCGCCCCTGCCGGCCCAGGCGAAGCACAATCTGTTTGATCTTCTCAAAAGCCACATCCCGATGAAACTCGCCGAGAAACGCCGTCGCCTTCAAACCAAAAGTCTTGGCAAGCTCATGAGTCCGGTGAACACCAAAAGTGCCACGGCAGTTCTTCTCGGCAACATCGAAGAGATAGAAGTCAATGCTGTCAGTTGGATAGATGTCCTTGGCCATATAGGGGTTCTCCGGGCCCACCATCTCCCCGCATAAGACCAGCTCTGGATGTCTCACGAAGAGCTCTTCGGTAACAAGCCGACGCGCTACCTCCGTAGAATAGGGACAGACAAATCCGCCACGGGTCAAGGCTACAACCTCGCTGTTCACAGACAAGACGCGGACATTGTGCCCGTTCATCTTCTCCTCAACAGCTATCGTACCGGAAAAGTGCCGCTTTATGGCCGCGGCAAGCATGAGGGGACGACGAATCTTTGGGTAGCCGAAGACTATCTCGCCGTTTTCAAAAACAACTGTCCCGGCCTCGATCCCCGACGCCTCCTTTTCGAAGCGGAGCAGACGGGGCTCGGGCCATGCGGACTCTCTGATTATCGTCTCTTGCAGGCCTTGCAGCCTGCTCTCCGTTATTCCAAGAATCTGAGCAACTCTGCTCAGATTCATCCGGTCCTCACCAGATAATCGAGTATCGACCGCCTGGTGATCATGCCCACGACCTCCTCTCTTTTATTGAGAACCGGCAGGCCGCCCCTGTTCTCGCCAAGAATGATCTTCTTGACCTCTTCAAGTGGAGTGTCAACATAGACGTACTTGACGTCGTGAGTCATGACGTCAGAGACCAATATATTGTAGATGCGAGCGTACTGCTTGCTGGCGGTATCATTGAGATCCCTAAACGCTCGCAAGGACTTGGCCACATCTCCCTCGGATATTATGCCCACCAGCCTGCCGGCATCGACCACCGGCAAACGGCCCACGTCTCGATCCAGCATCATACGCCTGGCATGAACCAGCCGGTCGTTCGGGTTCGCTGTGAGTGGGACTCTCATGGCATCAGCAGCCGTGCCTGTCACCTTGACTGCGGCCAAAACCTCGCGGGGGCGCACCCAGCCGAGGACTCGGTCTCCATCCATAGCCACCAGAACGCTTGTCTTCTGCAGGAGCGCCATAGCGCCCTCTAACTCCATATCCGGAAGAACCTTGATCAGAGAATCCAAGGTGGCAGACGCCACATGCAGAGATGAGGCCGGCATTCCCAGAGACTTTCGGGCGCCGAGCACGCGAGCAATCTGCCTGGTGGTGATTATGCCCCCCAGACGGTCCTTGTTGGTGACCAGCAGCCTTCTCAGATCGTTCTTCTCCATGAGATCCAGCGCATGGCCCAGCCTCTCTGATTTGTCAATGGTGACCGGCTCGCTCATGATGTCTTTAACCTGCATTTATTTCCACCTCCCAATTTCGGAAATGATCTCATCCGCGGAGAAGTAACCCACAACCTCTCCCTTGTCCATGACCGGCATGCCTATGATGTTCTTCTCTACCAGCGTCCGACTGGCTTGTATGGCCTTCTCCTCTGAGCCGATGGTGAGAATGGGCGACGTCATGATGTCCTCAGCCACAAACGGCATCTGCTTGATAGACCGATACTGCTTTCTGCCGCCAGTGCTCTCCTTCCGGGTCATCTTGATGTTCTTGGTCTCCATCTCGTCCTTCGGCCCCATGATCTCTGAGAATGTGAGTCCAGACCTTGTCACAATGCCGACAGGCGTGGAGTTGTCCTCATAAACCAGGGCACGGCTCTGTCCTTGCACATTCATCTCATCCAGGACGTGGCCTATGGTATGATGGCGATGCACAGAGAGGACATTTTTGGACATCAGGTCTCCTACAGTCGCCTTGATATCCTGCTCGGAGAAGTACCTCACCATATCACGAGAGGTGACCATTCCCACGATATCTCCATCGCGTTCTACCGGCAGTCCGGAGATGCCGTTTTCTATGAGAAGCTCTGCAGCCTGAGGCATGGTGGCATCGGGAAATATTGTGATGGGCTTTTCCGTCATAACCACTTGGATTGGAACCTTGTCGATAGGCCTTCTTCGCCACTCCGGAGCAGCCTGATTGAGACGGTTGGTGATATCATATTTTGTGACGATGCCTACAAGCTTTCCGCCATCAAGGACAGGCAGTCTTCCAATGCCGTACTTGAACATCAGATTCCTGGCTCGTTGAATGGGCTCGTTCCGCTCAATGACGTAGATGGGAGCACTCATATAATCTTTGACTTTCTTTATGATCATTGTAGAATTCCTCTGTTCTCGGCCAACGCCCTCACGTAGTCTCTCTCAGTCAGAATGCCGGCCAAAGATCCCCGGTCCATAACGGGCAGAGAACCAATGTCGTTGTCCATCATCTTCCTGGCAGCGACGCCCAGGTCTGCAACCTTCTCAGTAGACATGAGACTCCTCTTGATCAGGCTCTTTATGGGCTGATTCATCACCTCTCCGATGTCGCCCGTGACCACCTTTTGGAAAGCATCTCCGCTGCCCAGATATTTCATGATGTCCGAGGCCGTGACCATGCCCATGAGAACGCCATCCTGCACCACAGGCATTCGACGGAAGCCCTTCTGGATGATCATTCGTGTCATCTTCTCGATGGTGGTATGGGCTGGCGCCGTAACAACATTGGGACTCATGAAGGACTCTACAGAAAGCCCGGTCTCCAGGCCCCGGCATAAACGCACGAAATCCTCTTCAGTGATTATTGCCTTGATGCGAACATCCTCATCGACAATAGGCAGACCGCCAACGTTCTTCTCATACATCAGCTTCAAGACATCATTTAAGGAGGCTTTGTCGCTGGCGTAGGTTAGGTTGGTGCTCATGATCTCCCTGATATCGGCATTTATGGCGGTGAAGATGTTTCCACCATATTTCTCTGCCAATAGATTGTGCCGCAGTCCTCCGCCCAGGAAGTCAACAACGTCCACAGATGTTACAAAGCCGATCAGCCTCCTGGTTCCTGCATCTGCGATGGGCAGCCTCGAGAAGCCATAGAAGGTCATGGTCTTTATGGCACCCATGATAGTGGTGGTTGGCGGGACGGTTACCACATCTGGCGAAGCCACTCCCACCACATTGCTGGCCCGTTTGGCATTTCGGGAATCGAATTGCAGCGGTGCCCTCTCCCCCGAGCCGGGGGCTATAGGCATGCGATCGCTCTTTTGCGGTATCCTGGTTACTTCTTTTCCAGTTGTTGGACCTTTGCTCATCATCGCTCACCAAGGTAGCTTTTGATCAGATCGTTCCTATCCACGATTCCCACTAGATTCTCTCCGTCCACGACAGAGATGCGGCCCACGTCATGCTTGAGCATCAGCTCGATGGCTTTCCTTACGCTATCATCCGGCTTTACGCTGAACAAGGGTGAGCTCATGAATTTCTCTACAGGCATCTGCTTCGAATCCACTGACCGCCTCTCGCTCTCCTTGCTGATCCTGGCAGTGCCTTTCAGCATATCAAATCTGGTAATCATTCCGATGAGTTTGCCGTCCTTGACCACAGGGAGGCCTGTAAAGTCTTTCTCGACCATCAGATCCCAGATCTTGGTTATTGGATCATCCGGACGAGTGGTTACAACTTTGGTAGTCATGATTTCAGAAACCGGCTTTTCAGGCACGATCCCCAAATCGATGTTCATAAACACGTCCAAGAGACTTACAACGCCCACTAGCTTGGGCTTCGTCTCAGACTCGACCACAGGAAACAGAGCTATTTTTTCCTTGAGCATGAGCCTTGCAGCATCAAGAATATCCATCTGTCCCGTTACAGTTGGAACCGGCACCACGTAGCCCGATATAGTTACATTGGACTTGGTCGAGGTCACGCGCAGCATATCCTGGTTAGTTACGATTCCGAGAACTGCGCCTTTGCTATTCACTACTGGCAGTCCGCGCACATGGTTGTCACGAATCATCTGACGCGCTTTGGTGAGAAATGTAGAATCCTCCACATATAGAGGATCTCTGGACATAATATCTTCGACTAACATAGCAATTCCCCTGCTGTCCAGCAAATGATGATGTACTACCTGTTTCCGTCCCTGCAGCTCCAACAGAGCAGCTCTCCATTAACGCTCTCCAGGGTATCTGAGAGCTGGCCGCAAACCTCACAGATTCCACGCACCACCCCCCGGGGCTGCTCGAAATGAATGCTCTCCCGGTGCATCTCCAGCAGATCGCTCAAAATATCACTCAAGCCAAGGGAGGATCCTGAGACTAGATCGGTATCGGTAATGATTCCTACGAGCCGCCCTTTAGATGTCACGGGCAGCCGCTTGACTCCGGAGCGAAGCATCAAGGCCGCAGCCTCGCGTAGACTGGCTTCCGGTTCAATGGAGACCACTGGTGCGCTCATAACCTCTGCTGCCTTGATGGTTCTGGGATCTATCCCCTGGGCTATGACCTTCTTCACCAGATCCCTTTCCGTCAAGATGCCAGAGGGCTTGTCGTCGGATACTATTATCAGACTGCCCACGTTGGCAGAGCCCATCTTCTTGGCAGCGCTTAGAATGTCCAGGTCGGCATCGGCAGTTATGACCGGCCGGGTCATGATTTCTCGCACGGCAATCTCTGTCTCCATTGGCCAATCTTCTCCCTAATAGCTCTATATCCTTATCAGAGTGCTAATCATATAAAAGGCTACTGTGGCCTAATAAGATTTAATGCAATTAATATTATTTTTGCATTTATTCCCGGATGTGGCCAATAATGTGATTGATTTCTGCCAGGATGAGATCGATGCCCAGTCGTGCTGCTCCCGGTGAACCTGGCAGACAGAAGACGGCCCGGCCTTGATATACCCCTGCCGCGGCCCTTGTGAGCATGGCGCGAGTGCCTACCTCTTCCAGGCTTTTATAGCGAAATATCTCGCCAAATCCGGGAAGCGTCTTTTCGAAAAGCGGCTCGACTGCCTCAAGAGTCAGGTCCAGAGGGGTGAGACCTGTGCCGCCACAGATGACAACAACATCTGCATCGCTTTTCTCTACCACCTCCCGAAGACCCAATCCATCCGGGAAGAGAGAGTAACGGGCGGTATGTCCCGATGCCTTGATTCTCTCCAAAATCACCTTACCGGATAGATCATTCGCTTCCTCCGGATGTCCCACCGAACCGTACCTTTGAAAGCGGGATGTGCTCGCGATCACTACATCTATGATCATGGTATAGACTTGTCAGGGATCAGGATAAAATTTTCCCCGCAAATGTAAATGCTGATGCGATCAAGGATGATGCAGTGAGTTGGAGGAAACATGTCTCTATTGGCAATTGATGTGGGAGCAGGCACCCAGGACATTTTGCTTTATGACGAGGAAGTACCCCTAGAGGGCTCGACCAAGATGGTTTTGCCAAGTCAAACCGTGCTGGTAGGAGATAGGATCAACCGCGCCAGGATGAAGGGCAGGGATGTCTATCTCACTGGTCCGACTATGGGAGGCGGGGCCTGTACCGCCGCGGTAAGATGGCATTTAGCGGCAGGACTGAAGGTTTTTGCTACTGCTAGAGCCGCGGCAACCATAAACGATAACCTGGAGCGCGTGGCAGCCTTAGGCATTGCGATACAGGAAGAGGTGCCCGATAACGTCGATATCATTGAGACGGGAGACATCGACCTGCCAGCCCTAAACAGGGCCTTTTCCATCTTTGACATAGACCTGCCAAAGGATCTGGCGGTGGCAGTTCAGGATCATGGCTTCTCCCCGGAGAGGTCAAACCGCCTGGTTCGGTTCGAGCATCTGGCCAAAGCCATTCGTTCCGGTGGGAGCCTTATGACATTTGCTTTCCATGAGCCGCCTGAGAACATGACCAGGATGAAGGCCGTAGGAGATGTCCTGGTGGATGCGGGATGCAGACCGCTTCTTATGGATACCGGCCCGGCTGCGATATTTGGTGCAGCCCAGGATCTTCCGGACGACAGACCGACCATTATCATCAACTTTGGAAATGGGCACACCGTCGCTGCAGTGCTCGCTTTTGGCCGGATCACTGGCATATTCGAGCATCACACGGGAGAGCTTTCCAGCGAAAAGCTTCGGGGATTTGTCAATCGGCTAGGCGACGGAACGATTAAGAACAGCGAGGTCTTCGAGGATGGAGGTCACGGCGCGTATATCGACAGCGTTCCCGGCAAGATCGAGAGGATCATTGTCACCGGCCCGAGGAGGCAAGCGTTTTTGGCAAGCAATGCCATCAAAGGAGCAGTGGCGGCATCCCCCGGCGGAGACATGATGATCACGGGCTGTATCGGTCTGGTCGAGGCCTGGAAGAGAAGAGAGGAATTATGGAGATAGGCAGAGGAGCAGAAGCAGTAATCACACTTGAGGATGGAACTGTCAAAAAGCTACGGCTGGCCAAGAGCTACCGCCAGCCTGCTCTCGACCTGCGGATTAGACAGGAAAGAACTTTGCGAGAGGCGAGGATCACATCTGAGGCCAGGAAGCTAGGAGTTCTTACGCCCATCATATGCGACATATCCCGCTTTGAGCTGAAGATGGAGAAGATTGAGGGCGAGAAGATCAAGGACATCATCAACAAGGATCTTTCCCGGATGGTTGGGGAGACTGTAGGAAGGCTGCACCTGGGAGGGATCATTCACGGGGACCTGACCACCTCCAACATGATCCTGTCCAGGGGCAGGATCTGTCTTATAGACTTTGGACTGTCATTTTATGAGAAGACAGTAGAGGCTCAGGGGGTGGATGTGCATGTTTACTTCCAGACACTGGAGAGCACCCACGACAGCCCAGAGGAGCTGATAGAGGCATTCAGTGACGGGTACACCCAGACCTACCCTGCTGCGGAGGCGGTGCTTCAGAGGGTCAAGGAGATAAAGGCGCGAGGAAGGTACCTTTAATCATCAGCAACTTTATCTAGGATATAGCTATATTTATTTTCAAGGTGATAACCCAATGGGACAAAAGGATGTCGTCTTCGTCGGCAATAAGCCTTTGATGAACTATGTGCTGGCGGTGGTTACACAGTTCAACAACGGCGCCAAGGATATCAAGATCATGGCCAGGGGTCGGGCCATCTCCAGGGCAGTGGATGTTGCAGAGGTTTCCAGGTCCCGCTTTTTGCAGGATATCACCGTTAAGGGCATATCCATATCCACCGAGGCTCTAAACACTGACCGTGGAGAGACCAATGTATCCGCAATTGAGATAATATTAGGCAGGTGAATTGTTCAATTGACAGCCACACTTGGAGTCATATCATCGGGCAGAGGGGAGAATCTGCGCTACATTCTGCAAGAAGAAAGGAGCGGCAGGCTGCCTGGCCAGGTAAAAATAGTTCTTGCAGATCAGCCGGATGCAGGAGCACTCAGGATTGCCAGAGAGTTTGCAGTCTTGGGACAATATGTCGATCCGCTCGGCATCAGCCGGGAGGAGTACGACCAAAAATTAATTGATCTTCTCGATGCTTCCGGAGTAGAGCTGGTGATTTTATCAGGCTACATGAGGATTTTGTCGCCGCAGTTTGTTCGCCATTACAAGGATAGGATTTTAAACATTCACCCCGCGCTTCTGCCATCATTTCGAGGGATGGACGCCTTCTCTCAGGCTCTGGAGTACGGAGTGAAATGGACTGGGACGACAATTCATGTAGTTGACGAAGACGTGGACCACGGCCCAATAGTCTACCAGAGGCCAGTGCCAATCCGGGAAGACGACACCCACCAGAGCCTTAAAGCCAGGATTCAGAGGGCTGAGTACCGGGCCTACCCGCGAGCCATAAAGATGTTTATAGAGGGACGGCCCAAGATCGAAGGCAGGAAGATAGTCTGGCAAAGCGGGGAGAGATAGACGATGGAAAACTTATGGGCCCCCTGGAGAATCGATTACATTCTGAGCAAGAAGCCACCAGGCTGCATATTCTGTGATAAGCCTGCAGAGAAGAAGGATGAAGAAAATCTCATCTTGTTCCGGGGAAAATATCATTTTGTCATCATGAATGCATTTCCCTACAACAATGGGCACATGATGGTTGTACCCTACCGGCACACGGCCAGCCTCTCAGCCTGGGCGGGTGAAGAGCAGCAGGAGATGATGCAACTGGCTGATATGTGTGTGGAGCTGCTCAAGAGGACCATGAGGCCAGACGGCTTCAACCTGGGAATCAACATGGGGCTCGTGGGGGGAGCAGGCGTCGCAGACCACATTCACATGCATATCGTGCCACGCTGGAATGGGGACACCAATTTCATGCCTGTGCTGTCTGACACGAGGGTGATATCTGAAGGACTTCAGGCAACATACAAGAAGCTGAAGGATGCTCTGGATGAGATGAAAAAGAGCTGAAAGCCATCACAGGCTATGGCTCTACTTCTCAACGTTCGTTGTAGCGGCCTTTGTGGTGGCCTCAATTGCATTAACTGATGATAATAACAGCTTTGCTGCAAGCTCTCGCGTTTCATCTAAACCCCTCACATTAGCTGTAGTAGTCAAGGCTGAAGACGCGGCCACAGCGGCTTCTGCGAGCTTGAAGTAGTTGGGGTTGCCCTTTTCAGGGATGACTTTTATGACCTTGCCGGTCTTTTTGTCAATAACATAAGCAGCCGCTGAAGTGACAATTGTCACAGTTGTAGATGTCGTCAACAAAACACGATGCTGTAAAATATCCGGATCAACCATTTTAAACTCTCCTTTTAAAAATTTGTTGAGAAACATGATAATATTTATAGTTTTTCTGTTCTTATTTAAAAACAGAGATATTTATTAAATTGGTTTCCGCGGCTGAAAAGTCATGACCCCATTGAAGAAAGAAAGCCCGCATGACGACAAGCGAGGCACAAAGCCGCGCCTCAAATGGTGAATAATGTTAAATCCCTTTAAGGCATATAAGGTCTTGACATATTTGCTGAATACATTACCGCAGCGCTATCCAAGGCCAATTACAGGATTCTGGGCAACGGCGAGTATGTTGCTACCGTCCCCGGCCTGCAAGGCGTTTGGGCTACAGGCAAGACCATCGAAGGAGCACGTACCGAGCTTGCAGAGGTTATTGAAGGTTGGATAGCCTTGCGCCTGAGATTGGGATTGCCAATTCCATCGATGGACAACCATGCCATAGAAGCATCTGCGGAGCCAATCGCAAGTGTCTAGATTAACTCCAGTATCGCGACATGAGCTAATTAGGCGACTAAGGAAGCTGGGATTTGATGGCCCTTATCCTGGTGGGAAGCACGCCTACATGAAACAAGGTATGATAACCGCACGCATACCAAACCCTCATCATGGTGAAGAGATAGACCCATCTCTTCGGGACACTGTTTTAGATGAAGCTGGTATCAGTCGAGAAGAATGGAAGTGATGCCAATTCTTTAATATCATAATCGCATATAGGAGGAGAGATGGTTTTAGCAGAAGTTGAAATGCCTGGATCTATCCTTGCCCTGATCAAGGTAGATCGTAAAAATTTGGCCCAATTCATAAAGCGCTCACTGGCAGTTGAGCTCTACAGGGAAGGCAAACTCTCTTTGGGCAAAGCGGCAGAGCTAGCCGGGACTAAAAACAAGTGGGAGATGCTCATGCTTCTCAGCGAGAAGGGTGTTCCGATAGATTATACCTCTGAAGATGCCAAAGAGGACCTTCAGACCTTAAGAGATGTGCTGGACCGATGATCGCTGTAAGCAACTCAACGCCGCTGATTGCCCTGGCAAAGATCAATCAACTCTATCTGCTGAAAGAATTTTTTGGCGAGATCTTCATCCCGGAAGAGGTCTATGATGAAGTTGTGCTACGCGGAAGTGGCCTGACTGGTGCTTCCGAGGTAGCTTCCTGCAGTTGGATCAAAACTGAGCCAGTAGCAAACAGGCTGGCGGTTGATGCTCTTTGCATATCCCTTGACAGAGGCGAGGCGGAGGCCATTGTGCTCTCGCGGGAAAAGGACGCGCTGTTGATAATCGATGATGGCGACGGCAGGAAGTCTGCCAAGCAGCTCGGCTTGAAGATCACAGGGACTGTTGGCATTTTGCTCTTGGCATCAGATGAAGGAATGCTGGACCTGAAAAATACTCTGGATGAATTGAAGTCTGCAGGCTTTCGTCTCAGCAACAGAGAATACGGAAAGATCATGTCGCTTGGCTGCCGCCCGACAGAGCTAAAGGGCAGTCAACCTCGCGCTTGACTCAGAAGGATGCCGCCGGCATGGAAGCCTGCAGAATGTGATTATTATTCTTATCACAGTATTTCCGCTCACTCAGAGCGTGCAATCTCTGCAATTAACGCGAAAGATAGTAATAGTTAGAGAAGTTTGCGAGAGGTTATGTGGTTCCGGATGGACCGGGAGGCGCTTGAAACGCCTCTAACTAGCGAAAACTCCCGTGAAGACAGACGGAAAAACTGGCTCCTCGCTATTTTCTATGGGTAAAGGGATAACCATTTATTATAACCCACTC
>CAZFFD010000067.1:0-12676 GCA_964518035.1 uncultured Methanotrichaceae archaeon | reverse complement strand
ATTAGTACTCCCTGCACCTAAAGTAGGTCAAAAATGAGACTTTAGGTGCAAAGCCGATATGATGGAAACATTTATATTTAGGGCTCGCTACTCCGTCGAGCTTCAGATGAAGTCAACTGTTGCATGAGGTTTGCCAGCCTTGGGAGAGGACTATAATCATACTGGTGATTCCCGCACGGGAAAGGCCGGTCGTCATTCAGCAAGCTTTTGCCATTTGTTCGTTCGAGGCAGACTTAGCAGTCTTGAAAGTTCTCTTTTCGAAATAGGATATCGGATGCCCAAACGGGAAGGCTCCGATAAAACGAGATCCGTCTCTCCTCTCTGAAATCGAAAATACAAATACGCGATTCCTGGGGGTTGCAAATGAAGCTTCTAATCGTCTCTGATATTATCGGCACGGTGCTCAAGATCATTGGGCTCCTGCTATTGGTGCCGGGACTTGTTTCTGCATATTACCATGAAACCAACGGAGTGGTAGCATTTGCCCTGACCGCCATGCTCTCTATTGGCGCGGGCATCATCTTAAGTCGCCTGGGAGCCAAAGGCATCGTGGGAAATAAAGAGGCATTTGCCGCCGTAACGCTTGGGTGGTTGGCAGCCACCTTCTTCGGCTCCTTGCCATTTGTATTTCAGGGATTAAGCCTGGTCGATGCTCTCTTCGAGTCGGTATCAGGCTTCTCTGCAACCGGAGCCACAATTCTTGTGGAATCAAACGCAGAAGGCTACTATATCGTCAATTCCACCTTGGTCCATAATGGTCTCTGCACAATTCTGCTGGAAGGCATGACTGGCTTTCTGGCAGGTTATGGCATATCCTTCCAGGCATTGAACAGCCAGACATTTTTCGGCCTGCTCTTCTGGCGATCCTTCCAGCAGCTCATCGGTGGCTTGGGCATAATTCTCATGGTGATAGCAATATTTCCTCAACTGCGCGTGGCCGGCCTGCAGCTTTACCGTGCCGAGACGGTGGGGCCAAGCAAAGATACAATCACTCCGCGTGTCACTGCCACAGCCAGAATTCTCTGGAAGGTATATCTGCTCTTCAACGGCCTGGAGATAGTACTGCTTTATTCCGCAGGCATGCCTTTTTACGATGCGGTCTGTACTGCATTTTCTACCCTGGCCACCGGCGGCTTCTCTCCCCAGGCATCCAGCCTCGTCGCCTACAACAGCCCCCTCATCGAGGCCATAGTGGCGGTCTTCATCATCCTTGGCATGTCCAGCTTTGCCCTGCACTACCGGGTCCTCACCTCAGACCGCATGGCCTGGTTCAAAGATGAGGAGTTCCGTTTCATGATCATCATCCTGGCAGCGGCCACAGCGGTCTTGCTGCTGGCCGGCGGAATCCAGGGAGATCTGGCAGATCGATTTCGGTTTGCCTCCTTTCAGGTCATTTCCTTCATGGGAACCTGCGGATTTGTCAATTCCCTGGATTATGATAAGTGGTCCACAGCCGCCAAGCTGTCCCTGATAATGGTAATGCTCATCGGAGGATGCATCGGTTCGACCGCAGGAGGGATAAAGGTTGGCAGGGTCCTAGTAGATTGTAAACATGCATACAGTGAGCTGTTGCATATGCTTCATCCTCATGCCATCATGTCGGTGCGACTGGGTGGAGCACGGGTGCAGGAGGGGATACTGAGGCCCATGCTATTCTATTCGTTCTTCTACCTGGCAGTGTGGCTAGCTCTCTCTCTGGGGCTGGCCATGGTCTCGTCTGGAGACCCACATGTGGATATGCAGGTAGTGGCCTCAGGCATTGCCTCCTGCATGGGCGGCGTGGGCCCTGCTTTTGGCATAGTAACATTCGACTGGTCGCAGATCGGAGACGCCGGCAAGATGATAGGCTTTTTCGCCATGTACATCGGCCGGCTGGAGCTTATGCCAGTGTTCTTATTATTTATATCTGAATTGTGGAGGAAATAACATGCGTATCTTGATCAGCGGCGCTGGTGAAGTAGGATTTCTGATAGCCAGCGAGCTTCATATGGACCATGATGTGACCGTCATAGACAAGGATCCGGCGGCCTGCGCCCGGCTGCAGGATATGGACGTTAAGGTTTTGCAGGGCAACTCAGCAAATGCCCGTCTGCTCATCACGGCTGGCATCGAGAAAGCTGACATAGTCGCAGCTGTAACCGGCAATGATGAGGTGAATGTGATAACCTGCATCATAGCCAGTCACTTTGGCGTGAATCACACCATGGCAAGGGTCAGCAACCCTGAATACATTGATCGCCCGGTGCAGGACAGAAAGGAGATAGGCATTAGCTACATGGTCAGTCCAGAGCTGGTGATGGCGGAAGATCTGGCGAGATCTCTGTATTTTCCGTCCATGCTCCTGGATAGGGAACTGGCTGGGGGCAAGATCGAGCTGATCGAGTTCAAGGTCACTAAAGAAATGCCTTTGCAGGGGACGATAGACGAGATTAAGGCCAATCTCCCGGATAACTGCAAGATAATGGCCATAAACAGGATGGGGGACGTGAGCATTCCTTCGAAAGATGATCGGATCATGTTCAATGATCACCTTTTCCTTCTCTGTGATCCTAAATCGCTTCCTGAACTGAGAAGAATGCTTCACGAGGAGTCCAGGCCGCATAAGGCTCTGATCGTCGGAGGTGGAATGGTTGGATTTTACCTCGCAAGCCAACTTGAGAAGATGGGACTGGACGTAAAATTGATCGAATTGAATACGGAACGCTGTCGAGAGATCGCAGACAAACTCTCAAGCACAATGATCCTCAATGGAGACGGAACTGATATCTCGCTCATGAGGGAGGAAGGTGCCGAGTATATGGATGTTGTCTTTGCAGTCACCGGTCTTGATGAAAAGAACCTGCTCTGCTCGCTTCTCGCCAAACAGCTAGGGGCAAAAAAGATCCTCTCCCGCGTCAACAGATATGATTACATCAAGCTCTTCGAGCTGGTAGGTGTGGATAGAGCAGTCAGCCCAGGGCAGGTAACGGCCGATGCCGTACTGCAAAGGGTGAGCGGAGGTGAAGAGGTGATAACCCTCAGCGACGAGAGGATGGAGCTGGTGGACTTCATTGCGAAGGCCAAAGCCAAGGTGATAGGCAAGAGCATCTCCAAAGAGCTGCCCAAGGACTCAATGGTGGGCATGATCCTGAGAGACGGAAAGCCGATGATGGCCGACGACAACTTTAAGGTCCATGAAGGAGACCGCGTCTTTGTGATGTCCATGCCAGAGGTCGTATCCAAGGTAAAGAAGCTATTCACATCATAAGTAGTGGTGGCTTGCCTGTAAACGGAGGAGGCTCTCTCGCGTCTGTCGGTGGTATTATTCGATGAGGGTCAGGGTATTTCTTCGGTTATTCGCGTCGCTCTTGAGGATCTTGGCGGTATTGCTGCTGGTCCCAGGAGCTGTCGCGGCCTATTATGGAGAGACGGGGGGCGTGATCGCCTTTGCCGTAACCTCTCTTATAACCCTGGCAACAGGCATAATCCTTGGAAAGCTCTCTACTGAGGATGAGCCGGGGCTGAAAGAGGGCTTTGCGCTCGTGGCCTTTGGGTGGCTTGGAGCCGCCTTCTTCGGGGCTCTGCCTTATGTCTTTTTGGGAACCGGTTTCGTAGACGGCCTCTTCGAGTCCATGTCCGCCTTCACAACAACCGGATCGTCCATACTCACAGAGGCGAACGCCCACGGATACTGGATCATTAACTCGACTCAGGCTGACATGAGCCTGGCCCACTGCATCGAGGCGGGAATTCGAAATATGACCGCCAACAGCACAGTTCTCGATATCAGTAGCACGGCTGACAAGAGCTACATGGGCCTGCTATTCTGGCGGTCATTTGCCCAGTGGCTGGGCGGCATGGGGATAATACTATTATTCGTGGCCATACTGCCTCGCCTGGGAATAGCCGGACGCCAACTCTACAGAGCAGAGGTGCCGGGACCCGACAAGGATTCCTTCACCCCTCGCATAAAGCAGACGGCTCAATTGCTCTGGGTGGTTTATATCATCCTGACAATTGCCGAGATCGTTCTGCTCTACCTGGCAGGAATGCCGTTTTACGATTCCCTGTGCAATACCTTTGCCTCGATGGCCACGGGCGGCTTCTCGCCGCAGGCTTTAAGCATAGCTGCATATAAAAGCTGGATAATCGACGCCATCATCACACTATTTTGTTTCTTAGCCGGTGCAAACTTCGCTCTGCATTACAAAGCGCTCAAGTCGGATAGAAAGGCCTTATTTAACGATCCTGAGTTCAGATTCTATGCCTCGATCGTTCTGGCTGCGACGGCAACCATCGTGCTCTGGGGCGGATTGGATGGAGACATTTGGCACAGGATTCAACTGGCTGTCTTTCAGGTCGTCTCCATCATGACTACCACCGGCTTTGCCACAGATGACTTTGACCGGTGGACGGCTGCTGCCAAGTTCACGTTAATGCTGCTCATGATCATTGGCGCCTGTGCCGGCTCCACTGGCGGAGCCATCAAAGTTGTGAGAATACAATTAGTACTGAAGAGCGCATACCGAGAGCTCTTTCATGCTCTGCATCCCAGAGCGGTCATACCCCTCAAATTGGGCGGCATCCCTGTGAAGGATGAGGTCCTCAGGCCCAGCAATATATTCATTGCGACGTACATTATGATATTTGCCCTGGCGTCTCTCTTATTGGCCATAATCTCTTATGACGATCCGCGCATGACCATTGAGACAATCCTCTCCGCGACAGCTACTACACTTGGCAACGTTGGACCGGGCTTTGGCATGGTGGGGCCCATGTTCAGCTTTGCAGAGTTGGATCCTGCTGCCAAGATGCTGCTCTTTTTTTGCATGTGGATCGGACGGCTGGAGATCGTGTCGGCGTTGGTCTTGCTGTTGCCGGAGTTTTGGAAGAAGTAATATTCACATTTTGTGCGACAGCACAATCTAGAGCTTCATCCCGGAATGCTTGTGCTCGGGACGCAGCCACGAAATCACTGCTGCCAGTAGGGTGACTGCGAAGGAGGCCAAAAAGGCCTCATGCATTCCAGACTCAAAGGCAGCCAGGGGGGCTCCGCTCATTCCACCTCCGTAGAGAAAGACATGGAACATGACGTCTTCCGGAATGCGACTTAACACCAAAGGAAAGACTATGGCGATGCTCAGCATCTGGCCGGTGTTCATGAGCATGGAGTTGATGCCTGCGGCCATGCCCCTTTTTTCGGCTGGTACTGACGACATGATGGCGTTGGTGTTGGGAGACGCGAACAGGCCCGAGCCTCCGCCCATAAGCGCCTGGTAAAGTGCCAGCAGCCAGTAGGGCGTGCTGCTGACGACGGTACCGAGGCCCAAGAGGCCGAGCCCAGATATCAAGAGTCCGGCTGTGGCGAGACCGCGAGAGCCGTATTTGTCTGAGAGGTAGCCTGAGACCGGGCCCACGAACATGAATGCGACTCCAAAGGGCGCCATCATGATTCCGGCCCAGAGGGGGTCGAGGCCATATGGACCCTGCAAGAAGAAGATCAGGACGAAGAGGACAGCTCCCCTGGCGAGGCCATTGATGGCATTGGAGGCGCTGGCACAGGCAAAGAGCCGATCGCCAAAGAGCCGGAAATCCATCATCGGCTGCAGGACTTTTCGCTCCCAGAAGATGAAGCCTGCCAGGCCGAGGAAGGCCAGCGCAAAGAGGGCATAGACATAGGCCTGATCGATGAGCGGAAAGGCTACAAGGGACGCGGCCAAAAGCAGCGAGCCAAGGCCAATGGTAAAGGTTAGGCAGCCAGTAAAATCGAAGCGCTGTTTTTTGGGAAGGCTGACGGGCTCGCGGAGCCTGAGGATACCCCAGACCGTTCCGGCTGCGCCGAATGGCACGTTGATCAGGAATACCAGGCGCCAGTCGATGGCGGTGAGAATGCCACCGATGACCGGGCCCATGAGAAAGCCTGCTGAGAAAGCGATGGTGTTCACGCCGAGACCCAGGCCAACCCGGCCTTTGCGAAATGCGTCAGTGACTATGGCAACGCTATTGGTGAAGAGCAGAGCTCCGCCTACCCCCTGAATCATGCGATAGACCACCAGGTCCCAGCCATGGAACTGAGGATCGGACAGACCACAGAAGAGCGAGCCCAATGTAAATACGGCAAAGCCAGCGTTGTAGAGCTTCTTCCTGCCAAACATGTCAGCAAGCCGGCCAACCACAGGCACGAAGGCTGTGGTGATGAGCATGAATCCGAGGATAACCCACATGATGGTCATGAACCCGGCATGAAGCTGGGCCATAATGTCAGGAAGAGCAATGAGCAGGGCCGAGCCCTGGATGGAGGCCAGCAATGCTCCTACAGTTGTGACGGAGAGCGCCGTCCATTCATAGCCGCGCCAGTTTTCCGGATCTTCTGACATGTAAGAGGAACGCAAGATCCGAGGACCAATTTGTATTTATCGGCCTGGGCAGGATAGGCAACAGTATGAAAGTCCTTCTCTTCGATCCCAGCGCCGGAGCCTCCGGAGATATGATCATCGCCACTCTTCTCGACCTTGGGGCAGATGTCGAATCGGTCCGGGAAGCGGTGGAGTCGGTGGGCTGCCGCCTGGAGGTCAGTAGAGTCGAGAGAAGCCACATCATGGCCAGCCGAGCCAGGGTGATCTCTGACAGGCGCTTTCACTCGTTGGCCGAAGCAGTCTCCATACTGCAGGCCTCCAGCTTAACAGGAAAAGCCCTGAAAAATGCGCTTTTCGCAATGGATATTCTGGCAGAAGCCGAGAGCCGGGTGCATGGCGTGCCAAAAGAGCAAGCGCATTTTCATGAGATCGGCGCGCTAGATGCGCTCGCTGACATCGCCGGGGCTTGCGCAGCTCGGGACAGCCTTACTGCAGAGCGAGTTTTATCCAGGACCGTGTCTGTGGGCAGCGGATTTGTGAAGACTGCGCACGGCCTTCTGGCGGTGCCGGCTCCGGCAGCTCTTGAGATCCTGCGGGCTCATCGGATCCCTTGGAAGAGTGGACCGGCTGAGGAAGAGATGCTAACGCCCACAGGAGCGGCCCTGCTGGCCGTTTTAATCGACGAATTTCTTCCCGACATACCAGCGATCCAGGCAGAGAGAGTGGGCTACGGGGCAGGCAAGAGAGAGCTCGCGCTGCCGAATGTTCTCAGAACTATTATCGGGGACGTTCTCCCGGCCCAGGAGGCTCAGGCCAAGATGGATCACGTCCCGCATGGAGACCGCGTGGTGCAGATCGAGACCAATGTAGACGATGTGACAGGCGAGGTGCTGGGCCATTTGATCGAGCGGCTTATGCAAGCTGGGGCCTTGGACGTCACCATTCTTCCCGCTATCATGAAGAAGGGGCGCGCCGGGTCCATTATCCGGGCTATAGCGAGTCAGGAGGAGACTGAGAAGCTGGCCAGGATCATCATGAGAGAGACGGGCTCTTTAGGGGTGCGGGTCTTTCCCAGCGTTCACCGCTTCCTGGCCGGGAGAGAGGAGATGCTGGTAGACGTTGAATTCGCCGGCCAGACCTTCTCAGCTTGCGTTAAAGTGAGCCGCCTGGAGGGTGAGATCATAGGCGTTAAACCTGAGTACGAGGACTGCAAAAGAATCGCTGATGATACAAAGCTGCCACTGCGAGCAATCAGCAAAAAAGTGGAAGAGGCGGGTTGGTGGGCTGCAAATCCCTCGTGCCATCCCTTATAACATATTTCTTATTTTATTACTATACAGCCCACACAACTCGTTACTCCATCCTATTAATTCTCATTACTAACTTATAATACTAATATAGTTAAGATTGTAGTTGATATTATATATACTTTTCGCAAATAATAATAGTAGCCGCCTGCTGCTGGCCTCTCGGCTCGCAAGTTTGATTAATCAGCCTGCGGGTAAAACTGACTCATGCATCTCGACTCATCCCTCAATCTCTTTGACCGCGCCAGAAATCTGATGCCTGGCGGCGTATCCAGTCCAGTGCGGGCGATATCTCCCTATCCTTTTTACACGGCCAGGGGACAGGGACCGTATCTGTGGGATGCCGACGGAAACCGGCTCATAGATTACTGTCTCGCCTACGGCCCCATGATCCTTGGCCACTGCCATCCGGCTATAGTCCATGCTGCGACAGAGCAGATGAGCCGCGGCTGGCTCTTTGGAACCCCATCTGAGCTGGAGGTGCAGGCTGCCGAGAGGATATCCAGGCTCTACCCCAGCATGCAGATGCTGCGCTTCGTCAGTTCCGGGACAGAGGCCACAATGGCAGCCATTCGCGTGGCCCGGGGCGCTACCGGTAGAGATAAGATCATCAAGATCGAGGGCGGCTTTCACGGGGCGCATGACAGCGTTCTGATCAAGGCCGGATCTGGTGCAACGACTCTGGGAATTCCCGACTCCAGGGGCGTGCCCGCGGACACTGCCAAAAACACGCTGCAGGTCTCCTACAACGATCTAGAGGCCCTTGAGACTGTCTTGAACTCCTTTGAGGGTCAGGTGGCCTGTTTGATCATGGAACCCGTTTTAGGCAATATCGGACCAATTCTGCCTGAGAAGGGATACTTGGAAGGCGTGCGCAGGATCACCGAGGAGCACGATGTGCTTCTCATCTTCGACGAGGTCATCACTGGATTTCGGCTGGCTTTGGGCGGAGCTCAGGAGCGTTTTGGCATCAAGCCGGATCTGACGACCCTCGGCAAGATCATCGGCGGCGGATTTCCGATAGGCATCTTTGGCGGCAGGCGCGACCTCATCGAGCAGGTGGCTCCTAATGGCGGAATCTACCAGGCAGGAACTTTCAACGGCAGTCCTGTATCTCTCGCATCCGGTATGGCCACCCTGGACATCTTAGAAAAGGACAACGCCCTTGGCAATCTGGAGGCAACAGGAGAAGAGCTGAGGCGAGGCATGAAGGATATTGTAGAAGACCTGAGACTCGGCTACAGCGTTGTAGGCATAGCCTCCATGTTCAAGATATTCTTTGGCCGCGAGCCCCACAATTATGCCGAGGCTCTGAAATGCGATCGGTCCGGATATCTGGCATTCTTCCGGCGCATGCTCGAGTCTGGCGTGTTTCTCACACCGAGCCAGTATGAGACGGATTTCATATCATTGGCGCACAGCTCTGAAGTAATTCAAACCACTCTGGAGGCGTTTACTTCCTGCCTGAAAAGCTGATTGTGGGCAGCCGTGGCAGCCCACTGGCTCTCCGCCAGACCGAAATAGTGCAGGAGAGGCTTGCCGCTATTGGCGTAGAGACTGAGCTGGTTCGTGTCAAGACCAGCGGAGACGTTTTCTTGGACAAGCCGCTGCACCAGCTCACAGGCGTTGGGGTGTTTGTGGCAGAGATAGACGAGCGCATGATATCAGGGCAGATCGACCTGGCAGTGCACAGCATGAAGGACCTTCCCACGAAGAGGCCACTGGAGCTGACAATATCCGCAGTCCTGAAGCGCGACTCGCCGCACGATATTCTTCTCTCCAAAAGCGGCGGAGGAATTGAAGAACTGAAGAGGGGAGCGACTGTTGGAACATCCAGCATGAGGCGGACTGCTCAATTGCGCCGGGCAAGACCTGACCTCAATGTCGCCAGCCTTCGGGGAAATCTTCAGACGAGACTGCACAAGCTCGAGCATGGGGACTTCGATGCCATCGTTCTCGCTGAAGCAGGCCTCCAGAGGATGGGGCTGAAGATGGATTATGCGCGGCTGGATAATGAGAGGTTCGTTCCCTCTGCCAACCAGGGAACGATAATAGTAGTTTCCAGGAAGGGATCTGTTGCAGAGGCTCATTCTCGCTCGTTAGATGATCCGGTCAGCAGAAGCGAGACCATGATCGAGCGCAGAATTTTGGAGACCGTAGGTGGCGGCTGCGTTGTGCCAATGGCTGTGCATGCCACAGTCTCCGGCAGCCGGGCAAGGGTCCTGACCGAAGTCCTCTCCCTGGACGGCAAGAGGTTTGTGCGTCTCGATGAGCAGATAGATCTCACGTCAGATGCCCTCAGCCGAGCGGAGGACATGGGGCAAAGGCTCATGAAGATGGGTGGACGAGAGCTGGTAGATGAGGCGGTGAAGGAATTTGGCGTGCGGTAAAGTTTATCTTGTGGGAGCCGGCCCAGGCGATCCTGAGCTGATGACCCTCAAGGCCAAGAGGCTCTTGGGTGAAGCGGATGTTGTCCTGTTCGATCGACTGCTTGACCCCAGGATGCTGGATGGAGTCGAGGCTCTGAAGATCGATGTTGGCAAGAATGCTGGCAGGCACAAGCTGACTCAAGATGGCATCAACCGTCTTCTGATCGAGAAGGCTGAGGCCGGCAATATGGTTGTGCGGCTGAAGGGCGGTGACCCATATCTCTTTGGCCGAGGTGGGGAAGAGGCTCTGGCGTTACAAGAAAAGGGCATACCCTTTGAGGTCGTGCCAGGAGTGACCTCCTCCATAGCCGCACCTGAACTCGCCGGAATTCCCGTGACCCACCGAGCTGTTGCCTCTTCTTTGACCATTGTGACAGGCCACGAGGAGCCTGGCAAGGAGGCGCCTTTGGACTGGAAGGCCATTGCAGCCCTCGGAGGAACTCTGGTTGTCCTCATGGGAGTCTCAAGGCTCGAGCAGAATGTGGCGGCGCTGATCAATGCAGGAAAGTCGCCTGAGACACCGGCGGCGATGGTTGAAAAGGGCGGATGGAAGCAGCAGAGGATGATCTCAGCCACCCTGGCGACAATTGCCCAGAAGGCGAAAGAGAGCAAGATCGAGTCTCCTGCCATACTGGTAGTTGGAGACGTTGTCCGGCTGGCCCGAAAGCTCGGCAAAAGAAGGATCGCCATTCTCCGGCCTGATGGACAGCAGAAGGAATCTGCGGCTCTCGCCGAGCAGTACGGCTTTTCTCCGGTGCAGGCCCCGGCTATTTCTCTCGCAAAGAGGCCTCTTCCCGATGATATTTTAGAGAGGCTGGCCAGGGTCCAGTGCGTGGCTTTTACAAGTGCAAATGGTGTGAAGATGGCCCTTGAAAACACTGCCATTCGCGCTGCACTCGCCGAGAAGATGGTAGTAGCCATCGGCCCAAAGACCATGCAGGCCCTCGTGGAGCTGGGCCTGTCTGCAGAGGTTCCGGAGGAGTACAGCTCGGCAGGGCTCGAGAAGATGATCAAAGGCAAATGCAGCAGCATTCTATTCCTTCGAAGCGCTCAGGGCAGCCGTTATCTCTCAGAGGGACTGAAATCCTGCGGCATTTACGTAGACGACATCGCCCTCTACGAGACCGTTCCGTCAAAAGATCCAAGGCTGGACGAGCTGATTATGATGGCCAGAAGCATTGACATCTTTGCCTTCACAAGCTCATCTACAGCTCGATACCTGGTGGATAGAGCGAGGGAGCTGGGCCAGGAGCAGGAGATGTTCGAAGCGTTTGCCGCAGGGACAGTTGCCGCCATTGGTCAGCCAACTGCCGAGGAGCTGTCGCGTCTTGGCATTAAGGTGGATGTGATGCCGGATAAGTTCACCTTTGAAGCCATGCTTTGCATGTTAAAGGAGTTAGGATGATAATATTTTCCAAGGCACTTGCAGATCAGGCTACTGTATGGGAGGCTCTTCGAGCGTCTCATCACTGTCAGAATCTGTCTCCGGATCTGCTCAGGTTTTCTGCCCAGACCAGGCCTGTTGTGATGTGGAATTTAACTGAGCACTGCAACTTAGCCTGCCAGCACTGCTACATGGATGCGAGGCAAAAGGCCGGGGAAGAGATGACTCTCGAAGAGGGAGTTGCCCTGATCGATGAGCTGGCTGAACTGAAGATACCCATTCTCATATTCACCGGCGGCGAGCCGCTTCTCAGCAGAAACTTCTATGCTTTAGCCTTCCATGCTCGCGAAGTTGGGCTGAAGGCTGTGATCTCCACCAATGGAACCCTGATCACACCGGAGGTTGCACGACTTCTTGCTGAGGCCAAGATAAGGTATGTTGGAGTGAGCTTGGACTCGTCAGACCCGGAGAGGCACGACTCCTTCCGAGGCGTTGCCGGAGCGCATGCTCGAGCCCTTCAAGGCCTCAAGAACGCTCGCGATGCAGGCCTAAAGACGGGGCTGCGCATCACACTCACCCGCGACAACTGGCAGGATGTTCCACATCTACTTAACCTTGCCATTGAGGAGTCAATTCCAAGGTTCTGTCTCTATCACCTGGTCCCGACTGGCCGAGGCGCAGGCATTGCCGACAGGGACGTCACACCGGAACAGAGGAGAAGCGTCATCCGCCTGCTGGCCGAGGCGGCGGAGGAGCTCAAGGGAAAGAACATCGAGATTCTGACAACAGACTCACCAATGGACGGAGCTTTTCTGATGGAGATCTTAAAGGACGATCCAAGAAGAGAAGACGTACGAAAGCTCTTGACCAATGCCGGAGGCTGCTCCACCGGCGTCAAAGTGGCTAACATCAACCACCGCGGAGATGTCCATCCCTGCCACTTCATGCCCCATGTGGTGGTAGGAAATGTTCGGGAGCGTTCCTTCAAAGATATCTGGATCGACAATCCATCAGCTGAGCTACTGGCACTGCGAGATATCAAGTCTCGCCTAACTGGCGCCTGCGGACGATGCGAGTACCTGGACCTCTGCGGAGGGTGCCGGCAGAAGGCCTATTACCATAACGGGGATCTGGCAGCCGAAGACCCCACCTGCATACTGGAAAACAAATAGTTTGTATTGTTTACCGGAAGCTATAATTAATATCAGTCACTACTAACAT
>CAZFFD010000066.1:0-12712 GCA_964518035.1 uncultured Methanotrichaceae archaeon | reverse complement strand
TGTAGAGTCCTAAAAGCTTGGCATTTATATACTCAAGCACTTTCCAAGGGCATGGGCAAAGGCAGAAAGAACAAAGTTTTAAAGCTGACTGCTGCCAAGGTTAAGTACATAATCCGCGCAAAAACCGATAATATCAGCTCTAAAATCATTGCGGCTGAGATGAAGGTTAGCATCCGAACAGTAAATCGCGTCTGGAGTCACTGGATGAAAAACAAAAAGCCGTGGGCGCCGAAGAAATTTGGGCGTCCGAAGAAGAGTCTTGGCGAACCAGATATTCAGCTAATCCTGAAAATCCACAAAGAGCAAAATTCCGGAGCAAGACGCATCGAGAAGGTCATCGAGCAGAAATGCGGCAGGCGCATACCGCATAATGCAATCCATCATGTCCTCCTTGAGAATGGTCTGGCCAATGAGGAAAAACAAAAAAAGAAACGCAGAAAGCCCTGGATCAGATATGAACGAAAACATAGCCTCACCGCAGTTCATCTTGATTGGCACACCAGTAGATTCAATGGAAAAGAGGTCTGTGTGGTTCTCGACGATAGCTCCAGATTCATTCTTGCGGGCGGAGAATTTCAAGCTGCAACTGCCGAAAACAGCATCGAGCTTGTAAGAAAGGCGCTTGAAGATTACGGCGAGATTCTGAAGATCCGAGAGGTAATCACCGATCATGGCTCACAATTTTTTGCCAACAAAGCGGATATGAATGGGGAATCTGAAAGCGCTTTCGGCCAATTCCTGGCGAACAACGAGATTAAACATATCTTGGCTCGTGTCAAGCATCCTCAGACAAATGGAAAAATCGAAAAATGGTACCATACGTACGAGAAAAGCAGAAAATTGTTTGATGATTTTGACAGCTTCTTGAATTGGTATAATTCGATAAGATACCATGAGAGTCTTGATGAAAAGCACTATCTTCAGACACCAGAAGATGCATTCTGGTCGAGATTGCCAAATGGTTGTAAGCTGAACTTATTCCTGTCCAGAATGGAGAGCGATTTATATGCAAAGGCGTAAATTAAAAGGAAATCGCGGGGTATATAAATGCCATACTTTCGGGACTCTACAATAGTTAATTCATGTCGAGAACTGGTGACTACTCCCCCGAATGAATTCGGTGGCATCTAGGTTGTATCCCAACCAGGGACTGTAATCCCAGTCGAAGGATATTCTTAGCGGCATTCAGATCTCTGTCCATGACCAGCCCACATTTCGGGCAGTTATGAATTCTTTCCGAGAGATCTTTTGGAACAATGGTACCACAACCAGAGCACATCTGAGATGTATAGGCAGGATTGACCAGAACAAACAATCGACCAGCACTTTCAGCCTTGTACGATAGATATGTCCTGAATCGATTCCAGCTTGCATCCAGCACGCTCTTGGCCATCCAAGGTTTATTCTCGATCAGATCTTTTGAGAAACCATCTTCCATGCAAATGGTACCGTAATCATTGACTATCTGATGACTGAGTTGATGGGCAAAGTTATCCCGAAGATTTCCGAGATGTTCATAGATATGGCTGACTTTCTTGGCAGCTTTCCGGCGTTCCGGGGATTTATGAGGGAGCTTATCTTTCTTACTCTGTTCTCTAGAAAGCCTTTCTTCACAGGCCGCCAGGTATCTCTGATTCTCTATGAAAATCCCATTTGAGAACACTGCGAAATTGGATATTCCAACGTCTATGCCTACAGCTTTCTCAGAATTTGCAGCGGCGTTCTTTGGAGCATCTTCTACCAGAAATGAGACATACCATTTCTTAGTTGAAGATCTCCGAATGGTCAGCCTCTTAATGGTTCCTTCAACTTCGCGATGCAACCAAACCTTAAGATCGCCGATCTTAGAGAGATGCAAGATACCATCTGAGAATGTAAAACCACTTTGAGGATACGTTAAACTGTCATACCAGTTTTTGCCCTTGAACCTTGGATAACCAGGTTCTTCTCCGGCCTTGACCCTTCGGAAAAACGCTTTGAAGGCTAGATCTACTCGTTGAACGGCTTCTTGGAGAACCTGTGAATAGACTTCTGACAGATCTGGTTTGGATTCTTTCCAGATAGGCAGCATCCTCTTGGATTCGAAGTAGCTTATGCAACGATCTTCATTCTCCCAAGCATTCTTTCTTAATGCAAGTGTTTCATTATAGACCCACCTACACAGATCAAGCTGCCTATTCAATATTGCAACTTGCGACTTTGTGGGCTTCAATCTATAATGAAACACTTTAGGCATTATTATTTAATAGGCATCATTGCTCAATATAGTTGTTGGTCTATAGGTACGGGCTGTATCCCGTCAATGAATTGGCAGGGATTAGCCCTGATTCCGTCCTAAATGCTGGCTTTTCCCTCATAAACCCCCTCCGCCCGGCGGCAGATCTCGCCCCAGTCGTATCTTCGAGCCGCATCCATGCACGTCCCTCGCATCCATCCGCTCTTTTGATGAGCCGAGAGAATCGCGTCAGCCAAATCCTGTTCGGTGGACTGACAAACAATGCCTGTTTTATCGCTAACCAGGTCTGCCACAGCATTCATGCGGTGCCGAACAGTGACAACAGGAAGCCCGCATGCGTTGGCCTCCAGAGCAGCCAGGCCGAATCCCTCTCTGGTGGAGGGCATGACAAACACCTGCGAGGATTTCATGAGAGCCAGAGCCTCGTTGTAGTCCTCGATAAATCCGAGAAAACGCACATTTTCTTCCAGATTCAGACTGCTGACCAGTGACTTGAGCATGCCCATCTCCGGGCCGTCGCCGATTATGAGGGCTTTTACCTCGGAAAGCTGCTGCTTCACGATCCCCACCGCCCGGATGAGCTGGTCCACATTTTTGTGCCCGGCCAGCCGTCCCACGTAGATGATATCCGACTGCTGCTCAGATGCAGGCACACGCCGGATCTCCCTCCAGTCGATGCCGTTTGGAACAATCTGGATGTCTCTCGCCCCCAGGCCCGAAAGATCACGCTCCGTCCTCTTCGAGACTGCTATGTTTCTCGCGGTAAGATGAGCAGCAGCCCACTCAGCAGCTTGGCCGGCCCGGCCCAGTCCTCCCAGGTACTCCCGCCAGTAGTCGCCCCATACCTCATGCCAGGTGAGAAAGAGCCTCTCTCCGTGCAGAGAGCTGACCAGCTTGGCCGAGAAGCAGGAGAGATAGGGAAAGTTCTGGCAGTCCATCACATCACATCGAGAGCGAAGGGCGAGGAGGTTTCCTGCGAAGAAGGCTGCCTCGGCGATGGACCTCTTGCCGTTCCTGTAAAGGGGCATGGGAGGACAGATGCCGTGCAGATGGACGCCCTCTCTCTGCATTTCAACTGCGCCAGGCCACCACTTCATGCCATAGCAGTGTACCTCATGCCCGCGTGCGGCCAGACGGCGGGACAGCTCATAGATCCTCTTTTCCGCGCCGCCCTTAACCCAGGGGTAGACGGCGTCGTAGACATAGGCGATCTTCATCGAAAGAGCTACCCTTTTACCCTAAAATCCACAACCATTCCCCGGCGCAATGATGACCTGGCCTGTCTGATTTCATGATGAGGATATTGAGTCCTGAGCGCCACTTAGAGATCTCTGCCGGGAACCAGATCGCAGCCCGTGCAGCGGCAGCAGCCCGTAAGGGCGGCGGCCCCGTCCAGGCCGTTTCTAAGAAGCACCTCCTTCAGGTGCCGCGCCAGAGACAGGAGCCGCTCTTCCGAGGGCCTCTCCATCCGCACCTCTCCGGCTCGCAGGGGATGAGGATAGACCGCCCGGAGGATCGGGATGATGCCCTTCTCAGTCAGCTCGTCGATGCTCTTCTTCAGGGCCTCATCCGACTCGCCAAGACCCACAATGATATTGGTAAATACCCGGTTTGTTCCGAATACCCCTACTGCCTCCACGAGAGCATCCATTATCTCGGCAAAGGATATGCCTGGGCAGACTTGCCCGAAAAGATCGCGATCTACGCATTCCAGGTTATACTTGACCTCAGCGGCCCCTGCGTCCTTGAGGATACGGTTGACGCCGGGGAAAGGACTGATGGACACGCCTATCGGCACACCAAAACGAGAGAGGTCCCGGACGATTCCAGCCACACGCTCTGCCTCATGTCGAGGCGAGACCTCGACGCCGCTCGTGAGAGAGATAGCTCTCATCTTGCCTGTGCTGGCAGCCTCCCCAACCATCTGCAGGACTGCCTCCTTCGACTTTACGCCGCCGTGAAGCCTTGGAACAGCACAGAACTTGCAGTCGTAGATGCAGCGCTCCGAGACTGTGATGTAAGCTTGCTCAGGGCAGTGCAAGAGCGGCTCCACCAGCCGTCCTCGCGCGACCTCCAGCTCACCCGCGAAGATAACTGCATCATCAGAACTGCCCTTCAGACGAAGGAGCGAGGACGGCACCACTGACAGACGCACCACATGCCCCCCGGACTGAAAGAATATCGACTGCCCCCCCGCCCCAGGTCCGGCTGTGGAGGACCGACCAGCCCGATGTGGCCGATCCAGCTGCACAGTTCCCACAGAGAGCAGACGCGCCTTGGTCTCGAGATCCATGAAGGGCTCATCGCTCTCTTGCTTTAAAGCCATATCCAGGCTTAGGAGACAGTCACCACATTGCTCTGAGCCAGAAGCGGTCGGTTGACGTCATCTTGGAACATGCGGAAGTCGTACTGTCCTGGAGTGGATGGAAGAGTCCAGACCATGCTGCCGCAGCTTCTGGCACCTATTGGCTTCTTTCCTGAATCGAACTTGTCCGGCCTGGTCATGCCGTACATGCCTATCACCCCGGTTCCTGAGAGGGGCGCACCCCAGAAGGTTACTGTAACCGTTCCGCCAGGAGAGACATGAGAAGGCTCCGCCACCACCTTTTTGCCGTCTGTTGTCTTGATCTCCACTGCATTGCTCGTGGCCACAGGTGCGGAGTCTGCGCCAAAATACATCTTGAAGAGATAGCTTCCAGCCTCTGAGGCGGTGAACACGACCGATCCCATCTCCCTGCCGCCTAGCGTCTGGCGAGACGCCACATCAGAAGACCCAACAGGATACATGCCGATCCAGTCCCCTTTGCTGCCATATGCTCCGCGGAAGGCGACTGTGACCTTCTCGCAGGTATATGCCTTCTCAGGAGTGGCGGAAATGCTTGGAACAGTCACATTGAAGGGCAGGCTAATCAGGCGTGTACCGTTTTTGTCATGCATGATCAACTGATAAGATCCCACGTCTTCTGGAGCAACGAAGCTAATATCACCCGAATTGTTCTGACCTAGCGAGATATCATCCAGCCGGGTCTTCTTTCCGGATGCCGTCAGCTCTGCCCAAACCTCCTGGCCGACAGGCGCTGTATAGTTCAGAAGCACGCTCTCGCCGGGAAGATAGCTTTTGCCGTAAAGCTGCATCACCGCACCGCCCGGACCAGCTGATCGACCGGCGACATGGACGGGAGCCGCTACAGGATAATGGTCAACGCTGGGACCGCCCGGTATGGACATCTCCGAATCGCAGATCTTATTGCCCTTGCAGCCTTCGGCAGGATCATTGAAATCGCTGTAGTTGTTGCCGATCTTGCCGTTATCCCAGTTGTTGAGGCTGTCGTCGCGAGCGTTCTTCTGGTTGGAGAGGTTGTTTTGATAAATGGAATTGTTCGAGGAGACAGAATCCGTTGATGGCATGCTGTTATAAGATATGACCACACCTTTTCCCTTTGACTGCACATCACTGCTTGAGCTTAAGTAGGAGAGATAGATTCCCTTCAAGTTTCCCGTAAAATCGTTGGCCTGCACAATGTTATCCCGGCAATTGTCTGCCGCCAGCGCCCCATCGTTGCCTGATGCATAGTTATCCTCTATGAGGTTGGCATGGCTCTCCTGCAGATTGATGGCCTCATATTTGTTATTTAGGAAAACGTTGCCAATAATCTTGTTCTTTTCGCTTCCGGTCAGCTTGCAGCCGTAACGGTTATCGCTGATCTTATTATTTTTGAGACGATTCAGGCTGGAGTTCTTAAGCAAGAGCCCGACATTGCCGTTTCCCTGGACCACATTTCCTGTGACCGTATTATTGCTGGCCTCCTGAATTAGAATTCCTGCATTGCCGCAGCCACTGGCCATGCTATTCCTGATGATATTGTCGTCTGACAGCACCAGTATGCCAGCATCACCAGTCCAACCGCTGGCGCTTTTGGCCCAGAGGCCCTCCAAAATGACACCTTCTGCCTTGATGGTTATAGCCGAACCGCTCTCAGATTCCACGCAAGGAAGGCTGTCAGCGGAGCTTATGCCTTTGAGGATGATAGATCTGTCAACCACCAGGCTCTCCTGATATACGCCGCTGGCAATCTCAATCGTCTCACCTGGAGAGGCAACGTTTATTGCCGACTGTATTTGCTCGCCTTGCTTGACGTAGACGACGGAGTTCGCGCAACAGGCCATAAGCATGAACGCAAACAATATACAGAGAAGCCGAAGTGACTTTTTTGGCATGCCCATCATAAAGACCAACTGATCCTCACGGCTATATAAAATGCCAGCACTTGCCCGATATTTGCCGACGGGATTATTCATAGCCCAAGAGGGAGCTTTTTAACGTGTAGTGACATTAAGAGAGAAGGGGAACTGGGATGGAAATAAACAGCTTGGCACTCTACTTCGTGTATGCCTTTACAACGATATTCATCATAGTCAATCCAATCGAGGCTACCCTGGTCTTCGTGACCCTCACCACCAACCTGAACACGCAAGAGAAGAGCCATATCTACAGGCGCGCCACTCTTGTCGCTTTGGCCATAGCCCTCCTCTTCTCTCTGGGCGGAAACGCCATACTTCGATTGTTCGGCATCACCGTGGACAGCCTGCAGGTAGCCGGAGGAATACTTCTGTTTCTTGTGGCAATCGACATGCTGCGAGGAGTTCGCAGGCAAAATAAGGTGACCGAGGCCGAGATGCTGGATGCTAATCAGAGGGAAGACGTATCCATATTTCCCCTGGCCATACCTCTTCTCACAGGTCCCGGAGCCATAACCACGGTTGTGGTGCTGATGGGTGCGACAGAGAACATTCCAGAGAAGGGAATGGTGCTCTTGGCCATAGTCCTTACATTCCTGGCCACATTCATCATCCTCAAGTTCTCGGAGTACATCGATCAGGCTTTAGGAATCACAGGCATCATGGTCATGACCAGGATCATGGGGCTGATCTTAGGAGCGGTGTCAGTAAACTTTGTGGCAGTTGGAGCATGGAACATATACAGTACAATGGCGGCATCATGAAGATAAATAAAGATCGAGAGATGGAAGAGAGAGAAGCATTCTTTCAGTGGTTCACAGAGGAGGTTCCAGATAGTCTGTTCCCCCAGATCGCCGCACAGGTCCTCTTCAGATGCTTGAACTGCGGCGAGTGCTGCCGGGGCGAGGGCTATGCACTGGTGGATGAGGGAGACATACAGGAGATCGCCAGAGCATTGGGCATCAGTCGATCAGAAGCGAGGGCAAGGTTCACACAACCCGACCCGGAAAAGAACCCAGGATGCAGGATACTCAAGAGCACTGGACCCATGAACACGTGCTGCTTTCTTGATGCATTGGCCAATAAGTGCAAGATATACGGCAGTCGGCCCCGCATATGCCGGACGTTTCCCATGCTCAATTCAGATCCACTAGCAGACGAAGCGATATGCTTCTACTCCGATTGTCAGGGGACACACCAATTCGCCAAGATGATTCAGGAGAAGAGAAACGATCCCAGGGTACAAAAGGATATGGAAAAGCTCGCAGAGCAACCTGAGAGGCTTTCCGCCTTGAGGATATCTCTCTTCGTCTGGCTGCGGCGAATGCTGGGCAGAATTGAAGAGGCGGATCAAATCTGTCGCATCACAGGCATCAGACCGCTGCAAGATAAGAGCGCATTTGAGAGCGACTGCCTGGCCTACTTCTTCATGACCATAAAAACAGAAGGCCTGGATGAGTATCTTGCGGAAGGCAATGATGGCAATACAACTGCAGACAAATTATCGGTCCAAAGATGAGCTACAGTCAACTACCACGCCCTGAAGGCAAGGATCACTCTTAGCCCTTTAGCCCCATTCGAATAGCTAACGCCTGGCAGGCAGAAACCCGGTCATGCCGTGCTTGCCCAGTTGCAGCTTTCGAACCATCTCGCCGGCGCTCTGGGCATCCTCCGCCTGGGCTATGACCCTTGCTTTAGCCAGGATGGTCCTCTTTCCGCAGGGGCAGGTCCTGGTTTTAGAGTCTTTCGGGGCGTAGAGGTGGCGCCCACAACTACACCGGAAGACTATGAACATCAAAAGAGAAGGGGGGTTAAGCGGCAGGCAGCAGTATGGCATTGATGACGCCATCCTGGCCGGGCCTATTGGTTATGCGAGCATCTCCGATCTCAGTCTTGATAACTGCGCCCTTGGTGAGAATGTTCCTTCTCATGTAGTGCAGGTTGGCCTTGTTGTCCTTGACGGTCTCGACCTTGACCATCTTCGACATGCCGGTCACCGGATCAGCAACTGTGGCCACGTCACCGCGCAGCATGCGCATCTTCTGATTTCCGCCCTTGGTCTCGATCTTCTTTACCCTGATCGCAGCAATGGTGGTATCGCTTTGTTCTCGTCCAATCTCATACTTTCTCTTGCCCCTGGCGGGAATCAATTTTCCACCAGTGGGCTTCCGTCCATATTTGCCTTGCCAACGCATATTACAATTCCTCAGATCGCAAATTCTCTTTGGTGCACGGTATTTAATGGTTGTGGTGTCCCACTTCTGCAGTCCAAATTCGTCTCACCTCAGCAGTTTGACCATGTAAGGCCCGTGCAGGTCGTATCCCAGCCGCCTGTAATATCCTCTCGCTCCGATGCCGCTTGTGACCTCCAGGCGGCTGTAGCCTGCCTCCCTGGCCAGGACCTCAGCCACTCCCACCAGCCGTTCTCCGTAGCCCCGGTGCTGCCAACCGTCCTTTCGACTGCCGATGGGAAGCATCGGCCCGTAGACATGCAGCTCCCTCACACGGGCCTGGGCTGAGAGCCGCAGCCTCAAGAATCCCACCAGCGCATCACCCTCGCCCTGGAAGGAGACAAAGTGCTCACGGCCCCCGCAGGCCTCGTAGGACCGGTTCACCAGTTGCACCTCTCCGCCAATTACCCGGCGCAGGCCCACCTCCCGGCAACGGATGCATTGACATCTTCCTCCTCGCGCAAAAAGTCGCTGCTGGGCAATCTGGCGGAGGTTGGACTTCTTGACTCCGGCCACAATGAGAGTTGCCGGTATGTCCCTTTGTACCCTTTGAAGCCGGACGTAGGGTGGAAGAATCTGCTTGATGCGGGAGACTAGTTCTGCCGCCTCATCATCGCCAAGTGGCGTGTACTCGCCGTTCTGGTACTGCCGGAACAGCTCGGTGCCCTCCACGACCAGCGCTGGGTAGATCTTGAGGTAATCAGGACGAAAGCGGCTGTCGGCGAACAGCTCAGTGAAGACGTCCAGATCCACCTTGGGCGAGGAGCCGGGCAGCCCAGGCATCATATGAAAGCCCACCTTGAGCCCGGCCTCACGCAAAGCGCAATTGGCCCGCACTGAGTCCTCGACGGTGTGACCACGTCTCATATTCACGAGAAGATCGTCGCGAGTGCTCTGCACTCCCAGCTCCACCTTGGTCGCCCCAAGCTCTAGCATCTGAGAGATGTCATTGGGCCGACAGTAGTCCGGACGGGTCTCGAATGTTGTGCCAATGTTTCGCACGAATGCGGTTTCATTGGCTGCAGCTATTTCGAGAAAGGACTGGCGCACTGCAGAAGGCTTGCCGCCGGCTGGATAATCATTCATGGCCTGCAGACAGCGCCTGACGAACCAGTGCTGGTAGCCCAGAGGACGGGCTGTGATGGTCCCGCCCATGATGATCAGCTCAGACTTGTCCAGGGGATGGCCGATCTCGTCCAGTTGAGAGAGACGGGCCGTCACCTGACGGTAGGGATCATAATCGTGCTGAGTGGCTCGCAGAGCAGCCGGCTCGCGACCTGTGTAGCTCTGCGGTGAGACGCACGAAATGCCGCCTGGACAGGGGACGCAGGTTCCGTGCGGGCAGCGGGCTGGTGACGTCATAGCAGCGATGACCGCCACCCCAGAGAGGGTTCGGGTGGGCTTTCTGACAAGCATTCCCAGCCCTTCTCTCTCGCTCGGAAGTGCAAAGCCAAGGATATCGGCATTACTTGGCAGCGACGGAAGCCCCAGCCTGCAAGAAGCGCCTTTCTTTGCCAGCTCCAGATCTGCTTCAGAGATGATCTGGCCGGCCAATACTGCATCGACTATGGCCCTCATCTCTGAATTGAGAGCTTTCCCGTCCGCACATGCCAAAAGCAAGTCCCTCATCGCCGGTCAGACTGCCGCAGGCGGACAGAAGAAATCACGCTTAACCTCAATCCGACTCAACCCTGCCATCTGCCCGGGCCTGCTGATACTGCTGCTCGATCTGCTCAGAGAGGTTGCAGCGCAAGAGCCCTGAGACAAACATCCCTGCGATCAAGACCTGCTCTTTGGACAGATCCTTCAGCGCATCTTTAAGATTGGATAACGCTTGCTCCTCACTTGTCGTAGGGGATTCGAAGAGCGCCTTTTTCATTGAGTCTCCGATCTTGATCATCTCATCAGGAGGGATGTCGAAAAAACCGCGCACGATCTCCAGGACCATAGATTCCTCATTTGGTTCAAACATATCTGGGCCTTTAGGATATGCACAATGAAATAGGTTTGGAGGCTATAGAAGCTCGCACAAATAGAGCGGCTTCTTTCTGCCCAACTGCCTAATTGCCAGACAGTCTTCATCTATGAGCAAATAGGTGTCGGGCGTCTCCAAGCAGGAGAGTTCTCCCTGCTCGCGCATAAAGCAGCCGGTGTTCACTGCCAGTGGGCCCCCCTTTTTTTGATATATGCCAGCACGGTGCGTGTCCCCATAGACGAAGCAGTCCACTTTGCCAAGGCTTCTCTCGCGAATGAACTGCTGTATGGCCTCGTACTGTCCCTCAACAGACGCCAATCGCTGATGAGAAGAGACGCGGGAATTAAACCTCAACAGCAGGCTGGAGGCCTTCCAGATTGAGTCTTCAAACGAGACCACCTCGCCGATGCCAGCAGAGCGATAGATGCTCTCGTATGTGTAGGTCATCATCATCTCCTTGTCTGAAGGAAGGGACTCCTCTCCGGAGATGCGACGCAACCTCTCCATCAGGTGCAATGTGAAGGTCTGGATGCCATCGAGATGGTGGCCGTGAGTGAAGAGAAAGTTCCTGTGCGAGCAACGGGTCTTGTAGGTGGGGTAGAGCATATCGATATCAAGGCCCGCAATGGTCCTGTGCCACCGCAAAGCCGGAATGAAAACTGGATACAGATCACCGCGTGCAGCCCTTTCCATGATCTCCGCCTCTTGCTTTTGAACCACCAGATGATGATCGTGATTGCCAACTACATAGCGAATTGAGATATCCATCCGGGAGAGTTGTTTCAGGAACGGAAGGGAACCTCGCACAGCGCTCTCAGGTCGAACCCTCCAAAAATCGAAGATGTCACCCAAGAGAACGACCTCATCGCAATCGCACATAAATTCCGATATCTCTCGCATCAATTGGTCTACCTTTGTCTGGCTTTTGAGAGTCGATGAATCCAGGCCGAAGTGTGTGTCAGAGATTATCAGAGATGCCATTCTTACCCTCACGAGTAATGCTTTATTACTGTAGATATTTATAAATATTGTGAGCCTCTGAGCAAAAGACAAAAATATGTTCTAAAAAAGCCAAACATTGAAATGATAGACATCGCCATTCCCAAGGGCAGCCTGCAAAACCAGACCCTGCAGCTCTTCGAGCAGGCAGGTCTCGAGGTAAAGAGAACTGAGCGAGAGTACAACGCCAGGATTGAAGATCCCCGCATCGGCAAGGTCAAGATCCTCCGGCCACAGGAGATACCGGGATACGTGGCCAAAGGATACTTCGACCTGGGCATATCCGGAACTGACTGGATAATGGAGTCAGGAGCCGTGGTTGCCCACGTTGCAGAGCTGCACTACGGCAAGATGGGGCCAGGCATTGTCAAGCTGGTCGTGGCCGTGCCTGAGAGCCAGAACATCAACTCCGCACGAGATATCAAGCCAGCAAGTCGCGTCTCAACTGAGTATCCCAACCTCACCCAGGCCTTCTTCTTGAATCTGGGAATACCTGTTGATATCCAGTTCTCATTCGGGGCCACCGAAGCCAAAGTCCCGGAGCTGACCGATGTGGTGGTCGATCTCACAGAGACCGGCTCTACCCTGAAGAAGAACGGCCTGAAGATCATCGATGTGATGCTCAAATCCACTTCAGAGCTGATCGCCAACAAGAAGAGCTGGGCCGACCCGGTGAAGAGAGAGGAGATCAATGCAGTCCAGACGCTGCTCTCCGCGGTTATTAAGGCCAAGGGAAAAGTGCTGCTCAAGATGAACGTTCCTGAGGACTCCATGAAGACTGTGATATCCATGCTTCCAAGCATGAAAAATCCCACAATATCAAAGCTGTACAACTCAGATTATTATGCAGTAGAGACTGTGGTGGACAGGTCGGCAGTCAACCTGCTCATACCCCAGTTAAAGAAGAGCGGGGCAGAAGATATCCTGGAGCTTGCCATCTCCAAGATAGTTCACTGAAGCCTTTTTAAAAAAAAGCTAGCGGGCGCGGGGGGATTCGAACCCCCGATCTACAGCTTAGGAGGCTGCCGCCTT
>CAZFFD010000065.1:0-13786 GCA_964518035.1 uncultured Methanotrichaceae archaeon | reverse complement strand
CCAGGATGCCATCAACGGCAGACTTGGAGTCGCTTTGCTTTTGCAGCTTGTTGGGATTTGCATTTCGCAGGCGGTGCATCTGTTTCCGGATTTCCTCTGCCGGGGTGCCGCGCGCGAAAAAACGCGCGAGTTGGGCGGGGCGCCCTCAGCGCCGGGCAGGCTCGGATAATTGGCAGTAAAAACTGTTAATGGGGCTTGATAGCCGAATGCGTCGCACATCGAAAATTCGGCCACAGCTTTTCAGCTATGGATAGGTGTAGCCGTCAACGGTGGCACTGTCGCAATTAACGAGTTTGATATGAAAATGGGCCTCACGCATATCGATGCAACTGCTCCTGCATGCGATTGATGTCTTTGAGAATGCCTTCATGCCATGACCCATTTTCATGCTCATGGGTGTCTAGACGGGCATGACGGTTTCAATCGAGCCACGGCTTTTCAGCTATGGATAGTAGTGGCTGTCTTATTCGGCAATGGCTGGCACATTTATGATGATGTTTCAATCGAGCCACAGCTTTTCAGCTATGGATAGCTTATCATTTGTGGAGTTACCTTGCCGCGGTTGCAAAGTTTCAATCGAGCCACAGCTTTTCAGCTATGGATAGGGCGGCCATTTTTCGGCCTTCTCTGATATCGAAAAAAAGCCGATTTTCACGCATGTCGTTAACTTCTTACAATACTTTCAGAAAGTCACTGTTTGTAAGTGGCCATTTTCGATATGCACAGACCTTCCGCGCATCTCCGGGGTTTTCGTCATCACCTCGATGCGCCGAAATTGGGACGTACTCCGTCCCATTAGAATCCATCCGTCTGGCCCGGATGGCCCTGTACAAATAGGGGCGTGCTCGCCAGATCTTGTGCACAGGTATGGCAGCTTTACTACTATCTAAACATTCCCTGCAAGGTCCGGGCCCTCGCCCCGCCGCTCCCTGCGGAGGCGCCTGCAGGCACACGGGCACGCTCGCGTACGCGCGTGTGTGCATGCGCAGCAGCACGGGCGCGGGAGCGGGCCAGGATGCCATCAACGGCAGACAGACTTGAAGCTGCTTTGCTTTTGCAGTTTGTTGGCATTTGCACTTCGCAGGCGGTGCGTCTTTTTCCGGCTGTCCTTTGGCGGGGTGCCGCGCGCGAAAAAACGCGCGGGTTGAGCGGGGCGCCCTCAGCGCCGGGCAGGCTTGGATTATTGGCAGTAAAAACTGTTAATGGGGCTTGATAGCCGAATGCGTCGCACGTCGAAAATCAGGCCACAGCTTTTCAGCTATGGATAGACTATTCATGATCTCACCCGGTTCTACTCCGGCTTTGATAGTTTCAATCGAGCCACGGCTTTTCAGCCATGGATAGCTAGAACGGGATCAAGAGAGGAGAGAGCCAGAAAAGTTTCAATCGAGCCACGGCTTTTCAGCCATGGATAGAACAATTATGCAACGAGGTAGTATTAAAATCCTAATCTGTTTCAATCGAGCCACAGCTTTTCAGCTATGGATAGGGCGGCCATTTTTCGGCCTTCCCTGATATCGAAAAAAAGCCGATTTTCACGCATGTCGTTAACTTCTTACAATACTTTCAGAAAGTCACTGTTTGTAAGTAGCCATTTTCGATATGCACAGACCTTTCACGCATCTCCGGGGTTTTCGTCATCACCTCGATGCGTGAAAAATGGGACGTGCTCCGTCCCATCGAATCCATCCGTCTGGCCCGGATGGCCCTGTACAAATAGGGGCGTGCTCGCCAGATCTTGTGCACAGTTATGGCAGCATTACTACTATCTAAACATTCCCCGCAAGGTCCGGGCCCTCGCCGCTCCCTGCGGAGGCGCCCGCAGGCACGCTCGCGTACGCGCGTGTGTGAGCGGGCGCAGCAGCACGGGCGCGGGGGTGGGCCAGGATGCCATCAACGGCAGACTTGGAGTCGCTTTGCTTTTGCAGCTTGTTGGGCTTTGCGCTTCAGAGGCGGTGTGTTTGTTTCCGGCTGTCCTTTGCCGGGGTGCCGCGCGCGAAAAAACGCGCGGGTTGGGCGGGGCGCCCTCAGCGCCGGGCAGGCTTTGAAACAAATCAGAAACGATAACGTTGAATGGATGAATACAGATTTTCGGCAAACGAATAAGAGAATAGCCGGACAGATACTATTGCAATTGAATGGGAAAATGGCTGCTGCAATCGTCTTGTGGCTTTGAGAAGAGTGACAGATAACTTTTTCAGACCAGATGTATTCTATGATTGGGGGGTCAAATAAAGTAAACGATCATGATGAGTGCATAGATCTCATCCTGCAACAGATAGCATAACCAATCAAATCAAGGCAATCAGCAAGAAGATAAAGTAATTGATCAATCCTGTTCCTGGAACAAGTCAATCAGCTGTACGTGATCACAAAGCGGAGCATATATAAGTTGAGATTATGTATTGAGCAACTATGAAGCCAGAATTAATTCGAGTAGTAAAAGGCAATCATGATCTTTTAGGAATAAATTTTCTGCCAAAAGGAGAATTGTATGACTTTGTGATCATATTGAATGAGGAATTTCTTATTCATTATATAGGTATAGATGGCAAAGAACAAACATATACTATTGAGAATAGTATTAAAAATGTTCATATAACATATCATAGCAGTAAAGTAAATAAAAATCAGAAACTTGCCCCTGAATTGCACGTGAAAAAAAGCGGAAAACGATTGAATATATATAATAATATTATTGATATAGATAAAACTTCTGAGTTTCCAATCCCTTTGTTTAAAATGACGTGCAATGATGTCATGAAAGAAAGAAAAGATAACGCGCTATTTAATGAAACTAAAAATAATGTTATTGATATGGAAAAATATGGAGATGGCACAACAAAACATGGGATGACCCAATATATGGCAAAACCAAATATAAATACAGTAGAAATATATTTTACTAACATACATTATTCTGATTATCAAACGCGGATGTCTAAATGGCCCGGCCTTGAAGCACTGCTGATGTTATCACCGATAGACTATGTTGTGAGTGGCGTGGACCTAAGACAGGATATTGTCGATGAATTTAAAAAAGGAAATATAGTACTCGCATCTGAAGCCGTGGAATATGATCAATTTGTTCTGTTAGTTAAAAAATATTATGATAAAAATGTGAATGATAATAATATTTTTTTTTATGATAATACAAATTATATAGATATGCTTGCGACTACCCCAATTTGCCTGACTACTGAAAGCGGTGAACAAAACCGTCATTATTCGTTGCTGTATTGCAGCCCGTTTACAGCAGCGTATTGCGATCCGTTTAGTGGAATATTTCCTGCGTTTTGTTATGACCTAGATCTGCAATTGGAAAAGAATATATCATTTGAAAAGGTCAACACGTGGCATAATGTTTTCAAAAAATCCCTGGAAAAAATACAAAAATATAATATCAAGCGAAAAGGATTTATAGTGCCTCAAGAATAACAAAATAATATATTAAATAGATTATCTAAATTTGTTATTGCCATCCATCTGGCCAGGACGGCATTTGGTCGGTCAGTCGGCCTGCTCACCAGATGAGCTTGCGAATGCATCACTATGATCTAAACATTCCCCGCAAGCTCCGGGCACTCGCCCCGCCGCTCCCTGCGGAGGCGCCCGCAGGCGCGCAGGCACGCTCGCGTACGCGCGTGTGTGAGCGGGCGAGCGTGTGGAAATCTGCAAAAAAGATGGCACTTCGCCGGATTATGTGAGCTTGATTGCGCTGTGATCTGGTCTTACATAAATTTCTCTTTGTGCCGTTGTGGTGACTCGTCCCACCGCAAAAGCACAAACGCCTCATGACCCATTGCTTTCACCCATAAAAAATAGCAAGAAACAAAAAAAATCAGAAGGCCACTATCACGATATGACCATAGTTCCGTTCTCGATCTGCACCCCGCCGGCGCCGCCCAATTTCACAACCGCAGGCCCGGAGTAGGTGGCCCGCGGCTTCCTCACTGAGGTGAACGCCTGCGGGTCCATCTGCTCAGTGGCCCAGGCGTAATCAACGCTCTCCAGCTCCTCGCCATCCAGCAGAAGCACCAGATCCACCAGATGAACCATCGAGACCTCTCCGATGCTCATGAAGAGGCTGGGATCAAACTGCAGGACCATTGTGGTGTTGCCTGCTGTCAGATCGCTTTGCAGTCGTATTCCATCAAGCTCTTCATTGTAGTCGTTGACAATCGTCCCCTGCAGCTCATATCTGCCCGGCTTGATGACAGTCACATTAACCCCAATGGCGATGGCGCTTGAAGTGGTCAGGTTGACATACTCGCCCGTCAACAGCGCGGCAGGCGGCTGGAAATCCTTCGGGCTCCTGTCTACTGTGATATCTCCCTCAAACCTATCGATGTAGGTTCCATCCTGATCATAGAGTATCAGGTTGTCTACCCTCATCGGCCCGCACTTGCCCTGCCTCCAAATGTCTGTGCCGCTGACATTGACAAGAACGCTCCCGCTCGTTTCTATCGAGAAGCTCCTGTCAAGACCTAGAATCCTGCTGCCATTGCAGTCAACAAGAGTCCCCTTCAGCCTGAGCTCTTCGGGAGCTGTGATGTTGGCGCTGATGTTGATGCCAAATCCAAGAGACAGAGAGTCAAACAGGCCGTCGCCATCCGCGTCTGAGACATTCTCAGAAGTGAGCCCCTCAAGCCTGGTTCCGGCCACAGTTACGCTCACAGGAATCTCAAAGCTCTGTCCGTCCGAGCTTATCTTGATGTAGCCGTCCTGCCTTGCCTCGGTGGTATGCGAGGGAAGGGTCAGATTAGCCTCCAGCACGCCACTCTCATTGCTCTTCAGGCTCCTGGGACCGCTGGTCTCAATCCAGCCCCAGGGATTTTCAGCATACTGTTTGAGCATAATCCGGAATGACTGCCCATCTTCAGCAACCTCATAGCCGTAGACCTTCACCTTCCATGTGCCGTTCTCCGGACGGGAGATCTCCAGAGGCCCGAGGTCGCCTGTATCCAGGAGCGCATCATAGGGCTCGCCTGCCGGATTCTCGAAGACCAGCATCAGCTCGCTGGTATTGGTCTTGTCATCGCTGTACAGGCTCGCCGAGAGCTTCTTAGTGCTGCTCGTAGCATTTACTGGATACTCCCATACCTCCTTGTACAAAACAGTTCCATCAAGGTTCTGGACTGTGCTGTTCTCAATTACGCCGAGGTAGCTGAGGTTGTCCAGAGATTTCCCGAGGTTTCTGAGGGCAATCTGAGTCTCCGAGCTTGAACCAACCATTGCAGACTCCAGACTCCAGCGCAGGGGGTCCGTCTCCAGCATAAAGCGTTCCACCTTTAGATTGTACTCGACCTCAGTTGAGGAATTCTCGCTGTGAACAGCTATCATCCACCGTCCTGACGCCGGGTCCTGGATCGTCTTGCCTTTGCCGAGAACCATCTCTTTCTTGGCATTGCTGGCATTATTGGCATTGCTGTCATTGCCAGCCCCATCTTCTGCTCCGTTCGCCTCTCCCGCATAGTACTCGCTTGTCGGAGAGAGCAGGAACAAGTCGATATTGGCATCCTCCTGCCAGTCTATTGACGCCTGAAACTCGGCTATGCCTGGTGTCATCTCAAGATAATAGTAATCCCAGCCGTTTCCGGAAAGGTTGCCAGTCTTATTGCCTAGCCCATCAGAGATCTCCAGACGCTCAGCAACATTCACACTGATGGGAATCTCAAGAAGGCTCTCATTCTCGTCAGAGATCTCAATGCTGCCGTTGTAAGACCCAGGCAAGGCATCCTCCGGCACGTCAATCGAGGCTGAGAAGACTTTTTGATCATTGGCCTGAATGCTTTTTGGCAGAGCCTGAATGCTCACCCAGTCTGACACCATGCCCTGAACGGCGGTCTTTACGCCATCCAGATCCTGATTGCTGAAGAACACAAACCTCAGGTTCCAGTCTTCATCGCCGGGCGCCATGGCATACAGCTTCTTCTGTGGCCTGTCCGCGCCAGTATCCAGCCCCACGTAAACGCCCTTTCCAGCCGGCAGATAGGCCCAGCGCCCCACCCTCCAGACGTCGGGTGTAGCAGCACAAATATTGCTGCTGTTTGAAAGCAGCTCATAGGACTTGAGGGCATCCAGCATTCCTGCACCCTGATAATACTCCTCGTAAAAGTCGCCCTGGGTGCTTACGAGCTTCGTCGCTCCGAGGATCATAGCTGCCTTAACTCCTGCCGCAGTCAGATTCTCCCTCGACTGGAGAAGAAGAGCAGACAGGCCCGCGGCTACGGGAGTGGACAGGCTTGTTCCCGACTCGCGAGCATAGTAATCGTCCACATAAACCGGCCTCTTCAGCCCGGAAGGAACAGTGGAAATTATGTCAACACCTGGAGCTACAACATCGGGCTTGATCCGATCATCTCTTGTAGGCCCGGATCCCGAAAAGCTGGCCATGCGGCCATTGCTGTCAGCCGCCCCAACTGTGATGACATTTACCCCATCTCCGGGCGAGTCTATCAGGCCGGGAGGCAGAGCCAACACAATTGGAACCACCAGCAGCATAACATTGTCTTTATCATTCTCTTGCTGTGAGACCTGAGCCGATGCACTTGCCACCTGTCCGGAGGCCTCGCTGCTGTTGCGGTTTCCTGCAGCCACACAAACAACTGCACCAGCGCTCGCTGCATTGTCAGCAGCCATGGTTATGGGCGGATTGGTCTCTCCCAGATTGATCCCGCCAAGGCTCAGGCTTAAAACATCCGCCCCGCTATAGACCGCCCATTCGATGCCGGCGATGATATCTGATACCTTTCCGTCCCCCTGGCTGTCGATGACCTTTACATTCATCAGATCTGCACCCGGAGCAACTCCCTTATATTTTCCATTGGAGGCAGCCCCAGACCCGGCAATGATTCCTGCTACCATTGTCCCGTGACCCAGCAGATCATCCGCAGTGATCTCATCAGAGAGGAAATTCTTCTCTGCGACAACCCTTCCAACCAGGTCAGGATGGTTTTTGTCGATTCCTGAGTCAATCACAGCTACTGTAACTCCCCGGCCATCAATTCCCTTCTCCCAGAGCCTGTCTGCCTTTATGATACTGGCATAAGAGACGTACTCGTCCCCGGAGTTATCCCCAGCGAATTCATCAGCCTCTTCGCTAGAGTTCACATCACTGGAGTTCTCATCAGGAGCCGACACTTGAGTATTGCCATCAAGATAGATTTCAGATACCAGATCTTTCTTTGCTATCTCTCGAATTGCCCTGGCCGAGGCATCACCGGCCAGGCCTGGAATGAGCTTGTATCTGTACCTGACAGTCAGGTCGCTTGACTTGATATCTGAAACGACATCATCAGCCAAACCATCTGATTTGAGCATGACGATTATGGCAATAGCCTTATCCGTTCCCTGATCCATCATCTCTTCTAACGCCGGATCGATCTTCTGATCCGCATTGGTGGCAGTCTGTGCAGCTCCGGCAATAGAGAACGCAGCTAAAATCAAGAACACAGCTAAAACATGCTTTAAAATATTTTGACCCATAATTAACCTAACCCACCAGGTGACCTTTTCCCCAGTCCGACCCACTGATCACACCGATACTGTGTAAGCAGATAATGCTAAATAAACCTGTGGTGCTTCTAGGATTGATGATGCTGGAATGGCTGGTTTCTTATCTTCTCTGGATTAGCTTGTCTTTGCTTTTAGCATCAGCCCTAACTCGGAATGGCCGCGTTGCAGCCTTGGGATGGGGCCTCTTTGCATTCTTCTGGCTCGGCCAGATAGATCATTATCTGAACATAGAGGATTACTTCAATGCAGTCCTCTTTTTTGCGACCGGCCTCTTGAGCTTCTACATGGCTGGGATAATGATGAACAGAGGCTTCTCTTCCAAGGCCTGCTGCTGGGTGAGCTATGCAGCGTCCGCCTGCGGCCTGATCTATTTCCCATTTGCCGAGATACAGTCCCTGCAGGCCTGGCTCATCGGATTTACAACATTTATAACTGCCAGGACACTGCAAGTCCTTTCCGTACCCGTGATTCTTGAGAGCTGGAACATCATGAGCCTCAACGGCCGATCGGTGGAGATCATCTTGGCCTGCACCGCTATCGAGAGCATAGCCCTCTTTGCCGGAGTAATACTGTCTGTCTCCGCTCCATTGGGTCGCAAGCTGAAGGCTCTGGCGGCGTCCACACTTTCCATCTATGTTTTAAACATAATCAGAAACGGATTTGTGATCATGGCCTATGGATGGAGCTGGTTTGGAGATGAGAGCTTTGATATCGCCCACAATCTGATCGCCAAACTGGGATCGACACTAGCCCTCCTGGCCATATCTTACCTGGTCTTCATGCTCTTGCCGGAGCTTTTATCAATCATTGATGAGCTTGCAGCAGAGGTCAAGCCCAGGAGAGGAGATACAGCATGAAACTGGCCAAGGGTTCAACACCGTGGATCTCGGTTCCAATATTTCTTACTGCAGCACTTGCGGCTGTCGGAAACTGGCACATATCGGCATTAGCTCTTGCGGGCTCCATCTTCATGATCTTCTTTCATCGGGACCCCGATCGCTTCCCTCAAGGAGATGGTATGCTCTCACCGGCGGACGGAAAGGTGATTGAGGCCTCTGCTGATAGGGTCACGGTCTTCATGAGTCCTTCAAATGTGCATGTCAACCGAGCCCCACTGGACGGGTTTGTGCGCAATATCGAATACCGAAAGGGCACCCACATGCCGGCTTTTCTGAATCGGGCCCGCGAAAACCAGCAGAATCGGATGCATCTGGTGACAGACGACGGCGAAATGGAGCTGCGACAGATAACCGGAACCCTGGTCAGGAAGATAGTCTGCTACGTCCGTCCCGGCGATCAGGTCTCGCGAGGGGAGAGAATAGGAATGATACGCTTCGGATCGAGGGTGGAGGTCAGCATTCCAAGCGGATACAACTTGCGAGTCTATGAGGGTGACCGGGTCCGAGCAGGAGAGACTGTGATCGCAGCGAGGAATTCATGAATGTCTTCCGGATCATAAGGCCGCCTGACATATTCACGCTTCTAAATGCAGTCTTCGGATTCATGGCCATTCTTGTCGCAGGAAAGGCCTGTGCCGGGGTTTTTCCGCATTATGCCATGGTCTTCATCCTTCTCGCAGCTATCGCAGACGGCCTGGACGGATTTGTCGCGAGAAAAATGGGAGGCAGCCCTATCGGAGCCAATCTCGACTCTCTGGCTGACCTGATCTCCTTTGGCCTGGCTCCAGCATTTCTCGCGGTCTCTGCCTTTCATCTTCCGCCCCTCGTCTGGCCTGTAGCCATCTTTTTTTTGCTCTGCGGGGCGCTGCGTCTGGCCAGGTTCAATGTGGCCTCAGGCAAGGGCGACCAGTACTTTGAGGGGCTTCCGATCCCAGCTGCAGGAATTGCGCTTTCTGCGAGCGTTCTCCTTGGAAGGCCTCTCTTGACAATTGCGATCATGCTCCTTTTGGCGCTTCTCATGATCAGCAGCATCTCTTATCCTAAAATCAGAGATCTTCGCCTCATGACCCTCTTTGGCAGCATCTACGTGATTGTGGGGTTGGTTCTATTCTGGAAGCATGACATACATGACATCATCTATGCAACCCTCGTAGTGATAGCGCTTATCGCCCTTTATCTGACAAGTCCGGTGGTGATCTCACGCCTACTAAAAAAGAAATAGCCGCCTTTGAGGCCGGCATCAAGCTCGGTGCTCTCTACCACCAGTTTGTAGGAGCGCCGGTAAGCGAGAAGACTGCCAGCAGCCTGGAAGAAGCAATGCAAGAGAGCATATCCCTGCAGCCCTATGTAAAAGAGGTTGATGTGAAGATCGACAGGGAGATGCTCAAGACCAACGTCTTTGGATACGGCGAGCTCGAGGGACGCATGATCGTCGCCCAGGTGGAAATAAACTACCAGGGCGAGATAGCAGTGGCCCGTCTGAAGTTCGACTCCGAAAAGAACTATCCGCTGATGAGCCTGCTATAGATCTAATTTTTGTTTCCCGGACAGCCGTCCTGCTGGGGTATGAGCCCTGCGGGCACGGCTGCCCCATTCACTCGAACTCGATGGTTCCAGGCGGCTTGGGTGTCAGATCGTAGACCACTCTGGCAACGCTTGGAATCTCGCCTGTGATTCTGCTGGCGATGATTCGCAGGTTCTCCCAGGGAATCTCCATTGCTTCTGCAGTCATTGCATCTCGAGAGGAAACGGCTCGAACAGCCACTACCCATCCGTAGACCCGGTTGTCGCCTTTAACTCCAGTGGCCTTGCCGAGAAGCGCTGCGAAGGCCTGCCAGGGCGAGAACTTCAAGATCTCTTCTTCAACTATGGAATTGGCTTTTCTCACCACATCCAGTTTCTCGCGGGTGACCTCACCTACGATTCGCACCGATAGTCCTGGCCCTGGATAGGGCATCCTCTCGCTGATCTCCGGAGAAAGTCCCAGTGCGCGGGCCAGCTCGCGAACCTCATCCTTGTACAGGTCGCGCAGGGGCTCGACTATGGTCTGGAACTCCATGCAACTGGGAAGACCTCCAACATTGTGATGGGCCTTGATGCCCCCCTCCGACTCAATCCTGTCCGGGTAGATTGTGCCCTGCATCAGGCAGCCGCCTCCGATCTTGCGGGCTTCCTCCTCAAAGACGCGAATGAATGTCTCGCCAACAATCATCCTCTTCTTTTCCGGATCAGTGACTCCTTTCAAGGCATCGAGAAACCGGTCGTGAGCATTGACTCGCACCAATCCTATGTCCTTAAAAAGCTCCTCGATTCTGTCCGACTCGAACTGTCTCATGAGCCCTGAGTCCACATAAACCGGCACCAGCCGATCTCCGATGGCACGATGGGCCAGCATGGCACATACCGAGCTGTCCACGCCTCCCGATAAACCTATGATGGCGCGCCCTTTGACATCGCGCCTGATCTCTTCGATGGCGTTATCTATGAAACGTTGCACATTCATGGCCATAATAACATGCCCGGCTTTGAGAATAATAGACTTGCGGTTAATGGTTATTTGCGGATTTGTTTCTAGATGATCTTAATATGACACGTACATGAAAAATAAGGCTATAAATTATGGAAGGGAAGGAAATAATAGCGGGTTTCTAAAGGGATAGTAGAGCCGCGCTTGCCATTAAGACCTCCTTGGGGGCTACCCTCCAGCCCCCACATAATAATTGCAATATCGGAATTCTTGGTGTGAAAAAAATGAAGCACTGCAGAAATTTGGGGATTATTTTTTGGTTGACAGCCCTTGCCGCGTGTCTGTCGATTGGAATCGCCTGCGGATACGACTACCTCGAAGGGGGATACGTGCAGAGCACTGAGCGGTCTGCGACCATGGACCCCGGGATATCCGGCATGGTGAAATGGATGGATCTGCCAGTTCCCAGCAGCACGTTTATCCCTTACAGGGAGTATTACAGAGCCACCCTAGTTCCTGCGATGGCTGTGAGCAGCACAGTGAGCAGCCCGGTTAAGTACGACATAACCGGACAGACGCCGAATGGCGTTTACTACAGAAATGGTCAGTGGCTGTCATTCACAACATACTCGTCCTCGCGTCTCACCCAGAGTAACGACCTCTGGATCTCTGGCCAGACCAACTGGACACAATATGCAGCGATTCCGCTTGGAGCTTCACTACAACTTTTGGCCAACGTGCCCGCGGGCGGAACAGGCGGATTCTTCGAGGTTGTCCAGAATAGTGCTGTCAAAACCGAGTACAAGACACTTCAGTTCAATCCAGGTTACAACAGCATGAGCTTTTTGGGCGGCCAGACTGGAAGATACATGTTCTACTTTGTGGTCAACAACCAGCCCAGCAACCTGGTCATTGTGGACGTATTCACAGCTGCGTCTGCTTAAGGTTGGAAGAGAATAGGGACTGATTTTGTCCCAAATCTTCCTCGTTTTCTTTTGTCACGGCTGCAACCCTTCCCCACCCATCGGGCAGCACTGCAGCCACTCCTTATCCGGAGCGATGCTCTTGTTTGCCCATCGCCACCTGGCCTCGCCCGTTAGATTGAAGTCTCCGGCCATGCTGGTCTCGGCGAATCCCTCAGGCCAGCGAAAAACGCGATCTGCGAGCCCCTCAACCTGGGCAGATGTCTCAAGATAGGATAGCGTCTTGCCAATGTGAGCCACGTAGCTGAGGTTGAGGCTTTTTGCATCATGGTATCTGTCTTTCCAGAGAAGATCCCGGTAGTCGTTCTCAGCCTGAAGAGTGCCGGTCCAGTCTCCATCCATCCTCAGGGGACTGGCCACTGTGAAGTTGAAAGAGACCGGTGAGCATGTCGCCAGGACGCTTCTTTCGGCATGGATGCTGGTCGAACTGAAAGCCAACTTTTCATTCGCCTGATAGTCTCCGGAGCCATGCTCGCCGTATTTCAGAGTCGAGCCGACGATTGGCCGAATTCTGGTGGAGACCGATGCCGAATGGTTGAACTCTCCTGCCGTGATATAGACTTTATTTGTGATCATGTAACTCTCCGCCTCAGTAGAGAGCAGTCCCTCGGTAGAGGCATAGCCCCTACCGGTAACGCTGCCGGAGATGCTGGCTTTTGCAGCGGGTTTAAGTGTCCTCATCTTGATGGTTATCTGGCCGTGCGCCCCAGGAGCGAGATCATGGAATGTCCAGATGTTAAAAGTGCCGTAATCGGGTTTCGGATTGGACGAGACGAAGACGGTTCGCGAGTCGTAATCCTCTCTGACGATAACGTCTGCTGGTTCGAGACCGTTATTTGCATAGGTTATTGTGTAGGTCATGAGGCCTCCGGGAGTCGCTGAAGAGGGGCCATCCTTTACGTCCTCCTCCTCCAGGGCCTCAAAACTTATCACTTCATTGCCAATCCTTATGTAATCGAAGAACGCTGTCGCCTTGACCCCGGAATTGCCTGTATTATAATATGATACGTAGATTTTTGTTATTTTTTTGCCCTTCAGCTTCAGTTTGAGATCATCCAGGCTTTTGCAGTCCTTGTATTCCAGATCAAAAGCATCAACCTCATTCCACTGAGATGAAGATAACCCAATCTCGTCCAGGCTCTTTTTTTGCGAGACGATCTTCTCGCCACCCTCAAGCCGGATCTCAATCTGAATAGAGCCTGTTCCCAGTTGCGGATTGATCCACATGTTGAATTGATCAAGATTGTCGATGAAAAGAGGATTTTTCAGATTTATGTAGATCCTGGCGTATCTGTTTTTGTCGAAGACTGACAGCTTTGCCGAGTTGGCTCCGTGAAAGCTCTGCTCTTCCGAGAGGCTGCCCTCTGAATATTTTAGCTTCCTAAGGCTGTAGTCCAGATCTGTGAGCCCGGATGCGCTCATGATTCCCGCTTGAATGATGATCATGAGGGTCAGAAAGATAGCCGGGCGATTGTAGCTCAATGGCTTGCTCATACATTCAAATATTTATGCAACAGTAGAAAAAACATTCGCTTGAAAATAGTCTGCCTCAATTCAGCTTGGCTATGGGTGACCTAGATCAGGTCTACATAACATCTACATGAAAAAAAGGGTTATTAACACCGGCGACTACCGACTGATTGGCGGGTAGGAGAGTGGGGACTTATCCTTACCGCCTGGACGGGAGGATTGGGAAAGGGGGTATCCTCCTGTCCAGAATCCCTCATTGTTTTCTTCTTCGGTTCGTTTATCTAGCAGGATCGGAAAGGACGGAGCGAGAAGGCCCCACCGTTCACGGTGGGGATCAAAGCGGAGTCCTTCCATTATGCAACAAATCTATTTATTCTATAAACGCATAAAACATATCGGTGCTTAAGGCTTTCAAGTATAGGATCTATCCAACAAAGTCCCAAAATACG
>CAZFFD010000064.1:0-13999 GCA_964518035.1 uncultured Methanotrichaceae archaeon | reverse complement strand
AGAGTACTCAGTATTCAGCAGGACTCGCAGTTCTCGGACAAATGGCATCTTATGATCGATATTCTGGATAGCGAGAGCATCACAGGGCCAAATTTTGCCCGAAAAGGGGAAAAAGCCAGGGCTTTTGCCTTCGATTCGACACCTGGCTTCTCGTCAAAGGACACAGCCCCTGGAAATACCATGAGCGCTGAAGCGGAGTACGTGGGAGACGCGACACATGGGGCTTTCAGGCTGGATCAGATAAGGAGTAGCTCATAAGAGCGTCAGCAGCATCGTGCCAGTAGAACATCCTGCCGGTCGAACACTGCTCAGCCCCGGTCAGTCCTGTCAGGCGACCAGCGGGTCTCTGACCCCGTTGCTGGCAAACGCCTCCTCTCTCTCGACGCAGGTAGGACAGGTGCGACATGGTTTCTCTTCGCCTTTGTAGCAGGACCAGGTCATCTCGTAAGGCACCTGAAGGTCTATGCCCATTCTGACTATCTCTGCCTTGGTAATATCCACAAATGGTGCCTGCAATTCCACAGGATGCCAGGCTGTGCCGAGCCGAATGGCGGGGCGCAACGCCCTCACAAACTCAGGTCGGCAGTCGGGATAGATGGTGCTGTCGTTCTTGTGGGCAGCATAGAAGATCTCCGGGATCTCATGAGCCTCGGCGTAGCCGGCTGCAACAGAGAGCATAATCATATTCCTATTGGGAACTACCGTCTTCTTGGCCGACTCTTCAGTATAGTGGCAGCTTGGCACCTCTTTTCCTCCGAGAAGCGCGCTGTCTCCCAGAAGAGATGAAAGCGAGCTGAGATCGACGACTTTGTGAACGATGGAAAGCTTCCTGGCAATGGCTGCCACGCAGTCTATCTCCTTCTTGTGCCTCTGAGCATAGTTGAAGGTAAGAGCCTCCACCTCGTAGCCATCTTCGAGCAACTTGTATAGCAGCGTGGTCGAGTCCACGCCCCCTGAAAGAATCAAGACTCCTCTCATTTTACCTTCCTTATTATTGGATTTGTCCCCTGCCGCAGGAATCTTCTCCAAAGGCCCGTCCGTGAGGATAATGGTCAGCGTCTTGGAGAGCCTCTCCTTCAGAGGTATTCGAGCAATGCTCTGATGTGTTCCTGGTTGGTTGTGTATTTGGCTTCCAGTAGCGATATGCATTTATCCAGCGTTGTCTCCCTTGCGACAAGCTTGATGGCGAAAGAGTAGCAACTCTGCTCTCCACAGATCTGACAATTGGTTTTGGGGAGGTACTCGTAGATCTCTGTGTGGTCCACCTTGATTTTCTCTCTTGGGACTGGTGTCACGCCACTAGCGATGGCCTTGTTGATGGTATTTTTGAGTTTTTCCAAGATCTCTTTAGCTTCTGCCTCGCTTTTGATCATGGTCATGGTGACGTTGCCTGCAGAGTAGAGGGTGATGAGAATATTGCTGCTCTGGATGATGATGGCTCCTATCCTCTCCGAGTACCTGGCCCTGGGAAAAAGAGGCTCCATGAGCTTCAGGGCTCCGCCCAAAGCCGGCTGAAGCCTGGCGATGATCCTGAACTTGGATTCATCTGCAATGCAGGGCAGAAGCTGTCGAATTTCCATGATCTGTAGTGGCTTTGTTCCTGAGAGATCCTTCATTGACTCAGCAGGCTTTTCTGCTGATTTGGTTTCCATAAAGTTCTTTCCAAAATCGGTCAGAATAGACGTGCCCTCATTTATCATCTGGTGCATAATGCAGAGGGCCTCGATCTCATCATGGATTTCTTTTCTATCCTCCTCACAAAGGGGCATGGTCTACAATGAAGGAGCAAGAGGATTTCAATATGACTCCACCCAAAGGTTAAATCGAATTGGGAAATAACTGAATAGTGCAATATCATTAAAGGGATGATGATCCATGATTAATGTAATAATTGATCGAGAGGGCTGCATAAGCTGCGGTCAGTGCTGGGAAACCTGTTCGGATTTCTTTACGGAGAATGCAGAGGATGGATGGAGCCAGATAACGAATAAGTTTAGAATAGCAGGAAAGCTGAACGAAGGTGTAGCTTTCGAGGAGCTTGAGGAATGTGTTAAGAAAATTGTAGATGATTGCCCTGCCCAGGTAATCCATATCAGCCCTCCTGCTGTTGGATTCGATCCGGTTTAGTTTATCTTTATGAATAGGTGCAATTATATAAATTATAAGTCCATTTAGACAATGATAAGAACGGAGAAGATCCCAGGATGACAGACCAGCAAAAGAAGAAGGTGCTATTTTTATGCACCCACAACTCTGCCCGTTCCCAGATGGCCGAGGGCCTCTTGCGAGCCATGCACAGTGATCGATACGAGGCTTACAGCGCCGGGGTTGCTGCCACCTCGGTCGCTCCCCGCGCCGTGCTGGTGATGAAGGAGATGGGAATTGACATCTCCGGCCAGCGTTCCAAGACCTCTTCTGAGTTTGGAGATACGATACTCGATCTGGCGGTCACCGTCTGCGATAGGGCTCGACAGGCCTGCCCCATTTGCAGCACCAGGATTGAGCTTCCCAGCAGCTTGCCGAAAGCCAGAGAGGTCATTCACAGGAGCTTTGAAGATCCTGCCGAGGCGGTCGGATCAGAGGAAGAGAAGCTTCTTGCCTTCCGACGGGTTAGGGATGAGATCGCGGATTGGATCTCACAAAAATTCAGGAGATAATGGAAGGGCTTGTGCAAACTTCTATTCTCTCCTGTCATTCTCCAATTTTTTACAGCGTCAGCAGATTGGCCAGATATCCCGCAGCCACTGCTATTGCAAAGATGGTGAGCACAAAGGCTGCCAGCAGCTTCTTCTCGAATATGGCTGAAAGTAGCGTCAGCTCAGGGATGCTCGCCCCGGCTCCGCCGATAACCAGCGCCAGGACGGCCCCCACGCTCATGCCTTTCTCGATAAGTGCCAGACCTATGGGGATCATGGTCTCCGCTCGAATGTAGATGGGAACACCGATGATGGCGGCCACAGGAACGGCCAGAGGATTGTCCGGCCCTGCGAATCGAGAGATGATCTCCGTAGGAACGAATCCATGAATGAATGCTCCGATGCCTGCGCCCAACAGAAGATAGGGCACGAGCTGGCGGAACAGGCCGAATGCAAAAGCCGCAGAGCGCTGTATTCTCGATCTTGCGTCTGTTGCCTGCTCGCAGTCACAGCAGCTTCGTACTGCTGCCACGGATTTGACCTGGCCAGAAAAGCCGAGCGCATCGAGCAAAAGGCCAATGGCAATTGCGCCCACGAAGGTTACGGCAAAATAAAGCACGGTTATCTTCCAGCCCAGCAGAATGATGAACAGGGATATTATCACAGGGTTTAGCAGAGGTGAGGCAAACAAAAAAGCCATCGTTGAGGCGAAGGGCACGCCGGCGTTGAGCATCCCCAGGAGAAGTGGAATTGTCGAGCAGGAGCAAAATGGCGTTAGAGCGCCAAAACCTGCACCCAAAATGCTGCCCAGAATTTTGTGTCGCCCGCCTAAAGCTCTCTTAATCGTCTCATCAGGCACATACTCCCGGATCAGGCCCACGAGAAAGGTTATGCCTATGAATAATATTATCAGCTCTACTGCAATTTCCAGGAAGAAATTTGCAGCTACCGCTAGGTTGTTCAAGAACATTTGTGTCTCCTTTAAAAATGCTATTGTTTTTTCTTCAGCGCTTCAGCCTGCTTGATCATCTCATTGACTGCTCCGTCTGCAAGCCGGTAATAGGACCATTTGCCATCCCTGCGCTCTTTTACAAGTCCAGCTTCCCTCAAGATGGAGAGATGGTGGGAGGTAGAGGATTGTGGCTTGGAGAGAGCAGTCATGATCTCGCAGACGCACAGCTCTCCTTCTTTGAGCAGCTTGAGAATCCTGAGCCGACATGGGTCTGCTGCAGCCTTGAAGACCTCTACCTCTCCTTCCGGCCCGGCTTTGTCGATTTCCATCATTAAAAAGGAGAGCTTTTTCGTCCTGGTTTTAGCCTTGTCCGTATCGCCAATGAGCCTCGCCAGGCTGCATATTGCGTTTTCATCGATATTTGCGTCGGCACCGGTCTCATCACTCATCGATATCTGCCTCAATATCAATTTCGGCCACTTGTTGCGCTGACTTTGGCCCTTATTTCGTTCGAGCCTCGCAGTATCTCTGATACTCCCTTAAAAAGGCCTCTTTATACATCGCTTCGGCACCCTCTGCGATGAAGTTGAGTTTTTTCAGGTCTTCGACTAGCTCATCGCCCACCGCATCATCCGGTCTCTTTCCTTTCTGGAAGTATTCCTTTAGCGTCTCGTCCAAACCCATAATTCCAGTGCTGCGCCCTCCGACGTTGATCTGCCGCAGGCCGACGATACGTGTCCCGCAACAGCAGCCGCTCTCCTTCTTTCCAAATATCTTATCTAGCATATCAATCGAATAACATATCAAGTTTAATTGATATATAAAAGTTATGGCTAATATGTATGATTTTAAAATGGCCCGGTTTTGTCATTTAGGTATAAGATATTAGTAGAATTAATTATAAATGTTTTTCAATTGAGATCATTGAGAGATTATGGTTCATGTAGAGATAAATTTCCAAAATACATATCAATATTAGCTGATGTGATATTGGAGGTGAGCGTCTCAAAATGGTGAAATCGAAATCAGCCATAATAAATATGGTCCATCGCAGTTTTGAGTACTCTGTGAGCCCTCTGTGCCCTCTGTGACTGCAGAGGTGGCAGTCCGTAACCGTCTGCAGCCCATTCTGCCACAAAGTTCGCAGAGTGCGCACAGAGCGACTAACCAAGAACACAAAAGCTAATGTAACATCCAGTTGGGAAATAGCGAAGAGCCCTATTATTTTATGCCGACGCAAATGCATGCTAAATTAGGCTGGGGAAGCTGCTGGAATTGGTGCCTAGGACTATAGATCTTATGCCATTTATGATCCATAAATGACTATCATTGGGTGCCGCCTGGACAATAGCCTCCAAATAAGCAGAGCTGCAATCTGATGAATCCGCTTGCCATTGCAGTTTCTTGTAGTTATCGATAAGCGTTTGATATGCTCCATCATCGAACTCAAGATGATTTATGGAGTCCCATTTCAGGAAAAGCCACTCGTACCTCGCCTGGGTCAGATTGATTTTATTAATTTTGCTGCTCTCGAAGTGCACATTCTTTCTGAATTGCGCATCATGAAAATTGACCTTTTCACTAAATGTAGATCTGCTGAAGTCTGCTGGACCCCTGAAGCCGGTATTGCTGAAATCGGCATCGTATGCGAAATTTGAGCCACAGAAATCAGCATATCCCAGGAAATTGCAGGCTGTGAAGTCGGCTCGCTGGCCAAAAGAGGTATTGCAGAAGGTGGCATCAACCCCGAAATCGGATTCATTGAAGTCTGCGCTGGCGAGGAAATGAGAGTCTTTAAATTCAACCAAATCGATGAACTTGGCTCTTGCGAAAAAAGCCGGGCCCATGAATTGAGCCTCATTGAAGCAAGCATCCTCGACAAACTGCGCAGAAATAAAATCGGCCGTGCTGTTGAAGACTGGTCCTAAAAACTGGACTGCGCCGGCGAAATTTACCTTCTCGAATGAGGTCTCCTTTCCAAATTTTGTCTTATTGAATTGCACAGACCGGCCGAACAAAGAACCAATGAAGCTGGCTCTCCCCCTAAAATCCGTCTCGCCAAAGCTGGCATCAGATGAAAATTGGCTGGAGGCGAATTGAACATCGGAATAGAATATGGCATGGCTGAAATCCGCAATGTCGCCAAACTGAGTACCATAGAAAGATGACGATCCGTTGAAATAAGTCTGCAGGAAATTCACCTTTGCACTGAACCTCGAATCGGCGAAGCTTGCCGTCTTCATGAACATGCAATGAGAAAATGCTGCATCTTCTTCGAAGTTAGAGTTCTCGAAGGACGCATTTTCTATAAAGAATGTATTTTCGAATATAACTGGCTTATGAAATACGGTATTGTTGAAGTCCACTCTGCCATATATGATGGAATTTCTGATCACAATCGACGAATTGGCCTGCATCGGACCATCTGATGCCGACATCTTCACTTCAAAGGGGATGCGCAGGATCTGCTTGGCAGTCAAGCCCAGCCGCTCTGAGGTCAAATTGCCTTTAATAGCAGCTTTATCGTATTCTACAGGCAAGCCGAGCCTGATTTTGACCATGATCTCATCGGCTAAGACTATTGATGAAGATTCGCCAAGAGCCGTCTTAGGTTCGGCAAAAAGCAGAAACAGTATAAAGAGAATTATGGCTACCAATACCTTCACAAGACATCTCCTTCGAATATTAAACATTACATTAAACTTAAGACTATCTCACGCTCTGTCAATGCGTATATCTGAGAGACTATATTTCGGTTGGATACACTCCATTTTGCTCCTTAGCTAGTCTCTTGCATTTGTAGCTGTTTACCCACTCTGATTGATGCGGTTTGCTTTTCAAGTATTAATGGTTTTGCCTCAATATCTATATAGACTCAATACATAGCCATCAAAGCCAGAGTACTCAGTATTCAGCAGGACTCGCAGTTCTCGGACAAATGGCATCTTATGACCGATATTCTGGATAGCGAGAGCATCACAGGGCCAAAAATTTGCCCGAAAAGGGGAAAAAGCCAGGGCTTTTGCCTTCGATTCGACACTTGGCTTCTCGTTAAGAGCGTCAGCAGCATCCTGCCGGTCGAACCCTGCTCGGCCCCGGTCAGTCCTGTCAGGCGACCAGCGGGTCTCTGACCCCGTTGCTGGCAAACGCCTCCTCTCTCTCGACGCAGGTAGGACAGGTGCGACATGGTTTCTCTTCGCCTTTGTAGCAGGACCAGGTCATCTCGTAAGGCACCTGAAGGTCTATGCCCATTCTGACTATCTCTGCCTTGGTAATATCCACAAATGGTGCCTGCAATTCCACAGGATGCCAGGCTGTGCCGAGCCGAATGGCGGGGCGCAACGCCCTCACAAACTCAGGTCGGCAGTCGGGATAGATGGTGCTGTCGTTCTTGTGGGCAGCATAGAAGATCTCCGGGATCTCATGAGCCTCGGCGTAGCCGGCTGCAACAGAGAGCATAATCATATTCCTATTGGGAACTACCGTCTTCTTGGCCGACTCTTCAGTATAGTGGCAGCTTGGCACCTCTTTTCCTCCGAGAAGCGCGCTGTCTCCCAGAAGAGATGAAAGCGAGCTGAGATCGACGACTTTGTGAACGATGGAAAGCTTCCTGGCAATGGCTGCCACGCAGTCTATCTCCTTCTTGTGCCTCTGAGCATAGTTGAAGGTAAGAGCCTCCACCTCGTAGCCATCTTCGAGCAACTTGTATAGCAGCGTGGTCGAGTCCACGCCCCCTGAAAGAATCAAGACTCCTCTCATTTTACCTTCCTTGCTGCTTTGCTTTCTGGCGAATCTTTTATAGCAGATTCCTTACTGATAGACCCAGCGCCCTGGCTTCTCGTCCTTGCCTTCTTCCAGGAAAACTATCGGTTTTTGGGCGGTCGTCTCTACGTGGCTTTTGCTGGAGAGAAATAGAAATCTATCCTCGCTGTAGCCAAAGCACTGCATGACCCTAATGGGATCGGTGAGCACATATCCTGAGGCATAAGCGGCGCTCTCTTCGGGAGTCACGAGTTCTCCCAGTATGGGCCGTCCTCTGGCAAATGCACAGGTCTCAATGAAGGCAAAGCGACCCAGTCCATCAGAGACCGAGAGCCACATGTGAGAACTGCCATTCTTTCCCTGGGGGGCAAAGCTAGCCATGATGTTTGGGTCATATCCGTATTGATGCAGGATCCTGCTGGCAATGATGCAGGTGTCCATGCAGTCGAACCGCCCTGCAGAATAGTTCTCTGTGTAACGATAGCCATCTAATATGTTCATCAGGTTAAGAGAGAAGTTGGCGTCTCTTGTGAGTGGCAGGTCCTTGACCGGGAAGAGATCTACTCCCAAAACCGGACTGGAGGAGCAGGTGGTGCAGGTGGTGCATGCGATACAGCTGCCTGCAAGTATGAAGAGAGAGAACAGCACTGCCGAAATTTTAATGCCTTTCTTCACGATATCACCCTCGATATTCCTTTTGACAGGCTCTTTGCAAGACCATAGTTCTCAGCTACCTTTAGGATTATTGCCGGCCAGGGGCGTCACCAGAACCTTGTCCACCTTCCGCTCATCCATATCCACTACCTCAAAGCGGTAGCCTCCCCACATGAAGTTGTCCCCTGCCGCAGGAATCTTCTCCAAGTGCGTCATTACAAATCCACCAAGAGTTATGTAATTATCCTCTGCGTTCTCTTCCTCAGGCAATCCTTGCGGGTCAATTGCTTCTCGGAAGTCATCCACCGTCAGAGAACCGTCCACCAGATAGGATCCGTCTTCTCTTTTCACGATTTGCGGCTCATCCAGCTCATCGATGTGCGGTATATCTCCTACCAACGCCTCCAGAAGGTCCACTAAAGCTACTATTCCCTGCACAGATCCGTACTCATCCAATACTATGGCCAGATGAATTCCAGTCTGCTTGAACTTTTCCAGCACCTTGAGAGCCCTCATGCTCTCCGGCACGAAAAGAGGCGGCAAAAGAGCCCCCTTGAGGTCTACCTTTTGCCCGGCCAGGTTGCATCCTAGCAGATCCTTGGATTGAACAGTCCCTAAGACATTGTCCAGCTTCTTACTGCACACCGGAAACATGGAGTAAGTGCCGCCAGCTATTTTTCGGGATATCTCAGCCGCCGAATCATCTATGTCCAGCCAGACGATCTCACCTCTGGGAGTCATGATGGAGTTTACCCTTCGGTCTCCCAACGAGAAAACCCTCTCCATGATATCCTGCTCCTCCTCCTCGATCACGCCAGCTGTAGTTCCCTGAGCAATCAAGATTCTGATCTCCTCCTCGGTCACAGCTGGTTCAGAATAATCCTTGACCCCAAGCCCCCTCAGAACCAGATCGGTGCAGAAGCTGAGCAGAGTTATAGCCGGAGAGACTAATCGGGAGAATGCGGCCAATGGGGAGGCGGCAAGAGAGGCAATTCTCTCCGGATTGGCTAGAGCAATTCTTTTGGGTACCAGCTCAGCTATGACCAGACTGGAAAAGGTGATGCTGATAACCACAATAAATAAGGCGATACCGCTGCTGTAAGCATAAAGAGCCGAAAATGCGGCGATGTGCAGGGCCAGATCATCGGCCATTGTGGCCCCGCCGAAGACGCCGGTTAAGGTGGCAATCAGGGTTATTCCAATCTGCACCGCTGAGAGAAGCTGATTGGGATTTTCGGCAAGCTTCAGGGCCGCTTTGGCACCGGCATGGCCTTCTTCCGCCTGCACCCTGAGTCGAGCCTTGCTGGAGGAAACAACGGCAATCTCGGCCATGGAGAACGCACCGTTGACCAAAAACAGGATAAGAATGATAAGGATCCCGGTCAGCATGGTAAAGTGCCTTTTTGGGCCTGCATTTTGCTCTTGTTCATCTGATGACCTTCTGCACCATTACCAACTCTCTTGAAGTCTATGAATCCCCGTATCACGTCCACAGCCACAAGCTCAACGGTAATCTGATCTCCTACATCAATGCCCTTGTATCCGCTTTTAAGCATCCCTTCTGCGGGAATATCCAGAAGCCTGACCCAGGTCCCCTTCTCGGATGCGCCTGTTATCATGCCTTCAAACCGCTCGCCAATCTTTGACTGGAGGAGAAGAGCTGCTGCAGATTTGCCTACCTGCCGCTCGACCTTGGTGGCTGCGTCCTCCTTCTTTGTGCAGATATCGGCCAGGTATTCCAGCTCTTCAAGGCTGTAGGGGGCGGGCCTATCCTCAACCTCAATGGCTGCCTTGAGGAGGCGCTGAGTGATGAGGTCCGGGTAGCGGCGGTTGGGTGCGGTCGAGTGAGTGTAGTCTTTTATTGCCAGGCCAAAGTGGCCGGTGGCCTTCTCGTCTGCGGTCTCGGCTACGTATTCGCCGTTTCCGAGAAGCTTGATCACGGCTAGAGAGAGATCAGGAAAACGCAGGGGATCAGCCTTCTTCATCATGGTCAAGAATATTTCCAGTTTTCTGGGGCTGGGGCTTTTGGGCAGGCGGAAGGCATGCTCGGCTGCGATCTCCACTATCCTGTCCCATCTTCTGGGGACGCGGACAACCCGGCGGATGGAGGGGAGGCCTTTCGCCGCCAGGTAGCGCACAGTCACGCCATTGGCGGCTATCATGAAGTCCTCAATGATCTCCATTGCTTGATTCTTCTCCTCGACTAAGAGATCGCAGAGCTTTTCGCCATGAAAGACCGGTTTGGCCTGGATGGTCTCAAGGCTGAGAGCGCCCTTCTCGTGGCGAAGGCTCTTCATGCTCTGAGCAGTACGGTTCTGGAGGAGGAGGTTCTCTGCCAGGCCTTTGACAGAAGCCACCGCATCAGGAACGGGCGCCTTGCCCTCAAGCCACGCGCCAACACTGTTGTAGGCAAGTTTTGCATGATTCCTCACTACTGCCCGGTAGATGTCTGAATCGAGGAGAGATCCATCAGGGGCTATAGTCATCTCCACTACCAGGGCGAGGCGGTCCTGGTTCAGGTTCAGGGATGTGAGGTTGGTAGAGAGCTTCAGGGGAAGCATTGGAAAGATCTGGCCTGCTGTGTAGACTGATGTGGTGTTGTGCTGGGCATCCCGGTCGATGGCGGAATTCTTTTTGACCAGAGAATCCACATCTGCGACAGCAACCCGGATCTTCGTTCTTCCCTCGGTCAATTCCTCGGCTACGGTTAGCTGGTCCAGGTCCTCTGAGTCATCGTTGTCGATGGAGGCCCAGAGCATATTCCTCAGATCGCGAGCATGGACATCTCCCTTGGCTCTGGCTGGAGACTTGATCATTGCAAGCTCGGAGACTGCTTCAGTGGAGAATTCGGCGAGCAGCCCTCGAGCCGTCATGGCCTGCCTGGCGATCTTTTGCAGGGTGGTTCGGTTTTCAGCGTCAGTAGCATCAGCAGAAATATCAGCTGCATTATCGGCAGTAATCATGTTCACGGGTAATCCTCTTGTCCTTGTCCATTGTTCTGCAGGAAGATAAGGATCACCATTTCTATATTCACCTGCGACCAAACTCGCCCTCTAATTGTCTCCACTTTTTGACACCGATCAGGTCGTTGAATTCCGACCAATTTATGCCTAGCTCTCCCACGCCATCGAGGTCGTCATCCTTGAGTGCCTGCAGCGCCTGCATCATGGCCTTGACTGCCGGGTAGAGGCAGACCATTGGAATGGAGATGTATTTCGCTCCGATCTCCTCCAGCTCAGACAACGAAAACTTGGGGGTCTTGCCTCCGGGAATGAGATTAAAGGCCAGAGGGATCTCAATCTTCTTGACGAGGTGCCGGACCTCATCAAGAGATTGGGGGCATTCCACATAGATGTAATCCGCGCCGGCCCTGGCATAGGCGACCGCCCGCTCAATGGTCTTGTCAAATCCCTCGATGGCTCTGGCATCCGTCCTGGCTCCGATGACAAGCTCAGAGTCCTCTTCTTCTCTGGCCCGGATCAGTGCGCCGATCTTTGCGACCATCTCATCCTGGGAGATGATGGTCTTGCCGCTCATGTGGCCGCAGCGTTTGGGCCAGGTCTGGTCCTCGATTCTGATGCCTGCTGCATCGATCCAGATATAGTTTTTAGCCGTCCAGTAGGCATTCAGGGCATTTCCGTAGCCAGTGTCGGCATCGATATCGACCGGAATCGAGACGCTGCTGATGATATTTCTGGCTCTCTCTAAAAGCTCTCCAAAGCTGATCAGTCCCAGGTCGGGCTGTCCGATTGATGACGCGGATATTGCGTATCCCGATGTTCCCATGAGCCGGAATCCCGCTTTTTCGATCAAAAGTGCGGAGAGGGCGTCATAGCCGCATGGCCTTAAGACAAGGCCGGGTTTTTCCAGCAACTGTCGGAATGCTCTCGATCTTGATTTATGCATGGTACTGCCTCCAGTTTATCGATTCTAGAATTTTGCTTTTCAGCTATTACTATTACATATAATTGAGATAATTGTTATTATAGTTTGCCAGAGGATTCCCGGTTAGCAATTTTTGTCAAGCCAAAATTTCGGAACAGGATGGTGACAACTGGAAGAGGATACCAATAAATGCAAAACCAAAACCTTTATCAGATAAAAGAGATGGCATTAGGGTGGTGTAGGAAATGGACGCAATCACGATTATCGAGGGGCTTCAGAGCCTGCTGATACTGGTTATCTTTCTGGGGATCTTGGCGGCTAGCTTCAAGGTCTGGCGCTGGAACTACGTGACGCCACCCAAGTAGATCCAGAGAAAACTTCAATTTGCAATTACAATCACTGCTAAACGGAAGTAGCTGGCGGCTTGGGCTGCCGGAGCTTTTTATCACATATTTTTGAAAGGTGAACAGATATGGATCCATTGATTATCGGCCTGGCAGCAAAGGCAGTAGGGATCTTATCCCCCTATGTTGCAAAAAGCGGCGAAGAATTTGCCAAGGCCGTTGGAAAAGCTGCCTATGACAGATCAAAGACACTGCTGGAAACTTTAAAAAAGAGATTTTTAGGAGACGAAGAGGCCACTGAGACGCTGGAAAACTTTGAACAAAAGCCTCAGAGATACAAGCCGGTACTTGAGAGCATACTAACTGAAAAGCTTGAAAAGGATAAAGCCTTTGCAGATGAGATACAAAAACTTCTCGATGATATTGGTCCTCAGATAGAGATCATACTAAAGATGACTGATGCGGAAAAAGCTATTGGACTAGATTCTGATGAGATGACGCGAGGAAAGGTTAAGATTGATATGACCATTGACCACGGAAAAGATATCACTGGAGCAAGGATAAAAAAGATTGGCTGAGATATAATTTTTCTTATTATTGAGGTAATAATATGATTTGCACTGGCTGTGGAAATGAGTTCGAAGACAAAAGCAAATGCCCAAGATGCAAAAATGCGAACGATGGTAATGCTAGAACTTCAATTGAAGTCAAGCAGGAGATCCGCAATGGCCATGATATTAAAGGGCTGGAGCTTGGTCAGCTAAATGCCAATGACGTTAGCATCAGGAATATAATAAAATTAATAGAGCCAAAAATTATTCACAAAGACTATATAGACAGACAATATATCAGCTATGAAATTCAAAACCTTGGACCAGAATTTATTGATGCGCTTGCGCAACGGTTGATAGAGCTATTAAAAGTGGATATAAATGTCCTGCAAAATCCTGGTGCTCAGCCAATAAAGGAAGATGTTGGCCAGAAGATTTCTGAAATTATTGCCGCCCAGAAAGATGCCGCGTCTAAGGGCATAGCGGCAACACCCCAGGCAGCGTACAATTTAGGAATCCTATCTGCGTATAATCGAGACTATGAAACCTCCTTGGATTTCTTTCGTCAAGCCATCAATTTAAATAATGAATATCTCGATGCGTATAAGGCAATAGCTTGGCTGCAGCAATATCGCGCACTTCATGACATCGAAATGGAGGATTATGATTCTGCAAATGCGAAGCTTTTAGAATGCTTGGAAGCCGTTAGAAATACAGATCCATTGGACTTAGATGCTTTAGCTCTTCGAGGATATATTTATTTGACTTTTGCCAAGATGGGTAAAATTAGAAATGATGACGTCAGTCATGATAAAAACATCAAAGAAGCCGAAAGATTATTTCAACGTATTGCAGAGCTTGATCCAACAAATGCATCTGCGCTGAATGGTTTAGCAGATATTTACAGAGCACAAGGCAAGATCAATGATGCAATTATCGCATATAATAAAGCTATATATTTAGCACCATATTATACGGCAGCTTATCATGATCTAGCGCAATTATATGAGAATATGATGGATAAAGAACAGGATAAAGGGAAACGAATTGAATGGGGGAATAAATCATTGGAAGCCTGGCATAAGGCCTATGAATCAGCCCCTGATGATTCTGCCTTCTCTGAGAAACCTTAACTCCCATCAAGTAGGGAATACAAAATATTAATATCAATGCGCTTGCATTGTCTTTAAACAATAAAATTATATAGATATTGTA
>CAZFFD010000063.1:0-14031 GCA_964518035.1 uncultured Methanotrichaceae archaeon | reverse complement strand
GAAAGTTTGCGCTGCAGGACAGCTTCTATGAGGGGATCGAGGCGCATGACGATCCGACGCGCATGGGCCTCAACCATTTCCTGGACAGCGACGAGCCGCCAGGAAGGCCGCTGTTATAAAATCCATCTAAAAAGGAATAGCGAAACGGCTACTGCAAATAATTCTCAATTGCAGTCAGCTTCTCTACATCGCTCTTGCTGATGCTTGACTCCATCACGACCTTCTCCTGAACCTCGATAGGCGCTCGGCTCCTTAAAGCGAGCGCCAGGCAATCGCTCGGTCGGGCATCTATCTCGCTTTGTTTGTTCTCGCCCTTGATTGTAAGACGGGCATAGTAGATGCCTGAATCCAGGTCGTCGATCAGCACATTTGTGATGCTGGCCGAGAGAAACTCCAGGACAGAGACAAAAAGATCATGGGTCATGGGCCGAGGCGACAGCTCTCCGGAGAGTGCATGATGAATGGAGATGGCTTCAGACAGCCCCACAAAAATGGGCACAATCCTCGCTTGATCGTCTTCCAGGAGAACCACTGGAGCCGGAGAGTTTCCCTCCGACTCTGCTATGAACACTCCTTTGACCCTCACGGGAACTGGCGCTTCCATATCAACGTCTTCTGCACTCATCTTATAAATCCCCGGCGATCAAATTTGATCAATGCCGATTCGAACGCAGATTCCCTCGATATCCCAGTCCTTGACAAGCCTTCCTGTCAACTTCAGGCCCAGGCCCAACTGGAAGTCCTTAGCTCGAACCTCTCCGGCTATGTGCTCCTTCTTTAAGATGGCGAGGTCGAGAATGGGTTTGCTCTCGATATCGACCATTGCCCGGATCTGATCCTCAACCCGAAGATCCAGCTCCTTTCTCATGTCCTGAATGCGGCGAATGATCTCGCGGGCGTACCCTTCAGACTCAAGCTCTGGATTTAGGGTGATGTCCACATAGACGTAGCCTCTGGAGAACTCAGCTGCAGGCAGGTTTTCTGGCGGCAGCTCCTTGATCTGCACCATCTCTGCAGTGATCCTATAATCCTTTCCAGCGTGAGTTACCGTCGCCTCACCGCCATCGAGCTGCTTCTTGACCTCGAAGGCATCAGCCGCGGCTATGGCCTGGACTACTGCCCGGGCCTCACCCTTGTAGACCGGCCCGATCTTCTTATGGACAGGAGACAGCTCCAGGTCCATCCTGGGCTTCTCGCCAGGAGATAGGATTGTTATCTTTTTGGCGTTCGTCTGGCCACGCAGCACGCTGTCAAGGTTGTCAAGGTCCACAGTGTCCTTGGCAGGAGCTATCACGATCTCGGAGACAGGCCAGCGAAGCTTCCGGCCTCCCTTCTGTCGAGCATTGGATGCAGCCATTGAGACCTCTCGTACAAGTGCCATGCTCGCTTCGAGACGCTTGTCTATCCTCGCCTCGTCTGCACGGGGCCACTCGCACATGTGAACCGACGGCATAGCGGCTGCATCAAGGCCCTTCACAAGATTTTGATAAATGGCCTCGGAGAGGAAAGGCGTGAACGGAGCCATGAGCTTGCAGAGCTTTACCATCACCTCATAGATTGTGGCGTAGGCTGCAAGCTTATCGGGATCGTCCAGCTCAATCCAGGTGCGGGGCCGCACCAACTGGATGTACCAGCGAGAGAGGTCCTCAAGTATGAAGTCCGAGATGGACCGGACGATTCTGTGCAACTGATAGCCTTCCATCTCTGCTGTGACATCACCAACCAGGCTGTTGACGCGAGAGAGTATCCAGCGATCCTCAGGACGCAGGTTCTTCTCGTACTTCGAGAGGTCTGCTTTCTTGGCATCGAACTTGTCCAGGACCATGTAAGGCAAGGCAAAGCGATAGGTGTTCCAGAAGATGTTGAGCATCCTCGATGTGTTCTCGACGGCATCCCAGGAGAAATGCAGGTCCTCCCAGGGGGCATTGGCTCCCAAAACGTAGAACCGCAGGATGTCTGCACCAAACTTCTGGACAACCTCTTCAGGCTGGACGATGTTGCCTATGCTTTTGGACATCTTCCGGCCCTGATCGTCCAGGGTAAAGCCGTGCATAAGCACGCTCTTGTAGGGCGCTCTTCCGAAAGAGACCATTGACGCGCCGAGCTGAGAGTAGAACCATCCGCGGGTCTGGTCGTGCCCCTCGGTAATGAAATCCGCAGGCCACCATTCATTGAAATCCTTCTCGTGGCTGGGAAAACGAAGAGTAGCCCAGGAGGCCACTGCGCTATCAAACCAGACATCAAAGACGTCCGGCGAGCGTTTCATCTTTCCGCCGCATGGGCAGTCCAGGAGCACTGAATCGACATCCGGCCTATGCAGGTCTGCGAGCTTTCTGCCTGCTCTCGCCTCAAGCTCTGCAGACGTGCCGATTACCTCCATGTGCTTGCAGTCAGGGCATGTCCAGATCGGCAGTGGAATTCCCCAGTACCTCTGCCGGGATATGCACCAGTCGCGGGCGTTATTGATCCAGTCAGAGAACCGGGCGGACCCGGCCCACTCCGGATACCATGTCACTCGGGCGACCTCATCAAGCATCTTATCCCGAAGGTCGGAAATCCGCAGGAACCACTGGCTGGTGGCTATGAAGATGATGGGCGTCTTGCATCGCCAGCAGTGGCCGTATCGGTGAGCCAGCCTGCCTGATGCCAGCAGCCGCCCCTTCTCCTCCAGATCGGCTATTACCACTCCGTCTGCCTCTTTGACGTATTCGCCCCTGTACTTCTCACCGGCCTCTTCAGTGTATCTTCCGTCCTCCCCGACCGGGCAGAAGATCTCAAGATGATGATTGAGCCCGAGCTCGTAGTCTTCGAGGCCGTGCCCAGGTGCGATGTGCACGCAGCCGGTGTTCTCGGCTGTCACGAAGTCTGCTGCATAAACGCCATGAACGATCTCCTTTTGTCTCGGGACCATGTCACCGAGAGGATGATTGTACTTCAGCTCCTGCATCTGCTGCGCAGATAATACGCCGAGAAGCTCATAATCCTGGTAGCGACCGATCTTGAGCACCGACTCGACCAGATCCGAGGCCATGATGAGGATCTCAGCTCGTCCGTCCTTGATGGCTCGAACCTTCGAATACTGGAAGGTTGGATTCACGGCCACAGCGACGTTCGCAGGAATGGTCCATGGAGTGGTGGTCCAGATGACGATGAATGTGTTCTCCTCGCCGATCACAGGGAACTTGACGTAGATTGAGTAGTCTGTCTCATCCCAGTACTCAACCTCGGAGTCGGCGATGGCAGTCTGGCAGCGGGGACACCAATTGACCACTCGGAGGCCCCTCTCGAGCAGATTATTCTCGTGAGCCTTCTTGAGAGTCCACCAGGCAGCCTCCAGATACTCGTTCTTGAGGGTCATGTATGGGTCGTCCCAGTCCAGCCAGGCTCCCAGGATCTTGAACTGGGCAGTCATATCGTCCTTCTGGCGGAGCGCAAATTCCTTGCACCTCTGTATGAACTTGTCCACGCCATAGGTCTCGATATCCTTCTTGTTTCTAAAGCCGAAGGACTCCTCAACCTTGACCTCGATTGGCAGCCCATGCATATCCCAGCCGGCCCGGTCCTTGACCTCAAAGCTGTTCATGGACTTGTAACGCAGCACCGAGTCTTTGATCACCTTGTTCCAGGCGGTGCCGAGATGAATGCGCCCTGTTGTGTAGGGCGGTCCGTCCACGAAAAAGAACTTCTTGCCACCTACACGTTGCATCCTGACCTTCCTGTAGGTCTCTTCCTTCTCCCACAACGACCTTATCTGGTTCTCCAGCTCTTGCGCATTGTACTGTCCAGCCACCTCTGAGATCACTTAGAGTTCCTCCAAAAAACGATTGCCATCATGTGGCACCTCTATATTTAGCCTTTGTTCTTTGCAGGAATATTGATATAATGATAACACGTTGCATTTCACTGAGGGGTCGATTATCAAAGAGGAGATCTGGATCGAGAAGTACCGGCCCGATAGGCTGGACGACATTGTGGGCCAGGATGAGATCATCCGCCGTCTCAAGTCTTATGTCAAGACGAGAAACCTGCCGCATCTTCTGTTCTCAGGGCCGCCAGGAGTGGGCAAGACGGCTGCATCCATCTCCATTGTCAAGGAGATCTTCGGCGATAACTGGAGAAACAACTTCATCGAGCTGAACGCCAGCGATGAACGGGGCATAGATATCATTCGCCACAAGGTCAAAGACTTCGCCCGCATGGCGCCATTGGGCGAGGCCGATTTCAAGGTCATATTTCTCGATGAAGCGGATGCCCTGACAAACGACGCCCAAAGCGCGCTGCGTCGAACTATGGAGCGCTACTCGGCCACCACCAGGTTCGTCCTTTCTTGCAATTACTCATCCAAGATAATTGAGCCCATTCAATCCCGTTGTGCAGTCTACAGATTCAAGCCGCTATCTGCAAATGCGGTCATCAAGCGCATCAAGTTCATCGCCGCAGAAGAGAAGCTGATCGTCTCGGACGGCGGCCTGTCCGCCATCGAATACGTGGCCGCGGGCGACATGAGAAAGGCCATCAATTCCTTGCAGGCCGCAGCTCTTCTGGGCGACCAGGTTGATGAGGAGACCATCTACCAGATAACCTCTACTGCCAAGCCTGAGGAGATTCGAAACTTCATAAAGACCGCTCTTTCCGGCGACTTCGTGGGCGCCAGAGCACTTCTCGATGACCTGCTTCTCTCCAAGGGCCTCTCAGGCCAGGACGTGGTGGTTCAGATCCACAGGGCAATGCTCGACCTGGACATCCCGGATAAAGAAAAAGTGCGGCTTATCGATCGCATCGGTGAGATCGATTTCCGGATGACTGAAGGGGCGAACGAGAGAATTCAACTGGAAGCCCTGCTGGCTTACTTTGCCTTAAGCGCTTCCTAGCTTTTGAATTAATATTATCCTTTTTTTGAGACATAGTCACTGCCATTGATTTTGATACGTGCAATTATCGACTCATGTACATTTTATACCTACCTAATGTCGATGATCATCGATTAATCATAACTTCATACATGCATATGAGCGTAAATTGAGGAAGATTTATATAGATAGTATTACGGTATACTCTATAACTTATAATTTAGTATGAAATTGGTGATATAATGTCTCGAAAAGGATTGGACCCCAGAAGAGCTAAAATGTCATTGGCGGCATTTTTTATCGCTTTAATTCTCTTCGGATGCAATAATGCTCTGGCCGATGGCGCAGAGCAGACTCTTGTTGTTGGCGAACCATGGAAGATGGATGGAATAGATCCTGCGCTAAAAAGCTACAACCTCAACAACTTCCTGGTCGCGGAAGGGCTGACGGCCATAAGTCCCGACTTTAAAATCGTCCCATGCATTGCTGATTCGTGGGAGACTGTTGGTGATGATACCTGGCGCTTCCATTTGAACAATAATGTGAAATTTCACGACGGCTCCACGCTCACTGCTGACGATGTCAAATATGCTTTAGACAGAAGCATGGAAATGAATCCAGACGTGGTTGTCAGCCTCAATATCAAGGAGATTAATGTGGTAGACGGCCTGACAGTTGATATTACTACGAATACTCCTGATGCCTCGTTGCCTGCGAGAATGGCTTATGGCAGGGCTGGCATTTATAAGAATAATGAACAAAGCGACGGCAGCATATCCACGCCAATATGCACAGGCCCCTTCAAGTTTATAAGCTATGATCAGGCATCCGATACACTGGTGACTGCCAAGAACGAAGATTATCGCAATGGTGCTCCATTGCTGGACGAAGTGACTGTGAAGTTCGGAATAACCGACGCAAACAGCCGGGAAATGGCCATTGAAAAGGGTGAGCTTGACTTCACAACAGAACCACCAATGGGCTCCACCGAGAGGCTTCAGGCTAACGCTGATTTGAACGTCACTATACACAAGCTATGTCAGGGCTACAAGCTGAAGTTTGGCAGTGTCGCCAAAGCTCCATATGATGATGTAATGGTAAGACAGGCGATTGCATATGCAATTGACCGCAAGAGCATAGTAGACGATATTCTCCTGGGCAGGGGGGCTGCCTCAGACGGAAATGCATTAACTCCGGGTCTTGAATGGAGGAATAACGACATCAAGGGCTATTCCTATGATAAAGAAAATGCAAAAGAGCTGCTGGAAATTGCTGGCTGGAAGGACACAGACGGGGACGGCATAGTTGACAAGGACGGCAAGTCCTTCAAGATCACTCTGTATACCTGGCCGGAGCGCCCGGCATTGCCTCTGATAGAGCAGGCAGTGCAATCGGAGCTGAAGGAGATTGGCATCGAAGCAGAGGCGAGGGTTATCGATAATTCCGTCATCAAAGAGCATTCCGGCGAATGGGGAATGATCTGGGTAAGCGGCGGAGATACCTGCATGATGATACCGGACCCAAGCTACTATCTGGAAAAACAATTCCTCAGCACTGACTCAACAAATGACTATGGCTATAAGAACTCTGAGGTTGATGAGCTTCTATTAAAAGCCAGAAGCACATTCGACCAGGATGAGCGATATGACCTCTACAAACAAGTTCAGAAGATCGTCTACGACGATGATTGTGCCCAGGTGCCCATTGCGTATCATTATCTATGTGTCGTGATGAAAAAGGATGTATTGGGCTATATCCCGAATCCTGCACATCATGATTACTGCTTGAGCACAGGCATGTACAGGGAATAAGTCAAAGACTTGTCAACGAACTAGCCGGCATTCGCAAAACTACATGCCGGTTTATATTTTATTTCGAGGTCCTTCAATGCTGTTTGCTTATTCAACGCTGCTCAAACTTTTAAGGAGGCTATGCATATTCTGCCTTGTATTGGTCGCATCGACGACGCTGGTATTTATTATGCTCCATTCGCTTCCGGGCGAAAGAGCCGAGGTCATGGCCAGGTATATCTTTCTTGGTAACATCGAGATCAGTCCCTCAAATGAGGAAATACAACTGATCACGCAAAAATTCGATCTTGATCAGTCTCTGCTCTCACAGTATAGCGATTGGGTAACAGGCGTCCTTCATGGCGACTTGGGAAGGTCCTACAAAAGCAATAGGCCAGTCCTTGAAGAAATAACACTGCGCCTGCCAGCTACGTTTACTCTTGCATCTGTCAGCGTACTAATATCATTGCTGATCGGAATTCCTCTCGGTTTGTTAGCTGCCATCAGGCAAAATTCCATCTTGGATTATATATGCAGCACAGGTGCCATATTTGGGATATCAATTCCAAATTTCTGGCTTGCTTTGATGCTTATATTAACATTTTCCATTGCACTTGATATAACTCCAGTTATCGGCTATGGTGGAGTTAGCCACCTAATTCTCCCTGCAATCACACTTGGCACAGCCAGCGCCGCTGTACTCATGAGGCTAACCAGGTCAAGTCTGCTGGAGGTAATGAGGCAGGATTACATCAGAACGGCAAAGGGAAAGGGACTGGCAAACAGGGACATACTGATTACACATTCTCTGAAAAATGCATTGATTCCCATCATCACCATGATCGGTCTTGAATTTGGGCATTTGCTTGGCGGAACCGTTATTATCGAGACAATATTTGCTTGGCCAGGAATCGGAAGACTGCTGATAGATTCCATTTCGGCAAGAGACGTCCCGGTAATTCAAGGGTGCGTCCTTTTCATAACACTCATGTATATGTTGTTGAACTTCATTGTCGATTCTATTTACCCGATGGTTGATCCAAGGATAGGGGGCAGCCAGTTTGCCTAGATCACGAAATATCAATGAATTTATAAAAAACAAGGCATCAGTTGTCGGCCTGATCATCATCATGATTCTGTCCTTGGCGGCCATATTTGCAGACTTCGTCTCACCATACAGCGCGGATACGATCGCTTTGAAAGAAAAGCTCATGCCACCATCCTCAGAGCATCTCATGGGCACGGATCAACTGGGAAGAGACGTGCTTACCAGAGTGATTTATGGGACGCGCACAACTTTCGAGCTCAGCATAATGGTAGTAGCCTTTACGGCAACGTTCGGCGTTTTGGTTGGAGTAATCTCAGGATTTTATCGTGGCATTATCGATGAGATTCTGATGCGTCTGATAGACGTTCTGCTGGCTTTTCCGAGCATCATACTTGCATTGGTTGTTGTCGGTGCTCTAGGTCCAGGGATATTCAACACCGTTTTGGCGGTCTCGCTTGTAGGATGGCTTTACTATGCCAGAGTTGCCAGAGCATCTACACTCTCCATCAGGGAAAAGGAGTATGTAGAAGGTGCAAGAGCCATTGGATGCACAGATTCCTATATTTGTCTGCGATACATTCTGCCAAATTGTCTTCCGCCAATCATAGTGCTCATAACTCTCAACCTCGGTTCGGTTATACTGACAATTGCAGCTCTCGGCTATCTTGGCATGGGTGCACAGCCACCCACACCAGAATGGGGAACGATGCTAAATGATGGCAAGGAGTATCTGAGGGACTGCCCCTGGCTTTCGGTATTTCCAGGATTGATGATTATGATCGCGGTTCTCGCTTTCAACTTCATAGGGGATGGCCTCCGGGATGCTATTGATCCCAGGCAGATGGTGATCAAATGAGCCTTCTATCCATTGAGCATCTGGAAAGCCACTTCGTAACTGAGGACGGCCTCGTGAAAGCAGTTGACGATGTAGACCTGGAGATCGACAGGAGTGAGACGCTGGGTCTTGTGGGAGAGTCTGGGTGCGGCAAGACCGTGCTTGCTCTCTCCATTCTCAAGCTTCTTTCGGAGAACACTAAGATAAATGGCAAGATCGTATATAAAGGAAAAGACCTTTTAAAGCTGAACGAGGCAGATCTTCAAGCCATTCGCGGAAAAGAGATCGCTCACATATTTCAAAATCCTTTGAACTCTTTAAATCCGGTGCTTTCAGTTGGCTTCCAGATATGCGAGCCATTTATGCTGCACCAGAAGGCAAGAAAGTCTCAGGCTCTTGACGAAGCTGTGAAGATGCTCAATCTCGTTGGGATACCGTTGCCTTCAGAAAGGGCTAAAGAATACCCCCACGAGTTTAGCGGCGGAATGAGACAGAGGGTGATGATCGCGATGGGCCTCGCCTGCAGGCCGTCTTTAATTATAGCTGACGAGCCGACAAGAGGCCTAGACCCTACGATTCAAGCCCAAGTCGTAGATCTCATGAAAGAGCTGATAGAGACTTCAGGGGCGTCTATGCTATTGATCACTCACGACCTTTCGCTTGCAGCAGAGCTATGTGATAAGATTGCAGTTATGTACTCAGGCGAGATCTTGGAGTATGCTGATACAGAGGAGTTTTTTCAAAAGCCTGCTCATCCCTACTCAGTAGGATTTCTGGAGTCACTTCCCTCCAGGAGCATGAAGCCCATTCGGGGAACCAGCCTGTCACTCATAAATCCGCCTCGTGGATGCAGGTTCTTTGCTCGATGCGATCAATCAACGGAAAAATGCAAAGACATACATCCAGAGCTAAAAAAGGTAAAGGACGGCCAGTTTGCGAGGTGCCACCTCTATGCTTAAAATAACGGGTCTCAAAAAGACATTCACAACAGGTTTTATCAATAAAAGGTCAGTAAAAGCTGTGGATGGCATGGACTTTTGCATCAATGATCATGAGACATTCGGACTCGTGGGAGAGTCCGGGTGCGGCAAGACGACGGTCGGAAGGCTGATATTGAGGCTGATCGAACCCACAGACGGACAGGTCATCTTCAACGGCATCGACCTTTTGAAGCTGGATAAGAAGGCATTGCGAAAGATCAGACCACAATTGCAGATCATTTTTCAGGACCCTGAGTCGTCCCTTCATCCGAGGATGCGGATTGGAGATAGCATCGCTGAGCCATTAAAGCTGTATGATATCGTTTCAAAAGAAGGGCGAGATGGCAAGGTCAGGGAGCTTATAGATAAGGTAGGGTTGAATCCGGAACACATCAACCGCTATCCACACGAGTTGAGCGGTGGACAAAGCCAGCGCGCAATGCTGGCGAGAGTTCTTGCTCTAGCACCCAAGTTGATCATAGCAGATGAGCCAACGTCATCTCTCGATGTGAGTGTTCAGGCCCAAATCCTATCTTTACTGAAAGATGCCCAGAAAGAGTTCGGTTTTTCATGTCTGTTCATATCCCATGACCTCAATATCATTCGCAATATGACCCAACGAATGGGAGTAATGTACTTGGGAAAGCTGGTTGAGATTGGGTCCACAGCAGACATCTTCAAGAACGCTCGGCATCCCTACACAAAGGCGCTCCTATCTGCAATACCCCTAGCAGATCCTCTTGCCAAAAGGAAAAGAATCATTTTGAAGGAGGAGATGCCAAATCACATGGAATTGCCGACGGGCTGCAGATTTCACACCAGGTGCAACTTCAAAGATAAGATTTGTGAAACTGAAGCTCCTGCAATGGTCAATGTCGGAAACGACCATCAGGTTGCATGCCATTTCCCGCAGCTGGCAAGCATAAATTAGATATCAATCACCTGGCAGGCTGTGCTCGATTGCAGCCTGAAGCTCCTCCATTCGGACAGGCTTTGAGACGTAATCATTCATGCCAGCCTCCAGACAGACCTCTCGGTCTCCTTTCATGGCATGGGCCGTCATGGCTATGATGTAGGGCTGACAGCCAGAAGCAGAACGAATGCGCCTAGTGGCTTCGAGACCATCCATCTCCGGCATCTGCACGTCCATCAGGACAATGTCGTAGGGGCGATCTTTCAGTGCTTTCAGGACCTCTTCTCCGTTGGCTGCAATATCCGCCTGGTAACCCAGGCGCTCAAGCATCTTCATGGCCACCTTCTGGTTGATGATGTTATCCTCCGCCAGCAGTATCTTCAGAGGCCTATCCAGTTTGTGGCCCTCTCTAAAAGCTTCCTTTCGGGCCGTCTCGGTCCATTTCGCTGGCAAGGAGATTGAAGATGCCTTGGCCAGAATGGTGAAATAGAAGGTCGATCCCTTTGCAGGCTCGCTCTCGGCCCAGATTCGCCCGCCCATCAGCTCGGCCAGATTCTTGCTTATGACAAGGCCGAGACCAGTGCCGCCGTACTTCCTGGTGGTAGATGCGTCCACCTGGCTGAATGACTGAAAGAGGCGGCTCATGCGATCCTTGCTGATGCCGATACCTGTATCCCGGACTGCAAACATGATCTCATGCTCACCGTTTTTCAGGCTAGAGGATGGTTTTGAAGACACGCGAACAGAGATCTCACCTTTTTCAGTAAATTTTACTGCATTGCCGAGCAGGTTGACCAGAATCTGCTTGAGGCGGATTGGGTCACCCAGGATCTGGCGCGGCACTTCTTTCCCTATCTCAAAAGACAGATGCAAACCCTTCCTCGCTGCTGCCTGCAATACCAGATTCAAGGACGCTTCCAGGCAATTGCTGAGATCAAATGTCTCACGATCGATATCGAGCATCCCGCCCTCGATCTTGGAGAAGTCCAGGATATCGCTGATCACAGCTAAAAGTGAGTCTCCGCTTGTGCGAATGGTCTCGATGTAGTCTCTCTGTTCAGGGTCGATATTTGTGTTAAGCAGAAGGCCGGTCAGCCCGATTACTGCATTCATGGGCGTACGAATCTCATGGCTCATATTGGCCAAGAACTCCGATTTGGCCCTGGTGGCAGATTCGGCACGCTCTTTTGCCAGAAGCAGATCATGCTCAACCTTTTTTCTCTCGGTCAGGTCAACGGAGACACCAACAAAGCCCATTCTCTGACCATCCTGATCCTTGAGAACGCTAAACGCATAAAAGGCCATAAACTGGCTGCCGTCTTTTCTCTTCACAGGCAGTTCTATCTCTCGATAGCCATAGCGGATGATGTCCTCTATCACAATTTCGATGAGGCTGTATTTTTCATCAGGCACAACCGTCTCAGCTATGCTCTTGCCCAACACCTCCTCTGCAGTCCACTGGTAGAGCACTTCGGAGAACCTGTTCCAGTAGATTATCTTGCCATCCAGATCCGTAGCAATAATCCCGTTCCGGACCTGGTCCAGGAGGGAGGCCTGGAATGTAACCTGCCGCTGCGCCCTCTTGTTCTCAGTCAGATCGTTACCGATGCAAAGGACCTCGATAATGTCCCCCTGATTGTTTTGGACCGGCCGATGGGTCCAGGCGATCCAGACGATTTCACCGTTGGCCCTAATGTTCTTCATTACGTTGGTCGAATAGCTATCAGGGTCCCGTTTAAAGATTTCAATTATCTTCTCCAGGTCGCAGGATGTCGTATCATCATCAGGCAGGATGGTCTCTGTCACATTGCGCCCTAGAATCTCCTCTTGGGAATAGCCGAAGAACCGCAGGCCGAATCTGTTGATGAACCGAATGCATCCTCGGGTATCGACCCGGATGATGATGCTGCTCGAGCTCTCGACCAGCTCCCGGTACTTCTCCTCGCTCTCTCTCAAGGCTGCCTGGGCCTGCCATCGGTCTATTGATCCGCCTATGGCGCCTGCAATGGTCATGAGAACCGAGACCTCGCTCCATGTCCAGATCCGTTCAGTTCTTCGATCGTCAAAGCCGATGAAGCCCCAGAAACCCTCTTTTGTAAAGATAGGAACGATGAGAAAAGAGAGTACGCCAAGACTTTCCAGAAGCATTCTCGCCTTCTCGGGCTGATCTCGTGCCAGTCCCTTGATTGGCATGCCTTTGCTGAGAGGATCATACCAGGGAACAGGATCGCTGTAGGATATGTCCAGAGGAGGAATCGGACCTTTTTCGATCTTCAAGCCCTCTTTTGCCCAGTCGTGGCTCAATTTACAGCGATGTTGGCCGTTTTCTGTATCATAGTTCTTGAATATGTAGACCCGATCGACATTGGATGAGCATCCCAAAATCTCCAGAGCCTGGCTGAAGGCAAGGTCAATCTCCTCAGTTATCGAGAGCTGGTTAGAAGCCAACGCTTCACCTGCTAAAATTCGGTCTCCTTTGCGAGTATCAATCGGATCTATCTCCTCTTGCGGGCTCTCTAAGACGGCTAAATAGACATCTGGCAGATCTTCGTCCTTCAGAGAGGACAGGGTATATTTGATGGTCCTTGATCCGATCTCCATCGTCCCGAAGCTCTCGCTCAAATCGATCTGAATGCAGTCATCCTGCAGTCCAGTGAGCCTCCTGGCAGCAAAATTCATGAATAAGACTTGGCCCGTATCATCACAGAGGCAGACTGCCTGGTCCAGGGCATTCAGAGCGGATCGATACAAATGCACTAGATCCGTATCATCACCTCACCAGGACAGCCCGGACGGGAGAGGCTTCTGCATCTTCAATTTTCAGGGGAAGGCAAATGAGTTGATATCTGCCGGCGGGAACTGACTCAAGGTCCAGGCCTTCCAGGATGATCACATCGTTATCGAGAAACATGCGATGAACTGGCAGTGAGTCGTCTTCAAACCGATCTACAGAGATGTAGTCGATTCCCACCAGTCCGAGACCCTGGGCGACACAGAGGCAAGCGGCCTGCAGAGAGAGGCTGACATAATCTTTTGAGAAGGCTGGCTGATGCATGAGCCTCTTTTGAGAATTGAACGTCCTAATGAGGAGAGCCTCACCCAACCTGTTCCGACCGTCCGGCAGGCTGGCTGGCAGGACCGGACCATCTCCTTGCACGGATACGACCTCTGCAGGGATGAAAAAACGATCAGGAGAATAGCTGCCCTGGCTCTTGCCGCCCTTTTTCAAGTGAGCTGGAAAATCCAGATGAGTGCCTGCATGGGAACTGAATGAAATAGCAGAAAGACTGTAGCCCTCTTCATCATCGAATCCGGCCATCCAGTCTTGAAGGAATTTTCTGTCACCTGGGTAATCTGGCGCTCTGTTTAAGGGCGCGCTTATGTCGTAGACCTCATGGAAGTTCCATATGCAATCAAAGTTGATTTTAGATGTAAACGACATGAAGCAGTACCCTCTTATTGGGATGTTAACTCGTTGCGGTAATAGTATATAAAATGGACTTGAACCGCAAAGGCTTTCAATCTCTGTGTGGCACTTTTCCTCGTCAACTACCGCGCCATAAAGGACGCGGCTTGCGACTACGATAATGGTGTGTCACATTCGGCTGGTTGACA
>CAZFFD010000062.1:0-14778 GCA_964518035.1 uncultured Methanotrichaceae archaeon | reverse complement strand
GCTTTGAGAAGAGAGCTATCGATGACGAAAAGCTTCAAAAGCTAAAGGATTGCGTCGATAAAGATGGATTCAAGCTTGATATCATAACAAGCGATGAAGGCAAGGCCGAGATGGCAGATCTTCTGGCAAGGGCACATAAGATCCAACTGGGAAATAAAGCCTTCCGAAAAGAGCTGGCATCCTGGGTAAGGGCAAACACCTCTGACGCCAAGGACGGGCTGCCTGGCTATTCCTTTGGCTATTCGGATTTTGAGTCGTTCTTCGGGTCATTTATTTTTGGAGCCTTTGATATGTCTTCTTCCCGGGCCAGGATTGAAACCGCTTATATGAAATCTTCGCCTGCAGTAGCTGTGCTATCTACAGAAAGCGAAGACAAATTGACCTGGATCAAGGCAGGGGTGCTATTTGAGACTCTATTTCTGACGGCAACGCAGTTGGATGTCAGGTTTGACCTCTTCAGTCAGCCAACAGCAATCCCTGAATTGAGGCAGGAGATGGGCCGTATACTGAATGCGAAATATCCACAGATCCTCATACGCATGGGTTATGCAGAACCGGCCAAACATACTCCCAGAAGGTCTGTCGAGGAGGTTCTGATCTTATAAAAGCATTAAACCTTCGTCGAACAAACCTCTCAACATGTGGAACTCCTTCCTCGTTAACATCTGCACGACTCCTAGGTATCGACCTCAGGAATTTGCAGGTGAGGAATTTTACTTTGCCGCTATTGAGGAATTTGAGATTGCCATTGACAATATCTCATTCCGCTCAAGGATTTTCCGTGGCCGATTTCACCAGTCCGTAAAGTGCCTCGTTCACAGGAACCTCGATGCCATTCTCCAAGGCCCTGCGAATGATGTAGCCGTTTATAGCCTCGATCTCCGTCTTCCTTCCCTTAAGGACATCCTGGAGCATGCTGGATGTATTGGCCGAGGTCTTAACGGCGACAGAATAGACCAAGTCCGTTACCTCTTTCTCTGTCCTCACTATGCCCTCGGCGGCGGCCACATTCACTGCCTCGGCTACCACGCCCTGTACTGTGCTTTTCAGGGCCGGCGAGAGGACTATGGAATTCTTCTGGCGGGTCAAAGCTGTGATGGGGTTGATTACAGCATTGACAAAGAGCTTGTTGTATTGATGCTCCCTGAAATTTTTCGCGAATTCTATCTCAAAGCCCTTCTCGGAAAACCTTTGCTCCAGGAAATTCCGCTCAGCATCACTCGTTCTGTGTTCAAAGATGGTCTTTCCCATTCCCTTCAGCTCAACTCTGCCTTCTTCTGCAAACCGGACTCCCATTGATGTGATGCCCTCAAGCACACTGGACTTTGGCAGATCAAGCTGCATGAAGACCTCACTGTTACCCATGCCGTTCATGAGCAGAATGAATCTGGCGCCCTTCAGCTTTTTTTCCAGCAGGCCTGACTGCTTCAACTCTCTGCAGGCGGCAGGGAGGGAGTGGGTCTTGACGCATACTACTACGATCTCAGGATGAAAATCGCAATTCAAGAGATCCTCCAGGCTGGCAAAGCAGTGCCCGAATTTCAGGGTCTTTTTTCCTTCGGCAAGATCTATCGAATCGATCTGCAGGCCGTGCTCTTTGATAGCCTTCATGTGATCAACTCTTCCAAGAAGCGCCACGTTCTCAATCTGTCCGTCATCCTTCTCGGAGATCTCTCCCAGGATGTACCCCATGAATGAGCCAATGGCTCCCGCGCCGTAAATCAGAATATCTGCCATTTCCGTCCTTCCAATCGCTTCGGTTCATCGCTTCGCTTTTCCTGGTCCTTTCCTCTTTTGCCCATATAAAAAATCTTTTCAGAGCGTCAGGCTGATTACTCATCAAAGCTCACCAAAACCCAATCGGTTCTGGATTTCAACGGAGAGTTAGGTGAAGATGAAAGACACTCGTCTGCTCGAAGAGTTCAAGAAGATCTATCCTGAGAAGTTCGCATCGGAGGAGAGCATATTCTCCCATATCCATGCGGGTGATAGAATCTTTATCGGAACGGGCTGCGGCGAGCCCCAGTACCTCGTGGCCGCCCTGGTAAACTACGTCAAGAGCCACCCGAAAGCGTTCTTCGATGCCGAGCTGATCCATGTCTGGACTCTTGGTGTTGCTCCTTACACTGACGAGAAGCTTCAGGAGAACTTCAGGCTCGACTCGTTTTTTGTAGGCGATAGCACCAGGAATTCCGTCAACCGGGGAGGAGCTGACTACACTCCGGTCTTTCTCTCTTCAGTCCCAGACCTCTTCCGCTCCGAGCTGATACCTGTAGACGTAGCCCTGATTCAGACCTCTCTGCCTGATAAACACGGCTACCTGAGCCTGGGAATCAGCGTGGATGTGGTCGAGTCAGCTGTGGAGATGGCAGATCTGGTGGTGGCCCAGGTTAACATGAACATGCCCCGCACCCACGGTGACGGCTTCATAAATATAAAGGACATAAATTACATTCTGCCCCATGACGAGCCGCTTTTGGAGTACTCCGTCAAGGCTCCTAACGACATAGTCCAGAGGATTGGACGGTATGTAGCCAGCATCATCGAGGATAGCTCGACCATTCAGGTTGGCTATGGCCTGATTCCTGATGCAGTTGTCCCGAATCTGGTGGAAAAAAAGGATCTGGGAGTTCATACTGAACTTCTCAGCGACGGCATCGTCGATCTGATGAAAAAGGGAGTTGTCACCAATAAGAAGAAGACCCATAACCCAGGCAAGACCGTGGCCTCCTTCTGCATGGGGAGCGTTGACACCTACGATTTTCTGGACGAGAATCCTGCTGTGGAATTCAAGAGAATCGACTATACAAACCATCCTCTTATCATCTCAAGGCACCGGCTGATGACTGCCATCAACAGCGCTATGGAAATGGATTTGACAGGCCAGGCCACGGCTGAGTCTCTCGGAGGGACGTTCTACAGCGGCATCGGCGGCCAGGCAGATTTCATGCGAGGAGCTGTGCTGGCGCCTGGAGGAAAGACCATCCTGGCTTTACCCTCCACAGCCTTGAACGAGAGCGTCTCCCGCATAGTTCCAGTGCTCCAGGAGGGAGCAGGAGTCACTATGAACCGGGGCGATGTTCGCTATGTGGTAACTGAGTATGGAATCGCTTATCTGCACGGCAAGAACATCAGGGAGAGGGCTATGGACCTCATCTCCATCGCCCATCCAAAGTTCCGGCCCTGGCTGATGGAGTCCGCCAAAAAGAGAGCTATCATCTATAAGGATCAGGTCTTCATTCCTGGAGAGAAGGGCATGTACCCAGAGGAGCTGGAGATCTACAGGACAACCAGCAAAGGACTTAATCTGCTATTGCGGCCTGCCAAGATCACAGACGAGTCGCTTTTAAAGGACTTCTTTTACGATCTGTCTGAGGATAGCCTCTACAAGCGTTTCTTCTCTGCCAGGAAGGATATGCCTCACAAGAGGCTGCAGGACTTCGTAGCTGTGGACTACAGTCGGAAGATGGAGATCCTAGCTACCATTATCGAGAAGGAAAAGGAGACAATTATTGGCCTCGGCCAGTATGAGCTGAACTCGGACATGCACTCGGCAGAGGTTGCCCTGGTGGTAAAGGACCAATTTCAGGGCAGGGGCGTGGGCAAAGAGATTCTCTATTATTTGATTTACCTGGCGAGAAGGCAGGGCCTGCTCGGATTTACAGGAGAGGTGCTTGTAGCGAATCGGTCAATGGTCCGGCTTTTTGAGAAGATGGGATTTGACACTGAGAAGAGAGGTGAGGAGGGGGTTTATGAGATGCGGATGTGGTTTGGGCAAAGGGGAGAGAAGAGCATCAGAAGCGGTATTTAAAGAGCAGGAAACTATGTACAGAAACGAGAGACATGAACAAGGATCGGGAATGGGATGAGAAAGCTCATTGTAATCAGAATAGTGCATGCGCCTTCCGACATGGGATCAGCAAGCGCGGGCCTGGAAAAAGCGGGCAAATCGGCCCTGGGCGAAGCTCGCTGGCAGGAGAACCAGAAGAAAATTGAGAAATTCTGGCAGGAGCTGGAGACAGAGGTGGAGGGACTCGGCCTGGACAATGCGAAGCTGCATATCTACCAGGACGGTCTGCCCTGCGCTGGAGAGATCGGAGAGCGGATTGTACGGGAGACAGCTGCAAAAGGCAGCAGAAACTATCAGATAGTGCAAAAGCTCATGGACAGTGGGGCCAGGATTGAGGCTACCGAAAGCGTCGATCTTCTCAGACGGGAGTATGGATTTATCAAAGCCCTCCTGGAGGCCAAGACGGACTCTGAAAGGCGGGCTGCAGAGGAGCAGTACAACAGAGCCAAGGATAGCCTCTTGGTACAGAGGGACCAATTCATAGCGCATGCCATTGATGCATCTCTAAAGGACGGCGAGACTGGGCTATTATTCATCGGGGCCTCGCATAATGTGCTGCCAAAAATTGCCAGCGATATTGATGTCAAATGCCTGGACTGAAAGATCCAAATCTCAGACTGAGATGACCTCCGTCTCTGTCGTAGCCCTGGCGAGAGCTGCCTCGAACTCATCTCTTTCTGAAAGCGATATGCGCGCTCTGCCATCTGGATAGACCAGCTCCAGCTCCTGTCTCGTCTCATGAGACGTGGGAACCCTGAATACTCGAAGGCTAGGAAGAGGCGTCTCAAAGATGGCCTTTCCAGGGGTCTTGACCCAAAGGATGAGCCTCTGGTTGGTTACATTCCATATGCCGGGCACCCAGGATTTAACAATGCCCTCATCCTGCCAAATATATCCGAAGGCCTTGTAGAGGACCTGCTCGCCTGGAATTAGAGGCAGGTGCGTCTCCTGGCTCGCGTACAGTTCTCGACTGCTCTTGTCCCAGTCTTCCATGATTCCGTATTCCAGCATGGTCTCCATGCTGGCCAGCGCAGCTCGGAGGTTCAGGCCGATGAGCGGGATTCCTGCTACGGTTATGATCAGATCCGCATTGATGATCGCTCCTTTATCGAGAAGTCGATCTAAAATTTCCACAAGACTGCTATCTCTTTCCGGATTCATGGCCCAATCCTCCTAAGCCTGCAATGGCAGATCTTGCTTCCAGTCAATCACGACAGCTCCCGGTAGTCGACAAAGCTGAATGGGGCCCAGGGGCCTGTAAACCGAACTCGAAATCCCTCCTGGCGGTTGATCTCGTCAAGCGTCTCCCCCAGTTGCAGAACATTCTCATCTGCAACGAGACAGATGTAAGAGACCAAGAGCGTCATGCCTTTGTAGCCATCAGCCTTTCTTTTTTTGTCATCCATCTTCAGCTCGGCTGCCAGAGTTTTGATCTTTCCCAAAGTCTGGTTGGTCAGCTCAGCGGCTTTTTGGGATGCTAAGCTCTTGAGCCTTGCATCCAATTTTTTTTGCAGCAGATAGCCCATTCCTTTGCTCTCTTTTTCTATGCGGCTCTTCATGCCCTTCAGCTCAGGGTCATCTTCCAAGATTTTTCCAGCCAAATCATTGTAATTATAATATATCTGAATACCATATTCCGCCTTCCCCTCTACCTTTTCGATATTTTTATGCAGCACAAGATAATTCTTTTCCAGCCATCCGGCAATCGCAGAGTTGTCACCTTTCAATATAACATCAAATGAGAAGGGCAATACAGATTCGAACCTCTTCATGGCCTGGTCTATCACATAGCTATGCTCCAGGATCCATTCCTCTGCGCGTGTCCGGTCTTTAGTGTCGTAAGGCTCGGCAAGACTGGAGTGGACCACTGCTGCAATATCCTTGTAAGGTATTGTGAAGACCTCTTTTTTCTCAATTCCAATCTCGCCCAGATTCACTTCAATCGCGGTCTTGGCTACGGAGTACAAATATCTGGCCTCTTCTGCCATTCTCTAATGCTCCTTCTCTCCATTATCCAGCCATGTCTCCGGGTTTATGAACTTCTCCAAAAGCTCGTCAGCTGCTTCGTCCAGGCCGTCTCGAACCGAGAGCACAGCATCTTGTATATCGTTATCCTTTTTGATTTTTTCCAGAGACTCGGTCAGCTCGCATAGAGACTGTCCCAGCCTCTCCACCTCGGCATCCGAGAGGCTTCCTCCCTCAATTCTCCTTAAAGCCTGGCGCTCTAAAAGCTCCTGGATGATCTCGACAAGTGCCACTACCAACCCTAGAAGGCCGTTCTTCAGGTTTTTTTCATCCAGATTTATGGCCATTTGCCTTCCAAATTCAATTCAACTTGATCTGAAGTATTCCGTTCTTGTAGCTCTTCTCCCTGATATCCTTGACTGGATGAGGTAGATCTATTTTTTTGCTGAAGTTTCCTGCCGATATATGCAGCTCGGACCCTTCGAGGTTGATCTTCAGTTCCTCTTCCGAGACTCCGGGAAGCTCAGCTATGACGGTAATGCCATCTTTTCCTTCCAACACATCGACAATGGGTTCTCGAACGGGACCTTGAGCCGGCATACGAACGCTATCCACCTGTGGTGTCACCCTGCCCGACCCACGTCTGATCGGATGTGTAGAGACATGATAATCAACCACCGGCTTGCTTGACCAGCCAACATCGATTCTGTGCTTGATCTCGGCATCAGTGTCTGCAATCTTCTTTCTAAATTCCGGGCTGGATGCCTCCAGTGCCTTGATAATTCCTCCGAGTCCTGGAATGAACTGGCCCACTACGCTTTCCACCAGTCCCTCAACGTGAATGTTGCTCTCCACGTTTGTCTCAGGCCGACTGGTCTTCCTAGCCTTTGCAGCGCTCTCAAGTTCTGCGATCTTCTTTTCTAAAGCTGCAATTCTCTCATCATCATTTTTCTCTTTCTTTTCTGCGTCCTTTGTGTCCTCGGCCATAATGCCATCCCTCCATCAAATTCATTCATACTTTTCCGGCTCGGGCCGGATCAAAGGCAGGCTATTAGGGTTTGACCAGCCGCAGATGGGACAGCCCTCATGCATGAGGCTCTCCTCGTCCCTGCGGTTGCCGCACTCCGGGCAGCAGGCTTTGGAGCGATCCAAGTTCTTCCAGCCTGGCGCGTTGAGATTGGTGCCAGCGGGAAGCTCCAGGCCGTATTTAGCTGCGGTCTCAAACGAGGCCAAGACAGCCCTGATCTTGATGCCAAGAAGCTCTGTGCCTGCTACAGATACAGCTATATCAGCATTGATCACCAGTCCCTTGTCAAGGATCCTCTCCACAACATCGGCAAGATTCTGGCTTCTTGTTGGCGCCAAAGAATTCATAATAATCTCCGTTTACCTTCGGTTGGCCATCTCTGCCCGGATCCTTCTTCTGTGTGCCAGTATCTTGGCTTTGTGCAGCAGCTTCTGCTTGCGCTGTGCAGCACTTACCTTTGCCTTTTGAGTATGCCATCTCTCTTTGATCATCTGATTGCTTCGGTTGGAGGCCTCGTACCAGTTTCTTTTGGTCTGCATAAGCGAAGGGCGAATCTCATCTCTGATCTTCCTCTTGTGAGCAGTCACCACGGCATGCTGCCGCCTTCTGTTGTCCAGGATTCTTTGGCTTAGAATGGGCATAATTTCATATCTCCTTTGGATTCATGCTGCGATTTTTGTCACCAAATCCCATCTGCAATCTGATGCGATATTCAGCTCGAATGATCCCAGAATATGCGATGGACCCCGAAAACGGGCGAACCCTCTCATCGTTCTCCTCCATCTCTATCAAGATGCGGCGCAGCCTTTCCGGCATTTCAAGCTGACGATCATCCTCGTTTTCATTTTTTTTTGCCATGGTCATCCCAGGATGTCCATCTTTGAGCCGATATCCATCTCCATAACCTTCTGAGCCAGGTCCAGCTTATGCATCAGTTCCGAATTCTTTTGCTCGTATTCCTGGCGATCAATCTCACCGAACTCGTAGAGCAGCCGAGTCTCTTTGATTTGATTCTTGATCTTATCTGGATTGTAATATCCTTTAAGGGCGAACTTATGGATCTGCTCCAGCGTCCAGATCATGTCAAGCCCTGGCAGGGATATCCCCAGGGAGCGCAGCAGAAGGTCATCAATGAAGAACATCTAACGAAAACCCCTTCTTTTTCCACCCAGAATATGGATATCAACAAAGTTGTAGGCTGGCCAGGGACCGGAGTACTGCACCATCAGGTTGTTGTATTTATCCTTCAGGAGCCCAACCTGATCCGAGAAGTTGTCAATACTTTTCCGGTTTACCAAGAATGCGTTGTTCATGACCAATCGATCTGAAAAGAGCTTCAGATTCTTGTAGTCCGCAGAGACCGCCTTGAGGCATTGCAGAAAATCGGAGCTGACCTCCTCACGCGTTGTGCTGTTCATGTTCTCTTGATCCTTGGGAAGGAAGACCTTGATACCCAGCTCAACCTTGCCGTCCACAACCTGCTCTGCCTTTTGCATAGCCTGGTATCCGGCGCTCATGGCAATCTGCAGCAGCTTTTTGCTCTTAAACGCCATGCCATAGGCCACGGGGATTACGCTATGCTCTTGCATCACCTGTTCCACTACCTTCCGGTGGACCTCCACTTCCTGTTCATCCACAGCATAATCTCTGTAGGTCACATCGCTGACGACAGGGGCCATATCTCTGTAGTCTAGGGTATAGACCTCTTCATCATTAAAGCCGAGTTTGCCGAAGCTCTCCCTCTCTTTGAGGTAAGGAATGACACAGTAAACATATTTCCCAAGAGATTCGGGGTTCTTTTTCTCAGCCCTAAGAATCCTCCTTGCCAAGGGGCTACACCTCTTCTTGGAGGATCTCCATGTCCGATCTTCTGCGCAGCATAATTCTCTTGTAGCCGAGAAGCTCACCATCCAGGTCAAACTTCATCTCGTATCTTCCCATGATGTCCTGGGTATCGGGAACGGATTTCCTCTCCAACACTTCTACCTCTGCGATCCAGCTTTCTTCTTCCTTGTTGAGGCTTACTACGCTGTCGAGCTTCTTGCTCAACATGGTCTCTGCAGCTTGGTTGACTTTGCCAAGGATTTCATTGATTTTGGGCTTACCGGTCATGCGAGATCTCCTGTGAAACGCGGATAGTGAGCTCACCATTAATGGGAATTACTTCCACCATCCTTCCCTTTAGCTCTTTAATGCCCTCTTTCAATTTATATTTATCCATTTCTTTGGCTAATCCGTAGTAACGGAGAAATGCCGCTAGCTTATGTCTCCTGGCTTTAACAGCATCTCTGCCCAAGGCTTCTTCCTCAAATGTTCCATCCGGTTTGAGCGAAAAATAAAAAGTGGCTCCTATCTGCCTTCCATCCGGCATCCTGGCCTTGATGACCAGCGCATCGGTTTCGTTGAAGCCGAGCCCAGGTGGCTTCTTGTTAAATATGTCGCTTATCTTATGTATTTCGGCCTCTTCGACTACCGCAGTAATTGATTGCATATAGATCCTATGCAGAAAATTCCGCAGACTCCATAACCAGTTTTTTCTTCTCCTCCATGTCCCTGGGTGAACTGGTCTTGCTTGCTAGGACGTCTATGCACATTTGGCTAAAGTCTATTGCCAGATCATCTCCGATAGCTGAGGTCTGCCATCCTTTGGCAATCATTATGCAAGCTCTTGTGCCAGGTTTCTGCCCATCCGGCAGCTTGTCTCTTATTGATCTGACTACACTCACGATTCTTTCAGCCTTTTCCTTGGGGATTCCAGTGTGTTCCATCACGATCTTGACTTCAGTCTCGTAACCATAGTAGTCTGCATATATTCCTACCATACGATCGAGGAGCGCGTCTTGTGGCCTGTGAATCCCGGCGTATTCAATTGAGTTGCTGGTGAGAATTGCCTTGAAATCTGGATGGACCTTTATGTATCTGTCCTCTCCGAATTTCGTTGGAAGTTCCAGGATTCCTTCCTCAAATACGGACAGGAGAACATTATTTGATGCTGGCTTTGTTCTGGAGAATTCGTTGTATATGAGGGTGTAGCCATATTTGCATGCCAGAGAAAGAGGATTGTCCACCCATTCGATCTTCATAGTGTCTTTGGTCTTGAATACATTGTGAACATAATTATCTCGAACGCTTTCACTCTGCATTTGAGAATAGCCACCTATCAGATCCGAAGTGGTTACGGACTCGTCTCCGTTAATCCAGACCACAGGTCTGCCCAAAACCTGGGCCACATGCACGGCCAAGCTAGTCTTGCCGCAGCCGGTAGGGCCAATCAGATGCACTGGGTAGCCAGATTTGAGCCAGAGAACCAGTCTCCTCTCCATCTCCTTCACCTCTGGGGTGCTGATGAAGTGATTGGACTCCGGTGTGAGGAAAGCTTCCTCGATAGCCTTGTGTCTGGCTTCTTCGGTTATTAGCTCATAGCTGCAATCCATGTTAGCAGGGGACTTGATGCTGACCTGAATGCTGGGATTGCTGCTGGCCTTAGAGTTATGAGCCTGCTCGATAGCTTTTTTTTCGGAAGAGGTCATGTGTACCGCTTCCCCTCTCACCTTTCTGGGATGTGTTTCAACGTACATGGATTAGCACCTTCATGGAGAATAAATAATAAAAAGTTCTACTAAGGTTTTCACCCATAGTAGAAGTCTTTGACATAATTTTTGAGATCCTGCTCTTGGTATCGATGGATCTCATTTTGGAAGGACATGGCTCTTCCCTGCATCTCTCTTGCGCCGGTATATAGCTTGGAGACGGCTTCACGATTTTCTTTGATCTGCGCATTCAGGTTGCTCTGGCATTTTGCGAGACCATTTTGAAGATTTCTGCAGCCTTCATCTCGAATATTCTTTCCAGCTTTCTGGAACTCGCGCGCCATCTTTCCCTGAGCGACCATGATCTCATGAGTTCCGATGTGCATTCTGGAGACAGCCTCATGATTTTCTTTCATCTGGGCGTTAATTGACTGTTTGAACTGCAACTGGCCCTGATTGAATCTCTTCTGGCCGTCTTCAATCATCTTTCGAGCTTCAGAGTGCATATTTCTAGACAGTATGCTGCCTGCTGCCTGGAACTCTTTTACCGATTGATTCATCTCTCGGATGCCTTCATCTCGGATCTCCTTGCCCGCCCGCTTGAGGTCTGCAGATTTGTTGTTGATCGCATTGGCCTTGGCTAATACGCCCTTCTTGCCAAAGCTCTCCATCTTTGCAGGGCTCTTTATTTTTTCGATCAATGGAGCCTCTTTGGAACTTGTCTGCGGTTGGGATTTGGGTAGCTCTTTTTGCTTTTTCATAGCATCCAGAATGAAGTCTGCCAACTGGGACTTTGTTCCACCCAAATTCTCTATGCCATACTTCAGAGCCAGTTCTTCGAGTTCTCGTCGAGTGTGCTTGGTTACAAGCTCATCGAACGTCTCTGTCTTGGTGCCTGCTAGTTCTTCCATGGCTCTTCCTCCAAAAATAAATTAGGAGAATTCACCTAAGCGGGAACTGCAGGAGCGGCTCCGATAGCAGCCTGCTCGATCTTGGCCATCTCCTCAGAGTAGTGCAGGAATGTGTCTACCGAAGCCACAACCACTCTGGACTCGACGGTCAAAATCTCAATTCCCACCAGGCTAACCCTGGCCCAAACATCGACAACGATTCCCTTGTCGAGAATTCTGTCCAGAACCTCGGCAAGACTTGATGCGTCTGGTGTAGCGGTTACCATTGTCTCTTAACTCCATCAATTTTAAGCGGGCACCTTTGGTGCAGCTCCGATAGCAGCCTGCTCGATCTTGGCCATCTCCTCAGAGTAGTGCAGGAATGTGTCTACCGAAGCCACAACCACTCTGGACTCGACGGTCAAAATCTCAATTCCCACCAGGCTAACCCTGGCCCAAACATCGACAACGATTCCCTTGTCGAGAATTCTGTCCAGAACCTCGGCAAGACTTGATGCGTCTGGCGTTGCGGTTACCATTTTTCTTTTCCTCCAGTCTCATTTATCCTGAGCAATCTCAAGGATTATAATCAGTTGATGTTGATGATCTCAGCTAATATTTTAATATTTTTTGATAGTTAGTTTTTCTGATTAGTATTATTTAAACCTTTTAATCATATTTCTTTCTTCCTGATTTCAAGGACCCAATAGATGGTAATTTGAGAGAGGCCATTCCCAAATCACCATCTGATTTTTTTTGTCTGACATGCTTATTTGGTTGAGCTACAGTACGAAGTGCTGCCTGAGTCATTCGCACAATTCTATAGAGCACTGTTAGGCCTAAATAGTCTTTCATTTTTCGAATTTATTTCCAATGTTTGTTCCAAATATGTTCTGGTAATTGTTCTAAAAATGTTTCGAAACTTGAGAGTTGACAAATTTTATACATAGAAAATGAAAGAATAACTATCAGTAACGGTGGCTTGAAACGTCAATATCTGTTGAAACTCTGAGGAGATTATGAAGCTACTAATAATTGATGATGCTCCGGAAATGCTTAGGGCATTTAGGGACATATTAGAAGCCTACGGATGCGAGGTTTACGAAGCAGAAAATGGCCAAGAAGGTCTGGTCAGATATTTGGAGGTTAAACCGGATATCGTTTTAATGGATATACTCATGCCAAAGCTTGACGGAATCAGCGCCACCAAAAAGATATTGGAGATTGATCCATCCGCGAAGATAATTGTCATCTCTGCGGTGGGAAAGAGCGGATTGGATAATGAATGCCTTCTTGCCGGAGCCAAGAAGTTTATTGTAAAGCCTTTCAAGATAAAGGAACTCTTAAGCTCGATAAATTCGCTGGTATTAGAATGAAAGGAATCGAATCGGTAAGGGGGTATCAGGAAGAGATCATAGAGGCTATTCCAAGCACTATTATTGTTGTTAACAGAAGCCTGGAAGTACTCTATGCCAATCGAAATTACTACGCCAAATCATTCCCTAAGAGGGAGAGAGATGTCGCGGGAGAGAGGTTATCCAGGATAATACCATCCATGCTAATTGAAAAGACGGGGATAATCGATAAAATTCGTGAGGTCTTCTTTACAGGAGTCCCGTTTGATGGAGATCAGATTCGATATCCTGGGGGCATGTTCTACTTTTATAAAATCTATCCATTAAAGGAGGATGAAGAGAGCATAAGCAAGGTTGTGATTTTCATGGAGAATATCACCGAGCTGACCCGTCTTGAGGAGGAATTGAGGGATTCTTATGTCAAGCTGGAGAATGCTTATGAGGAATTGAAAGAGAACGACCGGATAAAATCCGAGTTCATTTCGACGGCTTCTCATGAGCTGAGAACCCCAATTACAGTGATAAACAGCTACATTGAGATGTTTGAGGAGGGAATACTAGGAGAGCTTTCTGCAATTCAACGAGAGAAGATTGACATCATAAGCTCGCAGATAGAGCATATGATCCGCTTGGTCGAGGATATGCTCGATACATCAAGATTGGAGTCACGAGCCCTTCCGATCACCAAGGCCCCCATTAGAGTAGAAGATATTGCCAGAAAGGCTTTAGATGATCTGTCAAGGCTTGCAGGATTAAAAGAGCAGACAGTATCACTTGCCATTGAAGGCTCGATCTCTGAGATAGATGGAGACGACAGAAGAATCAAACAGGTCTTTAATAACCTTCTTACAAATGCAATCAAATATACCCCTGACAAAGGAAAGATACAGGTAATAATAAATTATGATTCTGAGGACGTTCGAGTATCAATAATCGACAATGGTATTGGAATCGCCAAGAAGGATCAGATCAGAATTTTTGAAAAGTTTTATACGGGAAACGGCAGCTCGCTGACCAAGGAGTCCGGTCGTATGGGTCTAGGCCTTGCTATTGCGAAAGGCATAATCGAGGCTCATAATGGTCGAATCTGGGTAACGAGTGAGGTTGGATGTGGGAGCACATTCGTATTTACTCTTCCAATAAATCATGATAATTGATATTCTCCGAAAGCTTAGGATTCGGCCCGCGGTCGTTCCGGCAACTGAGCCACTAAACAGCAGAATTGGTCGCGATCTGGCAAAAGGCTCAAGCTATTTGATCAAGGAGCCCAAGGCAGAATTCAGCTTTGATCTCTTTGAATCTTTGGTGAAAGGGAGATGCAGCAACTGCGAATACTCGGATTCATTTCCTTGCGAGAGCATAGGTTGTGAGAGATGTAAGATCTCCTGTTCATGCAAAGGATGCAAGCATTTTCGAGCACAAGGATTGTGCTTTACGATGTATTCGCCTCAGGAGATCAGGCTGAAGTACGCTCTTCAAACTACTCCGATCTTCTGGGTAAGCAAACACGGCTCCCAGAGCATCAATCCCATCGATCTGGAAGTGATTGCGGATATAACTACAAAATTTCTAAAACAGAGCAAGAATCCTGTAGTGCTCCTTGATGGAATAGAGCACTTGATATTCGAAAACGGCCCCGCACCAGTATTAAGGCTTTTAAGAGATATTGAAGAATGGGTAATCCTTCAAAAGGCCATTTTAATTCTTCCTGTGAACCCTGTGGCCATAGAACAAAAGGAGTTGGCATTAATAGAGCGAAACATGGATGAGCTGGACACAGATATCATATAAAGGCGCTTTTCTTCTTCGCGCATAGCGCGTTCTCGTTAAATATCCCCTGTCCCAGCCATCTGGTTTTATTTTGGATGTGCTCTTCATCTTATTTTCCTTTGGCTTGTTGCTCTAGGAGTCTCTTTTGATGCAACTGCTTGTGATATATTGGCATATTATCAAAACTTATTTATGGTGTTGTTGCGATAAAGTGGATGAAAGAATTCATATAGTAAGGAATTAAGTATAATTCGGAGGGAAGATTTTTATCCATGAAAAAGTCATTTGAGGATAATCCTGAGCCCTGCGATTCTCATGATGAGAATTGCAAAAAAATGGCTCCTCGCTATTTTCTATGGGTAAAGGGATAACCATTTATTATAACCCACTC
>CAZFFD010000061.1:0-15240 GCA_964518035.1 uncultured Methanotrichaceae archaeon | reverse complement strand
CATGATATTTTGGCGAAAAATTGAGGTTTCAGCTGGATGGCTGAATAGTTACAATGCCTGCAATAAATGTTTTATAGCTATTTGAGAAATGTTCATAATGTTTATGAACGCGGCTTGCAGATGAGGGCGTTTTTTTGCCATGAATCTCTGCACATGCAAAACATGGAAGAGCTAAAAATAGAAGGTGAACGGGCTGACATCATGGCGCATTGATGAAGATTGGAGGCAGGGTATCTTCAGTCTCCTTGTTATCATCCGGGAAGCAAAAGCGCCAACTATCCGCGAGAGAATTCTGCCATTCACCCCATCTTGCTGCCGCGATACGTCCCTTTATATTATTCAGATCTTGCCTCATTCTATTACTCACCTCCCATGCAGTGAGCATATTCTTGTTCACCACAATCGTGCCAAGATGCCTACCAATGGTACGAATAAAGCAAATCAAAAGAGATGTTTTGTGGGCTCTTACCAGATTCGTTGTGATATCGCAGATTTGTTATTGGGCATTGGATGAATAGAGGTAGGCAGAGGAGATACCAGAACATTTATTTTCCATATAGGTCATTTCAGCCAGGAGACTCACCCCCAAGGGACATGCCCTTCTACGAACTGCATATAATATATCTGTTCATATATTTCAAATTTTCGGTCTATTCAGATTTTCTCCTAAAGTATGTCTCAGGGCAGGAAATATAGATATCCAACATAGATATCCAAAATAGATATCCAAAATGGATATCCAACGGGAGAATTCGCAGCTGAAATAAATAAAAGCAAAAGAAAAGGACTAAAAGACGATTGTCCATCCGTCTTTTGATGCATCCTTTTTGGTATAGCTCACGCCGTCAACCTTCAGACCGTTCTTGCTGAGAATGGTAATAATTCCGCCATTATTGGACAATTCGATATCTTTGCCAGAAAGGACCACTTTAAGAGATTCGCCAGCTCCAATGATGTCCTTTAGTGGAGCTTTCTTCTTGTTCTTGTCTGCCAGGGCCCAGCCGGTCAGATCAATTGCATCAGGAGTAGTATTCAGAAGGGTGACAGTCTCCAATCCCATGTCCGGTCCCTTTGGATTTACGCGGGCGGCAATTATGCATATGCTCTTGTCTCCAGGTTTTGGCAAAGCTTTATCGCATACACCGGGGATACGATGGCCCTGGGCATCATCTGTGTGGAAGCACTGAGATTGAAACGCCAAAAAGATGGCAATCCACTTATTTTCATCAGGCAGATGAATGATTAAACCTCCATCCTGCCAAACGCCATCGTATTTCATGAATTGGTCGGAGCTTCCCTGGTTCATGTGGATGTCATGGACACCGTTTCCTGGAGTGAAGCCAAAGTAATTATCTCGCTCTTCTTCAGGCCCCCACCTCTCGCCAAAGGCGTAGATTGCGCTGCTCTCCATTGTGATCGCCTTTTCTACGTATTTGGCGACCAGCTCGTTCAAATCGTTATTCGGTCCTGAAATTTCATAGGGCAGTGCTACCATCAATGAGGTATCAAAAAGGTTGCCTCGGATAAAATCAAGGGCAGAGCCACCGGGTTTGCATTCCAATGCATTGTAGCCCTTGGGCATAGGTTCGAGCAAATCTAGGATCGGATGATGGAAGTTCTCGTCCACAAAATAGAGCACATCAGATGGCGGCTCTTGAGATTCAACATTCACGGCAATACGATAGAGCAATTGGCCATCGTTAACCAATATCTGGAAATGCGGGCTCTTTCCGGTTCCTTTTCTGGTCTCGATTGCTTTTCCCTTCAGTACGCCATAGTTTTTGAGTGACATAATAATCATATTAAGTTAGGTACCTCAATCACTAAATAATTTTCTCAACAGAGGCTGATATGATCCATACTCTTCATAATCCTTCCTAATGCTTCTCAAATAACGCCATATATTCTTGCATTCAATCAAGGTTAATTTGAGGAGTTCAGCACAATGGATGTCGGTTCAATGAAAATGATCTGGGCTGTGATCAGGCCGGAGATCGTCGATAAGGTTGTCAAGGCCTTGATGGCTGGGGGGTTTTCTGCCATGACCCGCTTTGATGTCTATGGCCGTGGAAAGCAGAGGGGCATTGCTGTTGCCAGCGAGAACTACGACATGCCAAAGACTGTGCTGATGCTTGTAGTGGAGGCTGGCCAGGTGTCCAATGCGGTCAAGATCATTGAAGAGCATGCCAGGACGGGGTGCATTGGTGACGGCAGGATCTTTGTAGCGCCCATTGAACAGGCCTATACAATAAGGACTGGAGAGCTGGGGCTATGAGCAGGGGCTAATTGTGCGTTAATAGAATCTAGATGAACAGCTTTCCGGTAAGGGTTATCTTAACCTCTTTTGTCTTGCCGCAGGCCAGCACATCCAGGGCCGAGATCTCGGCCAGGCGGGCCACCTGGCGGGAGATGGTGCTCTCGGAAACGGATAGGCGCTCAGCTATCTCGCCGATGGAGGTGGGCTCGTTCTCCTGCACATCTCTTAAAATTCGCTTCTGCTTGTCTTCCAGCGTGGCGGCGATGTTTGGCAGGGTCACGACATTGAGGACCCGATCGATATCGCCAAAGCAAGTGGTCTGTGAGATCCTGTTGGGCAGGGAGAGGCAGGCCACGGCAAAGGCTAAAAAGATCTCTCTGGGCCCTCCGGATAGATTGACCATGACCTGCCCGATTTTTTCTGACGATTCAATCAGATTTTTTAAGGATACGACCATGTCCTCAAAGTTCCTGTGATTGACGCGGTGAATCTTCACATCGATGGAACTGGAGATCTGGCGGGAGAGGTTTCGGACGGCGTCTACGGTCTGCTCGCCGCGCGCGTCCGGTTCCACCTCCGGGCGGATGAGTATTATCCTGTCGCCACCTTCGATTCCGTATTTCACTATTAGAGATACTATCTGAGATGAGTCGAAGCCGGAGAGAGAGATGTAGGATTTCATCATTTGATATCGCATATTTTTTAGTTATATGGTTTTCCGTATAAGAATGAGATTTCGACAGATTGCAGAAATATGAGTTCACAAGTCATTCGTTGCAAAAATATGAGATTATTGCAATAATCGACAGGTTTAAATGGAAGGGCCGCAATTATGGTAGTGATGCCACAAATGATAAAACTGATCCTGCGCCCGAAGGAGTCCTTCGATGTTCCCTTGAGCGAGGGTTATCAGCTCTATTCAGCTCTGCTGAATGTCATGCGAGAGACGGACCCGACCGCAGCCGAAAGGACGCACGACTCGCCAATCAGCTCCATCTCCCTGGGTCCCCTGGATGGCAGTTTCAGGCGCTCCCAGCGGGACAGGCATAAGGGTCTTTTGGCCGGGGAGAGGTATGAGATGGATGTGGGCGTAACCGATCCCAGAGAGGTGGAGATCTTTCGTTCCATAATTTCACCGCTCGTTTTAAAGGAACGGGATCTACGGCTGGAGAAGGGAGACCTGCGGGTTGAAGAGCTATCCAGCTCCGCAGTAAGCTTTGAGGATCTGATTCGCTCGGCAGGAGTGCTCAAAGACCCGTGCCTTGATTTTCGGTTTATGTCTCCTGCTTGCATTCAGTACAAGAATACAAAGATAACAGAGATGTTTCCGCACAGAGAAGCGGTCTTCTTCTCGCTTCTCTCCAAATGGAATGCGGTCTCTCCGGAAGAGCTGAAGATGAGTATAGAGCGTGATGACATCGCTCGCTTTATGATTGAGAAGCCGTTGGCTTATGAGACACGAAGCGCAGTGGTCAACACGGTTTTCGATAAGGTCAAGGGGCACGCAAGGCCGATAATGAAGCAGGGGTTCACTGGCCGCTGCCAGTACACATTCGCCAGGAATGCGCCGGAGGGCTTTTGCAATGGAATCACGGCTCTGGCCAGGTTCGCAGAGTACAGCGGTGTGGGAAGCGCAGTGGCGAGGGGGTGCGGAGCGGTGAAGGTTGGGATGGAAAAAGCGAGGAAACAGAAGTGAGATTCTTGCATTGGCATGAAAACTGAACAGCATGATTGCATTATTATGAAAAAATTGCACTAATCGACAGATTTATATGACTGCGTATGTTATTATGGATTCGATGACTAAGAGGTTTGCGCTCATTACACATCGGTTCACAGAATTCTATCTGCATTTGGGCGAAGAAGATCAAATCAATTCTCTATCGGCGGCGAGAAATATGGTGACAGTCAGACCTGGCCGGGGCAAAAGTTTGCGGGCTGTCGAAGGTGTGCCGCCGGGAGCACACAGGCGGACGCAAGGATGGGCGCGAGGGCGCGGGCCTGCGACGCCCACGGGCACGCGGGCGCACGCGGGAAAAGGGCGAAGGTGAGGGACGGGAGGTGGAGAGATGATTAATCTTTTAGATTCAGAAGATTTGGAAGAATATAATTTAGGGGATCTGGATGAAATCTCAAAAGAGAAAGCCGATGGATATACAGAAATAAAACGCTGCATCAAAAGGTACGTGTCTTTAGTATTGCCACATATGTTTAAAGAATCCGCTCAATTGGATGCAAAGTTTAACAAAGCACTTAGCTATTCCGCACATGTAATTACTGCAGTTTTTGCAGGATCAATTCTATATGCTTATGATCGGATCTCAACTAAGCAACCACTACCAAATCCTCATGACATGGAACTACTTTGTACGGCACTTACCCTTCATGATGTCAATAAATACTGGAATGAAATAACCGACTCCAGATATCAAGGCAATTATTATAAATTAATTCAGGACTATTTTGAAACGGATCCCTTCAATATAAAAGCATACTTCCCCCAATGGGAACGTGAGCTGGATGAGATTGTTTTTTTAGTTCAACATGCTGAGGAAAAGGATGTTTCGCAGTGCGAATCAAGATTTTTTCAACCTAAATATGCCAGACTTCTACCGTATGTAAAATTCGGGGATAAAGTCGCCAGTTTAGGCAAATCTGAGTACCCATTACAGGATATTCAAAAGCTACTGAACAGCAGTGGATATAACGTGCACATCCTGCTACTGCCTGAAATGCCGCAGCAATTACTATCTCAGATTGTATATCGAAGTGCGAAGCGATTTTTGGTCCAATCCAATGGGATTCCGCTACTCATATCTCCTCAAGGAATATTATATCTCTCATCCAATAAGATTAATATTAATATGTCTGAGTTTAAAAATTTAATCAGCAAGGAACTTGTGGAAAACACAAATGCTAAGCCCACATTAAACAACAAAAAATTTGATCTCAACCCAATTCTATCTATCCCACTTGACACACAGACACGTTTTAAGGTTTATGTCGGGTCGGTACGGGAACGAACTGAGGCAGGCTTATTGAGCGCTCTGGGAAAAACAACCTATCCACCTGAAGATGATGTCCAAGAATCTTTAGCATGTATCTCTTACTTTATATACAATGATAAAAAAGGAAATGATTGGACAGCGTTTCCTAAATTGGAAAAAGAAATAAATGACGAAAAATTGCGGGATGAGCTAAGGAAGATCGGAGTTCTCAGAGATGCATTTGCTAATCGGGAAGATGTAGGCGGGCAGAATTGTAAGTCATACACAGTTCATGAAATTGTCAATAACCAGAATGATTTTAAAGAGACATTGAGATCTCTACACGATCCGCTGAAAAGGGCAATTTTATCAGAATTAGAGGATGAATCCTCTGCATTGGATTCAATAATAAATTTGGTATGTGCCCATAATCGAGAGATATCTACGGGCCTTGTTGAGAAAGCCTTCCCAAAAGGAAATGAAGATATTTGCTACAAATGTGGTGCAGTTGCGAAGAAGGAATACAAGCCAGGAAAGCACTTCATGCAATCAGGAGGCTTCACCAAACGTGCATCCTTGAAGGATCAATATAAGCGAGAATGCGATATCTGTCAGATGGAGCATTTATTGATTGATAATTTGATACAAAGGAGTGGATTCAGAGTAACAGATGATATTATTTTTTTCTATTTCTATTTTGATTCGATATTTGTCAATGTGGACATGTTCCACGAACAAATGAGTAAGGTGCAAATAAGCGTCCAAGGAACAAAAACAGAAAAACTCGGCCTAACATTTCGGCTGGGCGACTTTGAGACACCGTTTCATATTGAGCCTATGGCAATTAAATTGCCACCAGGAATGCGTGAGCAATCAAGCAAAAGTACTCGTAGAGCACGAGCGATTCACACAGCCATAAAAGCTTGTTTGGACTGTGGATGCAAATGCGTAGTAACCAGTCCATACACGCTCATGCGCATGTACAACGGGGTGTTTTACAGCGAACGGCCAACAACGCTCGAAAAGACCATGGAACTAGATAATATAAAAAATTTTAAAACTGCGAGACTTATTGATCATAGACTCGATTTTATAAATCAATTAGACGGCATGAAAGGATTGCACCGCGTTCAGAGCTTCGAACCGATATCTGTGATTCCTTTTGTAAAAAGATGCGTTGAGAATTTTGAAGCTTGGGTAAACAAAAACGGAGATTATTTAACCACATTATTTGGAGATGGTAGTATGGATATGAAAGAGCTTGCCGAAAAGGGGGTTAACCTTTTCGGAGCACATCGATTTAGTGGCTCGTACAAACGTGTAAAGATCTTTCGAACTGCAATGGATTCATTGGTGGCGTTTAAGGCACAGAGCTATCCCGAAGAAGAAGCGATACGTTTTGCCGCAGCGGAAGTCTGGAAAGACATATTGCGCGAGCAGTATAGCCCTAAGAAAGGAAAGGATATTCCTGCAGAGTGCCTTGATTTTGTTGAAAGCATCGTAAAGTACCTGAAAGAACATGGACTTTGGAATGTAAAGAAAATATCCCAATGGGGAAATCCATTGACGGATATTTATGAATTTGAATATGTCCAATATATAAAAAATAAAGGTGAGAAACAATGAACTGGTCTGAGCTTAAGAATAGCATACCAAACGATGGATTTGCTCAAAAATATGAAGTGTACAGAAGAGCAAGACCAACAGTGACCTTGGTGGTACTGAGGACTGTCACAGACCCAATCCTTTTCAGAAGCTCTGACCCTGAGAGAGCTGAGACTCAGGAGTTCAATGGGATAATTCATGCTCAAGTAAATGGTGAGAAGTTCGTAAGCAAAGAGCGCTTAGCCGGATTGAATCTTTGCCGAGAACTTGATGAAAATGAAAATATTATCTCAAAGGAATACACCTACAACGAACCTATAAACAGCCTTCCCAAATCTCAAACGGCAGACATGCTGACATATGGACTTGCAGGCACGGTTTCTGGTGCCACATTTTCACAAAAGAGTCGAGTGATCGAAGGTTACACTTATGGTTTGGAGCCCTACGATTTGATGAACCGAGAAGCACACAATGCCCTTTACGAAAGCGGCACAATGAGAGACGAATCTGGCGGACAATCCGAGAGCTTCTTCCATCCTGTAAAAGTGCAGCCCGGCACTCATTTCGTCCACTTTGTCACACTCGAAGCAGGCACAAAAGAGATGCTACTATACGTAATTCATAACATTCTTAGTACTGGCAGATATGGGGCTCGGGAAACGCGGACAGGCAGGGACATGAAAAATGAGATAGTCGGCTTGATAACATCATCGGCGGATAGCAGTCTGAGCTGCGGAGAGCTAATCAGTGACCACATTATTGAATCCAAGGACGAATTGTCGCGTGCAGATATCGAGGCATTTGTTTCGATATACATAGGCAAACATAAGAGAGCTGATTGGAAAATATATCACAATAAGAGCTTTAAAATCGATGGCGGAATCGAGTATCCCGTCTGGCTAACAAATTTAATCGATACTGGAAATCGTTTGAAAGAGGACGATTCCACTATCTTAAAGAGCGCCCTTGAAATCTTGCGTAGCGAAGGAATGGAATCAGTTAAGAAGACTGAGAAAACAAGGGAGAAGAAAAACGGCACCGATCAGAACAAACCTGATGAGGATACGGAGTAATTTAAATCTCGATCGGTGATAGATGTGGAGATAAAAACATATCATGCCACCCTCCACTCTCCGCTTTTTTATTCAAGCTCAGAGGGCGTGTTGGTCAGTGCAGATCGCATATTGGGAAGCACAGCGCTTACTTATGCGCTGGCATATACTCTAGGTCTTCTTGAAAAGCGTTACTTCCTATATGGGGACGAGGCATTCAATCATCAGTATCACGAACTTTCCGATATTGGCTTGTTTGTGAGCGATGCAAGGCCCATTAAGGTGAGTTTCAAAGAGGAGACTTTTAAGAGCACAGAATATTTGTCTGAAAGAAGTCTCACCGTGACTGTACCGAGTGGTGCTGGTGGGAAGAAAGGAGATATGGGGCGGTTTACAAAGACTGACCCACGTTGGATGGGCAGCGACTCTCCGGCATCTATCAAAAAAGTACGACGATACATTGGATTAGCACCTGGAAGCACGTTCGAGTTTACTGTGTGGTCAAAGGAATTACTGCCGGATGATATATTCTTGACTCTTGGAATCCGCCGAAGTGGAGAACTGCGAGCAAAAAAATCAAAGCCTGCAAATAGCGTTCATCTGAATCTATACATGTTGAAAGAAGTTTATGGAATAAGCGATGGATATTCAGGAGACCGAAGATTAAATCTGATTGACATTTACAACGCCTCAGAAAAACTCGTGAGAGGAAGCGATTCACGAAAACAGCATCTTCTCGATGTTGACATTAATTTTTGTAATGATAAAATAATCCCACTCATATTTGGAGGTTTGGCAAATGGTAGTTGTCGATGAGGTTCATCTTCCTGTTGCAAAAGACTTAGATGAGAATCTACGTTCTTTTCAAAAGGAGTTTTTAGATTGTGCAAAAAACACAAATGCCAACGTTATTCAGCTTATTGCTCCTACCGGCGCAGGCAAAACCCTCTGCTTTGAAAAGTTAATGCGAGATAGAAATGGAGAGATACATAAGACACTCCTGATCTATCCGACGAATGCTTTAATAAAAAGCCAGCTTGAACGGTTTACCAAAGACGAAAAATTTCGAGCCATAAACGTATCTTCACGAATTCTTACCAAGAAAGGCGAAGAACGTTCGAGGGAGCTTTATGGATTGCTGCGACGCTATGATATAATCTTGACCAATCCAGATATTTTCCAGGCAATCATTGGCCATATGTATAAAAACCGAACAGGAGACTTGATTCAAGCATTTTCCTTTTTTGATTATATTATTTATGATGAATTTCATACTTATCGGGAATTTGAGTTAAGTGGCATTTTGAATCAGATTGGCCTATTTCTCAACATGAGTTCATGTAAGGTTATTCTAAGTAGCGCAACGCCTAAAAATGAAATAATCGAGCTTCTAAGCCTCGCGAGAGTTGGAACAGATCGCCACCCACCTCAAATCGAAAAAGTTGAAGCGAAGGCATGCAATAACAATGAAGGCGAAGTCATACGACATAAGACAAGGGTAGAATTTCATCAAGGAAAGATCATCGATCAATTCGAACAGGTTATAGAAAAACTCAAAGAAGCTGTTGGCAATATCAAAGCAAATGAACCACGAATTTTATTTATATTTGATACAGTGAAAGATAGTAATAGGTTTTATTCTCGCTTATCCTGTGAGTATCCTGAATTGTATAAATATGCTGAGAAAGACAATGGATACGATACGAATAATCAAGATGGATATGCACAAGACTTTACAAAACCAATTCTGATTTCCACAAATAAAAGTGAAGTTGGACTTGATTATCCTATAAATCTCCTATTTATGGAAGATGGATTTAGTGTAGATTCATTTGTCCAACGTTTTGGCCGTGCTGCGAGGCGTGAGCCAGCAGATTGCTACATCTTTACAAAAAAAGAAGCTAATCCGCTCTTTTCAGAGGATGCTATTACTTATGAAAAGTTCCTTGAAATTATTAAGTATATTACTAAGGATTACAATATTCAAACAAAAAAGGTGCGTACCCTCTTTACATTCAGGCAAGCACTGGCAATTAGTGACTATAAAGAGCAGAGGAAAGGAGATCTAGAAGCATTTTTCGCCCCTGAATCAGGCAGTAGTTATAAATTATGGCTCTTGTTTTTCTCGATACTGGATAATCATAATAAGGCAGACTTCGTCGATAGAGATCTGGAACGCTTGAATGACTTCGTCAAGGATATCAAGAAGGCATGCAAAAGTCTTAGGGGTCGCTCACTTCAATTTCCAGTAGTGTATCAGAGAGGACATGAAATTCGACGAACCATGTATGATGTTCTATCTGTTTTAAACCAAGTTCCTGCAACTGTGAGGAAAACAAAAGACGGCTTAGAAATAGTTGAAGAAAAAAGTGACGCTCCAGGCCCATTTATCCAGGCAATGACCATCTCATACCTTCCTGCACCGATAAATTATCAGAAGCGCAATGAACAATTCAAGGACGAGATAGAAATCATAGCTAGAAATGCACTTGACGTTTTTCCAGAAAAGCAGCAAAAGTTCCTATTTTTCTGCATTCATTCGTTATGCAATTCTATTGAGGCCGATCGTGTTGTCTCTCCTCAAGAGGTTATTCTCTGGAACAACAAAGTAATACCTCTAACTGATGACGCATTGGAGTTCGATGACGACTGAATCAGAACTCCCCCTCGTCAACACCTCCGACCTCAACCAGTACCTTTACTGCCCTCGCCGCCTTTACTATCTGATGTTCTACCACACCCAGGGGCTGAACTTCGTTCTGGCCGATGGCCGGTCGAAACACGCTCACCAGAGTCGCCGGGGCCAGTGGTACCGGGAGATGTACCTGAAGTCGGAAAAGCTCCACCTGCACGGAAAGATCGACCTCCTGGAAGGAAAGACCAAGCTAACGCCAGTGGAGCGCAAGCATGGCACATCATTTTTCGACAACGACGAGGTCCAGCTCGCTGCCTACTGCATGCTCCTGGAGGACTACCTGGGCGAGCCGGTGCGCATGGGCTACCTCTACCTATTCGGCACCAACGAGCGGTATGCGATTAATATTACCGATTGGCACAGGAATAAGGTCCTTGAGGTCGTGGAGGCCATTCGCAACATGAGTCTCGACCGCATACCGGACTTCGCCGACAATCCCAAAAAGTGCGAGAAGTGCAGCACAGTGCAGTACTGCCTGCCTGAGGAGACGAGAATGCTTGAGAAAGAGAGCGCAAAGGAGGATGGAGAAGCATGAGCAAAGCCAGTGAAGGCATCCTTGACGACAGCGTGGTTTATGTGACCAAGCAGGGCTCACAGGTGGGCGTGGATGGCGGCAGGATAGTAGTAGCTATGAAGGGCGAGGGAGAGCTGGCCTCCTTTCCAATGGGCCAGGTGGACACCATTAACATCTTCGGAAACATCAACTTCACGACGCCTTTCGTAGCACGGGCCAACGAGCACGGCATAGTGCTCAATTATTTCACCCAGAACGGCCGCTACCGGGGCAGCTTTGTTCCGGAGAAGAACACCATCGCAGAGGTGCGCCGCCGCCAGTATGCCCTCACCGAGAGAGAGAGCCTGAAGATCGCCAGGGAGATCATCAGAGGCAAGATCAGAAACTCCCGCACTCTGCTCAACAGGAAGGACGTGCCCGATAATGGCCGGCTGGCGGCGCTGGAGGAAGAAACCAGCAAAGCAAGAGATCTGGACACGCTGCGTGGCATGGAAGGAGAGGCAGCGGAGATCTACTTTGGCCTTTTGAATGGCTGTCTGGCCGACGGCTGGACTTTCGAGCGACGCACAAGGAGGCCGCCGGAGGACCACATCAACGCCCTCTTATCGCTGACTTACAGCATGATGAAAAATGAGGTTCTGAGCGCTCTGCGCCAGTACAACCTGGACCCGTTTCTCGGCATCCTGCACGCAGACAGACACGGGCGGCCAGCGCTTGCGCTCGACCTGCAAGAGGAGTTCCGGCCTATCTTCTGCGATGCCTTTGCTCTCCGGCTGATCAATAAAACCATACTGAAGCATGATGATTTCGGGGCGGACAATCACCTCAAAGACTACGCATTCAAGATCTACCTGGAGAAGTTCGACGACTACATGCAAGAGGAGTTCATTCATCCCAGATTCGAGTACACCGTGACGCGTCGCAAGGCTGTGCGGATGCAGGCCATAATGCTAAGAAAGGCGATTACAGGAGAGCTGAAGCAATATTTCCCGCTGGAGTTCAAGAGATGAGACTGGCTGTGACCTACGACATTAGCGATAACCGCACCCGCACACGGGTCTTCAAGATCCTGGAGAGCTACGGTGCCTGGAAGCAATACAGCGTCTTCGAGCTGGAGATCAGCGACATTCAGCGGCTCCAGATGGAAGATGATATTAAGGCGGAGATTGTTGCTGGCGACAAAGTGCGGATCTACGAGCTTTGCGAGCGTTGTGTGGCTGCCATTATCGATCTTGGGGAAAAGACACCTGAAAAGAAGTCGAATGTGATCTAGTGTTTTCATGGACCTTTATAAAGGCCTGGTACGCCAGAGGTCCATTATTTTAGGGTCGATTTTCGGGCTTTTAGAAAGGATTTTAAGGTAAAAGGACTAATTTCGACCCGCCGTCGCAACGACCAAGAAAACCCGCTAGGGATTGAAACCTAAGTATGCCTTATGGCGCGAACCACGTTAACCCTGTCGCAACGACCAAGAAAACCCGCTAGGGATTGAAACGTGGCTGTGAGCCTCTTGCTCAGAATCTCATCCGGCCGTCGCAACGACCAAGAAAACCCGCTAGGGATTGAAACATGGGCGTAGAACTGACGTTTAAGTGAGTCTGCAGCAGTCGCAACGACCAAGAAAACCCGCTAGGGATTGAAACCGCCGGCCTGATGGATCTTGCAGGAGCTGGGCCTCTGTCGCAACGACCAAGAAAACCCGCTAGGGATTGAAACAGAGCGTCCTGAAGGCGCTCCTTGATGGTGGTCATGGTCGCAACGACCAAGAAAACCCGCTAGGGATTGAAACACGTCGACGTAGACCGTTCTTGGCAATATATAAAGATAGTCGCAACGACCAAGAAAACCCGCTAGGGATTGAAACATCTAGATGCTAATATCGAAGATTCTGTAACGGACTGTCGCAACGACCAAGAAAACCCGCTAGGGATTGAAACTCCATTAGGGCCACGTCTGGGTCCACAGATGATTCTACGTCGCAACGACCAAGAAAACCCGCTAGGGATTGAAACAGTCCGAAGAAAAACTAAATAATCCTCGCCGCTATGTCGTCGCAACGACCAAGAAAACCCGCTAGGGATTGAAACTTTCCAATAGTTGGATTATAAATATCTAACGTACCTGGTCGCAACGACCAAGAAAACCCGCTAGGGATTGAAACCTCCTTGAGCAAATATTAGTTCTACTGCGTCTTTTAGTCGCAACGACCAAGAAAACCCGCTAGGGATTGAAACAAGGAATGTATTTGTCCGTCAAACTCCACTTCAGCGGTGTCGCAACGACCAAGAAAACCCGCTAGGGATTGAAACTTTGATGTTGAAGTATCTGATTTTCTTATTCGAGCTAAGTCGCAACGACCAAGAAAACCCGCTAGGGATTGAAACTACCCAACTGCCATTATTTCGACATCCGCGCGATCGTCGCAACGACCAAGAAAACCCGCTAGGGATTGAAACTTTTCCGGCATCTAATCCAGTCATTGCATCCCGCCGGTCGCAACGACCAAGAAAACCCGCTAGGGATTGAAACAAGTTATTGGCGTGGTTGTAGTCCGGATGGCAATGTAGTCGCAACGACCAAGAAAACCCGCTAGGGATTGAAACATGCTGACTCTGGTAGGCTACAATCGGTTTAATGGGTGTCGCAACGACCAAGAAAACCCGCTAGGGATTGAAACTCCTTTTTATAGATCATGGTATTTGTATTTAGTAAAAAGTCGCAACGACCAAGAAAACCCGCTAGGGATTGAAACATTGTAGAAAGCAATGGGGCAGAAAGATATTTCTATCTGTCGCAACGACCAAGAAAACCCGCTAGGGATTGAAACCTTTGGGACTACTGCGCAGGCCTTCATAACCTGACAGAGTCGCAACGACCAAGAAAACCCGCTAGGGATTGAAACCTTCACCCCGTACGTGATGTAGACATCTTCAAGCAAGAAAGTCGCAACGACCAAGAAAACCCGCTAGGGATTGAAACACGTTATCCTTGCAGGAGGACTTACAGTTACAACTGCGTCGCAACGACCAAGAAAACCCGCTAGGGATTGAAACCTAATATATGTCACTAGAAAAAAAGAGTTAGAGCGAAGTCGCAACGACCAAGAAAACCCGCTAGGGATTGAAACTTCTGTCTGGCATGGACTCAACCATTTCATCAGTAAGATGTCGCAACGACCAAGAAAACCCGCTAGGGATTGAAACCACAATACAGGAATGCTAACTCCCTCAGAATACAAAGTCGCAACGACCAAGAAAACCCGCTAGGGATTGAAACCCTGCAGCTCTGGCAGCTCACAGAGGCGGCCAGGCGCGTCGCAACGACCAAGAAAACCCGCTAGGGATTGAAACTTGTGATCGAGTATCCCGGCGTGAAGCATCGCCCACGTCGCAACGACCAAGAAAACCCGCTAGGGATTGAAACTATTCGGTTTCCACCCAATCGAATATCCAGCCATCGGAGTCGCAACGACCAAGAAAACCCGCTAGGGATTGAAACCAACTCATACACTCAGCATTGAGGTAACGGGTAATGGTCGCAACGACCAAGAAAACCCGCTAGGGATTGAAACATGGTTTTCTCGACAGTAAGAGTACCGTATGCTATGTCGCAACGACCAAGAAAACCCGCTAGGGATTGAAACAACTAGCTATTCCATTATAAATAGATGTACCTATCGGTCGCAACGACCAAGAAAACCCGCTAGGGATTGAAACGCCCTAAAGGAGATGCCTTCATAATCGATGGATTTATTGTCGCAACGACCAAGAAAACCCGCTAGGGATTGAAACACTAAGGACATTTCAGCCGCATTTGCAGAATATACAAAGTCGCAACGACCAAGAAAACCCGCTAGGGATTGAAACAATTCGCTAAAATACCGATCATAACAGTCAGCTATAAGTCGCAACGACCAAGAAAACCCGCTAGGGATTGAAACCAGTAAAAATAAACTTAGAATAATATGCAGATCCCGACGTCGCAACGACCAAGAAAACCCGCTAGGGATTGAAACTCTTATAAACAGTTAAAAACAAACTTATCAAAGCCGTCGCAACGACCAAGAAAACCCGCTAGGGATTGAAACCGTCATGCCCGCTTAGGCACCCATGAGCATGAAAATTGGGCTC
>CAZFFD010000060.1:0-15702 GCA_964518035.1 uncultured Methanotrichaceae archaeon | reverse complement strand
TATGAAGCTAATATGCCTTAAGCTTTACGACACTTAGCTAGTGACGCAACACTAGCCTGGGTCGATCAGAATATAGAAAATAAGAAGCGATTTGGCAGCAGATCACATGCAGTCAATTATGCCCTTTTTAGGACCAAAAACCAAGCTACAAAAATATTTAGAAGTATTATTTCTGAATCAGTTGGCTCAACCGAAAAAGAACTGGATACCCAACCTGCTGAAGGAATTGTTAAGATTGAGTCGGTTACAGTTACAAATTTTAGCAGTCATTCGGAGAAAATAACCATTGGCATACTGATTCCCAAAAATGGGAATCCTGAATGGCATCCTATTGGTGAACCTTGGAAAAATATAGCGGCCAATACATCGTGTTTTTTTGATAAGATATTCTACTTGGAAAAAGGTGATATCGTATATGCTAAGTTTGAGCGAATAAATTTAAATGAAGATATCAAATTTTCAAAATTGGAATTGAATGTTCATGGAACATATCTCGAATTCGATTAAATACTCACGCATTTGGTCTTCTCATGACTTGCCCCTGGAAAAGGATCTCTACACCCGGCCCGGTTTGGAAAAAAATAAATAGCTGGCTATGCTTGGCCTGCTTCTCTATCCAAGCCTAAGTCCCCCATTGCCCTTGGCTCAGAGGGCCGTCGCCCTGCTGATAGCCTGGTTGAACTCGTTCGGCGCCGAAATGACATCCACCTTGCCAGGCAGGACGGCCTCTCCGAGGATGGCCTGAGCCTTCGCAAGGTGCGCCTCTGCAATGGGCAGCTCCTTCTCGGCTGCTGCGATGATCGGCTCATTCTTCCTGATCTCGTCCGCTACCCTGGGATGGTTCTTGATGGTCTCAGCCGTGTAGGCACTCCCCTCTGCAGAAGCCAGCCAAACGCCTGATGTGGTTCTGATGATCCCTTTGCTTCGCTCGATCCTGGCGCGGAGAGTGTCCCTCCACACCCGGAGCGAGAAGATCGATGGCTCAAGGCTCGGATTATCCTTCAATGCAGCCTGATAGGCAGCATCGAAGCGGTCCAGGACCTCATCATTGTGGGCAGCTCGCTCCCTCAGATCATCGACCTGCTTATGAAGACCGGCCAGGCGGTCCTTCTCCAGGACTTCAAGCTTGCCAGAGGGCAGGACTGCACAGCAATCCAGGCTCTGCCTGAGCAGCTCCCGGACAGCCCGTTGGTCAGCTTCGATGCAGGCCACAGTCTTGATCACAGGGTCGCGTTTCATCTCTCGATCCTCAAAGACGAATAGGCCCTCTCTGAGAGCAGAGATCGTATCTCCTGCAAATGTCCGGCAGTCCATCTCATCGCCTCCCTGCTCTGCTTCTGATCGCGTCATTGATCGCCTGGTTCTTCTTTGCCTCAGGACTCTTCTTGATTTTCGATATCTTCCGGCCCGCTTCTGCCCGGATCATGGCATTGATTTCTTTGTTGGTCGTTTTTTCATTTCCTCTCACTTTGTCGTTTATCATTTTCATCTCCTCGGTAGAACTGTAACTCGTCGATATGCTGCGCCGCTCTTCTCGTCCGCTTCCTCTTTGGCTCGTCTCTCATCAAGCAGTCTCTTCTTTTCCGCTCGATAGAGGCGGTCAGCTTCCTTTTGGGCTTCGTTCATGTCTTCACATCGCCGGGAGGGAGGATACCCAGCCCGGTTTCGATGCAAGCCGGGATCAGGCCCGGCATTTCACATCCAGGCCGGTTTTGGACCGACTTTTGCATTCTGCTTAAATCGCCACTCTCCGATGATGAGCGGGATCGCAACAGCGCAAATCAGATCGTCATGTTCTCCGCTCTCAGCATCAAACCCGGCGTGGCCGGATGAGGTCAAATGATACTTGAAGCTGGCAATCTCCTTATCCAGGAGAGGAAGGGCTTCCAGATCCGGCGCATAGTCGAAGCGGCGATGCTGCATAAGGCTCAGGAAGTTGCTGATAATCAGGGTCTTTGAGATGTTGTAATTGTGGCTATTGGCATCGAACCTGGCACCTTCGCCGCCAGTGAACACCACAGGGAATATCTGCCGTCCATGGATGAAGACCTGAGCCTGCTTCAGGTAATCCTTGACCGGAGCTCCCAGGCCGCTCGCATCCATACAGAGGTGAGGGCCGCCTGCGCCGGTTCGTCTGCATTCTTCTGTAAGTTTATGGACTGTGGAAATGATTAGCTCAGTTATCTTGGGATATTCCACACCCTTGATGCGGTCGAGGCCACGCAGATGATAGACATAATCGCCTACCTTCTGGTCCCTCACCATCTCGATAACGGCAAAGCTGGTATAATCCAGTGTCTTTGCCAGGTCGCAACCTAATAAATATCTTTTTGATATTGTTATATTAACCACCTCATATTTTCAAAGAACTTATTGACGGGTTCGATAATGATTTAAATAAATCTGAACTGAATATTGATCCCTCCGCATCCAGGAACACGCAATGATATTCCTGCTCAAACCAGGGGTTCGTTCGCTTCTCCTCTTCCAAGAACTCTTTCGTTATGCGTGGGCACATCTCTGCCGGGATTCCGTACCATTCCCACATATCCCGCTGCTCATCCCATATCTTGAAAAAGTGGTTCTGCTTGCCAAAAGGCGTGCTCATCAGGATATGACGGCCATTGGACACGGCCAGCATGGGCCGGACGCTGTTGTAAAGAGCATCTGACACCCTGGCGGCCTCGTCTTCAAGAAGCAAGGTCACTGCCGAGAAGGACCGGGCCGTCTTCTCGGAGCCTGGCCTGGCTACAAACCTGTTGCCGTTGGCGAACCGGACCGCAAGCTTTGTGTCGGTGCTAAGGTAGTCAGACGGCAGCTCCACCGCACCCCGAAACTCATCGAATTTGAGCATCAATTCTGCAGACTGGTCTTGTGAAGGAGCTATCACCAGACCGAAGGAAGGCCTGCGATAGATGCTCTCATGCAGGCCCAGGGCAGCGCAGGTTGTGGACTTTCCAGACTGGCGGCTGCAGTTGAGTATGATCTTTCTTGAGCGGCTCCTGAGCAGCTTTTCTTGCCAGGGGTCAGGTTGGTAGCCCAGGACCTCTCTTGCCCACAGGACAGGATCTGCAGAGTAAACAAGATCATCTGCCGCGTATGGCATTGACTACAGCCTCCTTTGCTTGCGGGAAATCGTCCAAGGCCTGGATGATCACAGTTCTCAACTCGATCCACTCTGGATTATTGATGATCGTGATCTGTGGCTGAGATGCTAACCGGCCTTCCAGCTCGGCCCACAACTTGATCTGCTGCCGGATTTCGCTCAGGTAGCTGCTCGGAGGCCCGTAGACCTTGGTGTCACCGGCTGCAATGGCCATGTCAAGCAGCTCGATAGCCTTGGACCTAGCTTCCTGCAGTTGGGCAAGGAGGTTATCGCCGTTTATAACGTCCTTTGTATTTGGTGTTGCAGATAATGCTGCTATTATACATTTATCTTTATGCCTTCTAAGGGCATCTTCAGATACCGCGAATTCCCGCGAGATATCCGCGAGTTTCTCCTGGCTGGCTATCCTGCCATTGATCTCATCAACTGCCGGATGGCTGCATATTGAACAGGCCGGACCACGCTTGCCCATCTAGCTCTCCTCACCCTGTGGCTTGTCGTAGGCCTGCCTTTCGTAGTGTTTCCGGGCCGCCTTGATCGCTGTAGCTCGTTGCCGCTTTCGATCATTGGCGGCGTTCGACCTCATGATATCTCGTCTTGCTATCCTGGTTCTGCTCTTGCCTTTCCTGCTCATGCTGCTCCTGCACCTCCTTTGCCCTTCCTGCCATCCAGAAGGAAGGTCAGTCTCTCGTCAATCCGCTCGATCTCATCCGCCGCTCTCGATAGCCGCTCAAGAAGGAGTTTGCGGCGAGCTCGTAGGGCCTCTAATTCTGTCAACCTCTAGCCCCCGCTAGGTAAATGCAATAATCACACGTGATAGCCGATCTATCGCCCTCTTTTGCCGCTCTGCAATTCCCACAATCTCGTGAGTTGGTGACGCCCTTTTCTGGAGAATCGGGATTTTGGGCTGCTCTTCTGGTAGGTTCGTCTCTACGAGGATGAGGGCCTATGCCTCGTTGCTCTTCTCTGGATTCTCCTTGGTTCGGCATGGATCGCGTTGGATCGGGATTGGTTCGCAGGGGCGAACCACAATCAGCAGACTCTAAGTTCGCAAGTTCGCCATTTTTTGGCTCCTGGAGAGAAAGAGATAATTTTTCAGATTTGCTTTCGTCTGTATGGTTAGGTTCGTTCGGATTGCTCTCTCTTATATTATCATTAACTACGAACTTACGAACTATGTCCTTACCGGACTCGATTTTATCCTGCGAACCATTGCCGAACTCATCCGAACCTGCCGAATATTTCTGCTTGATATCGGTTTCATCTGAGAGGTAAACGATCTTTCCATATGCCTTCAAAACATCATAATTCGCTGGCAATCTGCAGATCTTCTTTCGTCTGCTCGTCCTTGTGGCGTCATCGAGCTGAATTGAGGTGCTTTCATCCTCTTCTGTCAGTGCAGGGCACTTGTGGAGCAGACCATACTTAGCCTGTCCATCTCTGCTTCGCCCGTTTAGGAGATCAGCCAGGCCGCCTTTAGATAGGCCTGTCTTCTCCATGATCATCTCGCGGGTAGCTTCACCATGTAGATCTTTGATGGCCTGCAAAATCCTCAGTTCGCTAGGTGTGTACTTTGTGTCCCCGTGGCCTCGGATGGCATTGAAGAAGGTCTCTGCATCCTTATAATCTTCATAACACGCAATGATAGCGCCGTTATCGTCATGCTCTCGGATTCTATGCCGCCAGATTGCAAATGACGACACCAGATCGGCGAAGATGTTCGCACCTCGCGGGTCACCTTCGAACTGGATATGATCTGAGAATGGGATTACTACATCAACGAAAACCTGCTTGAGCAAGTAGATGATCGCCTGGCATATCTCCAGCTCCCTGGAATCGAAGGCTGCCGCTCCGCTCTTTCGCTGATCGAAAATGAAATCGATTACCGCTTTCGTGTGCTTCGGGTCTTCTGTGGTATCGATCCTCAGCAGTCTGTCCCTGATCTGCTCATCTGTCTGGTCGTCGGCTGTAGTGAGCCAAAATATGATCCTTGGAGCTGTCTTGAACTGCCTAATCTCCTGATCGACAACTACTGTATGCGTTGCGCCACCCTGGTAGAACGTGGTGCAGGTCTTGAACATCTGTGCGGCTTGATCATTCCAGCCAATGTCATCCAGATAGACCACGGAACCGGCAGGCAGTCTTTCACCCAAATAGTACAGAGCTTTGGGACTTGCACTGCCTACTAGCAAGTGATCCCCGGGGATGGACTCGGACGCCTTTTCCGCACCGTCGCTTTTCCCGGATCCTCTCGGACCGCAAGCATGGATATGAATCCCCTTTGATGATAGGCAGGATTGCGAACCTATGGAGAGGAATAAGCCTTTTCCTAGATTCGCGTCGCCGTGATGCCTTTTCTGCCAGACATCATAAACATACTCGAATCCCTTCCCTTCGTCCAAAATCCGGTTCGCTTCGGCTAGGATATCTTCTGAGAAGGCCGGGCCAATAGGGGCCTCTTCTGAGTCGCCCCTGGCAATATGGCCGATCTCATCAAATGAGATGCCAAGCCCTTTGAGCTGTTTTTTATATTTTTTTAGGAATCGATAAGCTGATTTCTCTTCTTTGGGATCCAGATAGCCATCATTAACTGCCTTGTCTATGAGGTCCTCATTCTCTTCCCGATCGAATTTAGAGAAGCCAGCTCCATCTTTTGAAGTTGCATGATCGCAGACAGAAGCCAGGGCCTTGATGGCATCAACCACAGTCGGGCCGGTCTGCTCCTCGGATTTTGCGAACTTCTTCTCGATTTTCTGCTTTTTTATCTTCTCTAATGAGGCTATGTTATGCGTTGTTCTCCATGCAGGGAACTCGCAAAAATCCTTCTCGCACCTGTCAGAGACATATTTAATGTCCTGCATGAGCTTACAGGTCAGCCGCTCGTCAGAATCATAGGCTCGGCTCACTTCGCTCTCAGACAGGATCTCGTTACCGGACCACACGGACAATGCTTTCTTAGTAGCCTCTGGCGTGATTTGTCGATCACGGAAAAGCAAAGCGAGAAGATGGATGCAGCTCCGCCGATCCTCGTCCTGCAGGGGGATGCCATCCTCCCAAATTTCCGAGAGACAGATCGGAGCCTCTGGTGCGGGTATACCCAGGACCTCGGAAAGCGATTGCTCCCATGCCATCACATCCTCGCCGTCGTCTGACATCAGCGCCGCCCTGTCCATTGCCTTGTGCTGACCGACTTGGGCTTTCGTCTCTGAGCCGTCTTTGGCGATAGATCGCCGATCTCCTGCACCGATCCGTCTGGACCAATCTTATGGGATCTTAGCCCATGATCGCAGCCATGAGAACGCCAGGGGAGCCATGCCCGACTTTTGGCCTTGTCCCTCTGGATATGCTGCCTTGTGTCATCTGGCGGAGCAATCAATATTTTTCGATGCTCTTCGCCCTCAATGTCCCTGGTTCTGTGACCAGGCCGGACCGCACGCATACATGAGCTATCTGGCGGCATTCTCGGCCTCTAGGTCGCGTACATGGTATCCACTGAGCCGCAAAATTGCCACATCACGGCCTACCAAAGGAGTAAGCGTCTCGCGCAGCTCTGCAGGCAAGATGATTGTCCCCCACGGGAAGGCGGCAGCTATCATGCCTTCAAGGATCATAATCCTGAGCAGCTTTCCTCTCGCCTCTTCCAGCTCCTGCAGCCAGCGCTCGGAAGGCTCCGAAAGGCTTTTTGCCTCATAGCACGGATAAATCAATCCAACACCTCTGCAAGCCAGATGTGTGTTTTGCAGGCCTCGCGGTGAAGTTGTCCAGACCCAGCCGCGCAGCCTACATGCACTCTATTTTTCTTCATTCAATCGCTCCTGCTCTGGCCATCGCCTCATCTATGAGAAGTCGTATCCCCTCGCATATCGGTATGCCACGCTCCTCTGATAGCTTCTCTACGAATTGTCTCTGTGATGGAGTTGTACGAAATGCGAGGCCATCACACAATCTCTCCTTTCTCTGATTTCTCGTGATATCAACCTCCTATTTATCCAGTTTGTCAGTCAACATAAAGATATCTTTGCATAAATACTTATCGTAATCGCGTTTTTTAACGATAACTATAAGTACCTAGAATTTAAAGCAGTGTCTATGTTGACAGACAAACAAGAGATGACCTTTCAGAAACTGAAGGCCGGGGAGCTGACCGCTAGCGAGAAGGCTGATTTTTACTATAGACTATCCGGTATTTTGAAAAAAGACTTGGAGGGACTCAAAGATCTTTCCCGCCTGCTCGATGAGATACCCGAAGGTAGTTTGAAGAAGATCAATCTTGTAGAGGCTGCCGTCACCGCGATGGACCTAACCGAAAAAATAGTCAAAAAATTAGATCCGCCCCGGATACGAGCAAAACACTCAAAAGACCAGATTGTGGGGTTCTCGGCTGTGAAAAGCTTCCGCCTCGGTCCATTTGATGACAAGTATTATTACCAGGATGAGGATGGAAAACAAGAGCTCAAATCGATTGGTTATTCCATGGTTAGGGACCTCACCGATGAGGAAAATATGATTGTTTGTAGCATAATGGATCACACCAATGCTTTAAGGGATTTAATCAAACCAAAGCGAATTACGCTTGATTGCACATTCGAAGAATTTCTAAACAAAGAACATCCTGCTCTGATTGAAGAAGCAAAAAGCAAGGGCGTAAAATACCGGGTAGGTCCAGATCGATTGGATTTGGAGAATACTACGAAACCAATCGACGAGGGTCACATGGAGGAGCCGCCTAAATAGCAGCTCAGATCCCTAACGCCACCTTTTTCATCTTCCTGGCCTTCTGCAGGGCCTCGTCCTGGCTCAGCTTCCTGCAGCTCCCCAGGTAGACCTTGCGAACCTTGCCGCCTTGTATAGGCCGCTTGATGCTTTCTATGCCACCTGCCGGGCCGCTTAAATTTTCAGATCGCCTTTTTCTCGAAGATAATTGCCAGGACCGGTCATCGAGTATGCAGCAGCAGTAATCGTTTGAAGGGCTTCAAAGATGCCCGTGCCCGACTCGAAACCATCCGCTAAATCCCTCAGTCCGTCACAGATTATCTCAAATGTCATAGGATCGATGGATACAGTGCAATTTCCGCCTTTGACGAGGTTTAGCCGCTCCACCATCATATTGTATATGCCGTTAAGCAAGAGGTCGGCTATGAGTACTTCCGCGGAGAAGGAGTATCTAAAGGTCCTGTTGGTTATTCCATAAGCTGCAGAGAAGTAATAAATCTTCTTCTCTATGGAGGGTTCTTGCCGAACCAGAGTCTCCACTCTTCTCAACTCTTCGACTAACTCCTTTTTGAAGAAATCCTCACGCTGCTGCGACACGATTGCCTCCATTATCAAATCTGTTTTTCTGTGCATCTCTTCCCGTTGACCCTTCTGTTAACGTTAGCCATCCATTTGTCGCAGTTTCGCCTTCTGCATTCACTACATAGATAGTATCTGGTTTTTTCTCGGTCACCGATGCATTCCAGTGCTCTCGTATTGCTGATTTGGGAATATCGTTTTCAGTGGTGCCAGAGACACATGGTTGTACTGCCTCATGAAGGATCGAAGTAAGGTAGTCTGCGATGACCTTATCCATTGTATCCGTGCCATTCTTGTCATCTAAAACGGCATAAGCTAATAAGGTCAATGCGATATACCTTTTCGACTCAGTGTCTACCATATAAACCGGGTGTTGACTATCGCTCTCATCCTTCTTCAACAACCCTAACGAGGTTAAGATCTTTAAAGATGCCCTGACGGTTGGCGCAGATTCCTTTGTCAGTTTCTCCAAATCGATGGGACGGTATTCTATATCCGGATCTGCAATAACTTGCTCAATTACCTTAATCAGATTGGAGTCCCCGAACAGTCCGCCATAAGGTAACCTTTGTTCTCGTCTCATGTTCTCATATTCATTCATTTTTTAACCTCGCTCTGGCGGTTTGTATGATGCTACTCTTCGTAGGATAAATATAAGCTTTCTCCTGAACCAAAATTATTATTTCTCTTCAATACTTTCTAGGAATTTGCGTGCCGTGGTGCCATCGCTGTACCTTATATTCTATCGCCCACTCTGCTGCCCAATCCACTCCTTTGGGTGTCAATTTCAAGATTTCACCGTAAGGGCGTCTCCCCTTTATAATAAGTTCTGGTCCCAGGTATTTGATAAAATCGTCCAGACCAACACCTACCAGCTCTTTCGTTGGCTTATTCCTGTTATGAAGATCCCACTTGTCTAAGCAATCTGAAAGATCCGCCTCTTGACCCTGTTTTGAAAGCCATGCCAAAAATGCAGCCCCCGCGAGATGTGGATCGGGGGGCTCCAATTTCAGTTGCCTTTTTGGATCAAGAGGTATCATGATTATTTGATAGGGCATTTAAGTTAAATGTTTTTCTCAAGTGGGCCTTCTGCAAATCTATATCCCCAATTGCGGTATGCACGCCAGATAAGCCTCTTTCAGCTCCTTCAAATCAATGTGGTTGTACAAATCAAATGCCTCTTTCCGGCTATCGCCCCTCAGCTCCTTGATGAACTCGCGCCTCATCCCGGCCCGGAAGAGGTGAGTACAGAACCAATGCCTACAACAGTGCGGGCCAAAGTGATCTTCAAGCCGTTCCGACGTGGGATCATGCAGGCCGGCACGCCTGGCCGACTCAGTTACCAGGTTATAGACGCCAGATCTATTGAGTCTCTCTCCCTCAGAATTTAGGAATAAGGCTGTGTTGCCCTTCTTATTGGTAGCCTGGCGGATAGCCAGCCAGCGCCGGAGGATGAAAGCTGCCTCATCGTCAAAGAATACCGTCCGGTTGGTCCTTTTGGCCGTTGGCTTTAGCCGGATCCTCATCTCTACCAGATCCACATCCGAGATATCCAGCTCTATCAGCTCATGCCGTCTTATGCCCGTCTTTGCCAGTAGAGCGATTACTGCCTTGTCCCTTAGATCCATAGTGCAGTTGATCAGGTTGGCCATGTCTTCCACAGAAATGAGCTTGCGGGCCTGGCCATCGTCATTGTCTTTGTAGCGTTTGAGGTATCGCTTCCTGACAGCGATAACGGGATTGGCTACTATCTTCCCTTCAAATGCCAGGTATTCATAGAAGCTGGAGAGCACTGAGAAGTAGTTCTCAATGGTCTTGGTAGTCTTGTCTTGTGCTTTCAGGTAGCTGATGAATCCCCTAAAGGTGTCCTTGTCTGCTTTCAGAGGGTCTTTCCCATCCAGATATGCCTTGAAATTTCTCAAACAGTAACCATAGTGCAATGCGGTCATCTTTGTCTTGCCGCTCAGCTCCAGGTCCTGCAGGAAGTCGTCTATCAGCCTGTCCATTGCCAGCCCTTGCCATCAGCCTTAATCAGGTTGAACTTCTCCAGCTCTTCCAGTTGCTTTGATACGGATTTTATGGCTTCGGCCTCTCCTGGAGCGATCCCCAACAGCTCAAGGATCTGATAGCTGCCCACGTGGCCACGGACCTTGAGGATCTCTACTATCTCCTTTGAGTATGGCCGTACACCCTGGAATTGATCCGCCTGGAATGGCTCGGAACGGTAGCGCCGCAACTCCGCCTCATATCTCTGCAATACTACCTCTTTTTGGCGGAGGTCATCGCGCAAAGCCTTGTTTTCAGTATTCAATGTCTCCATTTCCTTGATCAGCTTGCGGCGCGGCTGGCCTCCGTCCTCTTCTGTTATCCGCTCCTCAATAATCGATACGCACCATGTAGAAAGAGGAGTCTTGGCTTTGTCGGCCAGGGCTTGCCATTGCTCTTTTTGGGCTTTGGAATTGACATATACCCAAATGTATCGCGATCTATCCGGTTTTACCACAAGCTCACCGGATAGGGAAATGGCCTTGAAGGTATATAAACATTACCTGTAAAAACGCGCGAATATCCCACCCTCGGCGCTTTCTTACTGGGAAAAAACCGATTCTTCGTCTATTTTGCCGGATGGGGCGGTTGGCTCTATGCTGTTCTCAGCGATGCCAGACGTTCTAAAGCCAGGACTAGCAATGGCAAGGAGACTCCAAACCTAACCAGTCCTCTCCATCCGGATAACAGCAGGATAATCAGTCCGCTTGTAATCAAGAAGGCAACTGCAGAGGCATCCATAGGGAATCACCATATTTAATAGTGAGAAACTAATATGTACATGTTTCGCTTGCGGTTAGGGTTTTCTCTATAGGTTTGGATATTATCAGATTCATCCATTGGTATCACCTTCATTTTTGTTATTTAATGCAGGTCTTTCAGATTGCGCATGTAACCGCAAGCTAAATTGCGGCGGCTCACTCCACAGCAAGCAGCGGCAGTATTCGCTTAAAAATAAATCACCTTAATTCCATCAAAGGTTGCTAAGAATACTATTATACTCCGCAAGTTTTATGTATGTGCACATGTTTATGGAAACTGAATACATTAAAAGTACCATATACGGTGGAAAATGTTGCGTTGCCTGCCGAGCATGTGGTTCATTTTATCTGTTCCATCGCCGGTCCGCCTTTCCCAGGAGGCGAATGATGCATCTTTTTCCTCTGAGAATGGCGCAATAGATGCGTCATTTAATAGTAATAATAGTGCAAGCACGGGGGCTGGCGGTACGTGAAGAATTCGCGGCAGGAACCGGACAGGCAAAAGTTGGGAATATCAGATTGCTGTCTGGAACAGGTGATATCAACACCATACAGGGCAGCTCAAAATGCGGCGGTTAAACCGAGTTTATGACACCATCTTCCTCAAGCTTCTCCAGAAACTTACAAGGTACTTCTTGCCGTTCGCCTAAATTTTTTGCCTCCGGTCAGGACAGATCTCATAGCAAAAATTTAGCATATTTTGCATTCATTAAATGCGAAAAAACTATATTTGTCTAATAGAATTTGACGAAAGGGGTTTCTAATGCACAAGCCAATGTATATCGCACTGATCTCCAGTGCTAATTCTACCTTCTGGTCAGCGTCGGTAGTGAGCGACACGGATACCTGGTCCATTTACAGGCAGAGCAGCAACTTGAGCTTCATATGCGAGCAATCCGTGCAAGGCCAGATATCACCAGTGGACTACAGGGGACGGACCCTGAGCCCTTACCACTCTTTCTACGAGGATGTGAAGCAAAACGACTTAAGCATAAAGGAAAGGACTTCTGCGCTGCAAGGGTCCTACAGCTCAAAAGAGCTTCTATCGCTTGAGTCGGTCACCAACGACACAGTGAAGGCTGTCATTTACGAACCATTAGGATCTGGGGTCTTCATCCTCAGGATTAATGAGACTTGGCCTGTCAACCTCAGCTATGCAAGGAGCATGGACTACTCCGGAAAGCAGATCAATAACCAAGAGTATGTGGTCAACAATCGTGATTACGTGGGTGCAAATTTTCTCTACAACAAGGTGTTCTCCAAGGAACGAAGCTTGAACATGAGCCTGGAGATGATGAACGCTACCATCTTTATAGAGAATAACTCTATCGATCTTGCTAAGGTTGATATCACTAAAGATATTCAGTATAAGCTGCAATCGCATAGCACGGGCATTGCCAATTTCAAATGGGGGCAGGTTGGCACGATGGATGAGATTCTCAATGCCGGAGATGAGCGGTTTGTGGGAGACTACGATATTGTCAAGACCATTCACATGAAGTCCCGCGTTGATACCATCCAGGAGGAGGATGGATGGTTGCCCTGTTGTTCAGGTGGCTTCTTCAGCATGAATCCTGTCGATCAGGAGCCTTTAAAGTCTGCTAAAGGTATCTTTGATTGTGCTTGCTTCACTACACCGGAAAAAGCGTTGCTGTAGGAGAGGCCTCCAATGAGGTCTTCTCCTTTCATCTTCTTGCTATCATTAGGTCCTCCGTTGAAACCGCGGGCAGCATTTGATCCAGGTCCTCTGGCAGGGCCGGACGCCATAGGGCTGGGTGCCCTTCTGAGGGATTTGATGCACGAATGCATGCTTGATTCGGCGCATCAAGCTGACTGCATGCCTCTTGAGATTCGAGCCTTAAGGTTCACTACAGCAAAAATAAATCTCTCTGGCCAATTTAGTGGCCACAACTTGCCAAAACCTATGCAGCAGCCATCAATGCACCCCGGTTGTCATAATTCCCACTTGCCATGGCTTCCAAGAGATAATTCAGATACAGTTGTGCCTCAACAGGATTTTTAGATCTATTGAGGACTGCAATGAAATTATTCATCCTGTAATCCGGAAGATCAAGCACATCTATCTCTGGGTCGGTTGAATTGTCATATGCCTTTAACATGCTCTCCCACAGCACTGTGGCATCGGCACTCCCAGCTATTATGGCATCAAGCTGGGCCTCATTGCTGGATGTATTCACTTCAGAAACATTCAACCCCTCCTTATCAACGATCTTTTTAGCCAGGCAGGCGCCGGGGACATGCTGATCCGTAACTGCAATTCTCATTCCATTCAGGTCGCCAAGGGTGCTTATGGGCTCACCCTTTCTAAATACCAGCAATGCCCTTTCGGAATATAGATAGGTATAATTGTCAATCACCTTTTTTTCATTCAGTTTTATCATTCCCGAGAGGTTGAATAGAGAAAATTCCTTCTCTAAGATCACAACATCTGCGTTGCTTGTGTTTTTCGTGACCTCTTTTACTACAGCCTCACGACCTCTTACTTGTGTAATATTCACGGCAACATCATTTGCATCGCTGAATGATTGAGAAATCTCCTTGATTGTGCTTCCCAGAATATTATCCGTAGGACCAAGGACGATCAGCTCAGTGGAATTCTGGCCCAAAACAATCCCTTGAGCCATAAAGAAAATGCAAAAGAATACTGTCGCAATAATTCTGCCGCTTTTTCGTCCGCTTTTTTGGGCTATGGTTGCAGATATTGGCATTGACTCTCGACCGATCAGGAAAAAGAATGCCACCAATGCAACTATTAGGATTCCCAAAGAAGCCACAAAAAATTCGACATTAGATATCGATCCGAGCCCGGCTGGATCTGCATGTGGCTGCAGCACTGTTATTTTATAGACCGCGGGCATCATGACGTCACACATTTTAAATCATCCCTCATTCTTCGCACATTCCGCATGTTTTGCACTGCTCTGGACTGCAACTTCCTTCGCAGAGATTTTCATCGATTCTTTTCAACCGCCCTCCGCAAGATGGACAGCGGATATCTCTGCCATGTTTACCGGAAGCGCAGGGCACCATCTCAAAAGCATAGCCGCAGGAACGGCACTGAAAACGTCGCTGCTTGGATGGCTTTGATTTCTTGAGGCCTCTATGAAAAGATAGCTTCCAAACGGGATTGTTGATGCTCATATCCAGCTCTCTGGCGAAGTTGACTATCCCATCGAAGCCCTCGAAACTCTGCGTTCTGTCGTGATTGAAATCGCAGAACGCAATTCCCAGCTTGTAAGCTAGAAATCTCTCTTTGACCCCTGCTACCAAAACGTCTGCGTTCTGTTTAGTCAGAAGCTGCTTAAGCTCCAGTGGATTTGTATCGTCTACTATTACCGTCCCATCTTTGACGATGTGTCCGATATTTTGGTAATCATTGTGATCTCCAGTTTGAGTGCCTATGATCACCACATCCATTCCGAGCTCTTCGAAAGCTTTGACCAGTGAAACGGCTTTGGCGGCTCCGCCCATGTAGATCGCGGCTTTCTTTCCCATCAATTTGAACCTATAATGAGACAACCAGGGCAACACCCTTGCAGTCTCTCTTTCGATGATCTCCTCAGATCTTTTCTGCAAGGCCGGGTCATGGAAATACTCCGCAGCGGTGCGAATGGCCGAGGCCATGTCCCTCAATCCAAAGAAGCTGACGCGTCGGTATGGTATTGCATATTTCTTCTCAAGCTTCTTGGCCAGATATGTCATGGAACCGCTGCACTGCACCAGATTTAATCCGGCCGCTTGGGCCCGTTGTATCTCAGCTACCCGACCGTCTCCTGTAAAGGTAGCCACAATCTCAATTCCCATCTCCTCAAAGAGGGGTTTTATGGACCAGAGGTCTCCTGCCACATTGTATTCTCCCAGGAGGTTTATGCAGTGCGGGCTTTTGGCAATGTAATCTCTGGCGCCAATCAGTTCAAAAAGGGCATTACAGGCCGCTTTGTACCCTTCGCTCTTGTTCCCTTTGAAGCCTTCAGACTTGACAGGGATGACGGGTATTTGCAGCTCCTTGGACACCGCATGACAGACTGCGTTGAGATCGTCTCCGATCAAACCTACGATGCATGTAGAATAGACGAATATGGCAGGAGGATGATGCAATGCTGCAAGCTCATGGATGCACGCTGCAAGCTTCTTTTCGCCACCGAAGATGATATCTTGCTCCTTCATGTCCGTAGAAAAACTGCTCTTGTAGAGTGTAGGGCCCGTCGTCGAGCTTCCTCGAATATCCCAAGTATAGCTGGCGCAGCCTATTGGTCCGTGGACGAGATGAAGGGCATCCGTCAAGGGATTAAGGACGACTCTGGCTCCGGAATAGACACATGCCCGCTGGCTTACGGATCCCGCAAGACTCTCATTGCCACAGGAGAGTGACATGGAGCCGCAGTCGCATTTTTCAATTATATGCCCCTCTCTTTCCTCAAAGACTTTGATTATGCTCATAGCAGTCTCGTTTTAAATGAATCTTTCAGATTTGTT
>CAZFFD010000059.1:0-15703 GCA_964518035.1 uncultured Methanotrichaceae archaeon | reverse complement strand
ATATGTCATGACATAATATTTATATTTAAACTATTTAAGCTTAATCGACACAGCAATCCAACGTGAACCTTTCTTTGTGACTTTGTGTCTTTGTGGTGATCCGTTGCATCCAGGAAACCACAAAGGCACAACGGCACAAAGGCTTCGGAATTCATCGAGTCCACCCATAAAAATCGCGAGTCGCCAGGAAAAGTTATAATTAGACGAAAACCACCTTCAGAAGATGAGAGAAGGAGAATAAAATGTCGGAGGATCAAAAAGCAGTCTTTAGCCGGGCTCCGGAGATATTTAAAAAGCTCCGGCATGAGATCGACAAGGTCATAGTCGGCCAGAACGTGGCCATCGAGCAGCTCTTGGTCGCAATCATCGCAGGAGGCCACGCACTCTTAGAGAGCAACCCAGGCCTCGCCAAGACCCTCCTGGTCAAGACCACAGCCTCCTGCCTGGGCCTCGACTACAGCAGGATTCAATGCACCCCGGACCTGATGCCCGCAGACATCACAGGAACCACCATCATCGAGGAGGTTGACAGAACCAAGAAGTTCCGCTTCGAGGCTGGACCTGTCTTCTCCAACATCGTGCTAGCAGACGAGATCAACCGGGCCTCGCCCAAGACCCAGAGCGCCCTGCTTGAGGCCATGCAGGAAAAACAGGTGACCGTCGGAAACAAGACCTACCTCCTGGACAGGCCATTCTTCATCCTTGCCACCCAAAACCCAATTGAGATGGAGGGCACATTCCCGCTTCCAGAAGCCCAACTGGACAGGTTCCTGCTCAAGATATTCATGGATTACCCGAATAAGGAAGACGAGATGGAGATCCTGGAGAGGTACACCATCAGATCCGAACCCCATGTGGACAGCGTCGTGACCAAAGACGAGGTGATCGCCCTCCAGCAGCTATCCCGTGACATTCCCATCTCCGATGAACTGAAAAGCGCGACCGTAAGCCTTGTCATGGCCACACGCAACTGGCCGGGTGTCCAGTACGGAGCAAGCCCCAGAGCTACCATCGGCCTGATCCTCTCAGCCAAAGCCAGAGCCTTCCTTCACGGCAAAAATTACGTCTCCAAGGAGGACCTGCACGAGATGGCCTACCCAGTTCTCAGACACAGGATCATCCTCGGATTCGAGGCCGAGAGAAAGGGTCTGACCCGCGACCAGGTTGTAACTGACATCCTCAAGAGCCTGTCTCTTTGAGACTATGAGACTGTTAGAGTGGCACCATCATGGACACGGAATTCTTTAGCGAGCTATCTAAGTTCGCCCTCTTCGTCAAGAAGCGGGTCTCGACCGCCTACAGCGGAGGCAGGAAGTCGCTCCGCTTCGGCCACGGCATCAGCCCCGTAGGCTACCGCGAGTACCGCAGAGGAGACGACTTCAAGCTGGTTGACTGGAAGGTCTACGGGCGAACTGAGAAGCTCTACATCAGAGAGCACGAGGAGGAAAGAAGCCTGGTCGTGCACATACTCCTCGACGGCAGCGCCAGCATGGGCTACGAGGACAAATTCACATATGCGTCCAGGTTTGCCGCAGGATTTGCATATCTCGCCACACTGGAAAACGAGAAATATGCCATATCCCTCTTCTGCAAAAAACTGTATCTCGGCGAGCCCAAACGGGGCAGAAGAAGCCTATTTCAGTCGATCGAGGAGCTGGACCGCATCACACCACGCGGCAGCGCCAGCATGTTGACAATCGCAGACCAGATGGAGGCGTCGCTCAAATCCACGAGCCTTGTGGTCCTGATATCCGACCTGCTGGGAGACACAGATAACATCCTTTCCAGCATCTATCGGCTGTCCGGACATGAGCTGGTGGTAATTCAGGTGCTGGCAAGCCAGGAGACGGAACTGAGCTTTAAGGGCGACATCAAGTTCGTGGACCTGGAAAACGGCCAGCCGCTCATCACCCGCATAACTGATGCCGAGAGAAAAGAGTATCTAAGACGCCTGGCTGAGCACAATGATAAGATCCATGCGGCCTGTAACCAGGTCGGAGCCGACTACTTCCTCATGAGATCCGACAGACCCATCTTCGAGGCCTTCTCAGAGATGTTGAGCCGCGCCGTGATCTTGAAGACATAGGAGACTGCAAGAATCAGGACTCAGGAAATTCTGATTCAGGCAACGCAAAAAAATGACAAATAAATTCAATGATATGATCAGGCTGGGCTATGGTCAGGGATTTCTCGAACTGACGAATGCTGAGGGAACGGAGATCGTGAAGGAAGAGGAGCTTTCCGCTGCCCCTTCAAACGAGATCGCCAGATCCCTGGATGAGCCCATCGGAAGAAGCCTGGACGATTTTGCAGGCTGCCGATCGGCCACGATCCTAGTAAGCGACATCACGAGGCCTGCCCCTAGCCACCTCATGCTTCCGCCGCTCATCGAGAGGCTCAAGAGCCTCGATATTTCCAACATGAAGATTGTCTTTGCTTTGGGCACTCACAGAAAGATGACCTCAGCCGAGGAGAGGCTTCTCCTGAAAGACTGCACCAGCGTTGCATACATGCAGCACGACTCCAAAAGATGCGTCTTTTTAGGTGAGACCAAGAATGAGACTCCAGTCGAGATCCTTGATGCGGTCGCTTCCTCAGACCTCATAGTGGCTACGGGAAACATCGAATACCACTACTATGCTGGCTACAGCGGCGGTGCCAAGGCGGTGCTGCCGGGAGTGAGCTCTGAGAGGTCTGTGATCAAGAACCACAAGCTTATGAGAGATCCCAGATCAACCACAGGCAGGCTTGACAGCCCAGTCCGCCAGGACATGGAGGAGGCAGCAGGCATTGCGGGCCTTGATTTCATGCTGAATGTGGTTCAAAACGGCAGAAATGAGATAGTTCAGGCAGTAGCAGGCGACTTCATCTCCGCCCACCGCTCTGGGGCAGCGACTGTCGATCACATGTACCGGCGTCCCGTCCGGCAGGCCGAGATAGTTGTGACCTCTGCAGGAGGCAGGCCCAAAGACCTCAACCTCTTCCAGGCCCAAAAGGCCCTGGACAACGCCAAGAACGCTGCTGTACCGGGAGGGACCATCATCCTGGTGGCAGAGTGCTCCGAGGGCCTCGGCCACCCGGTATTTGAGCGCTGGGCAGAGAAGGCCACATGTGCAGAGGACTGCTGGGAACGCTTCGGCAGAGAGTACGAGTTCGGAGGCCACAAGGCAGCCTTCCTGGCTAAAGAGTCGATGGTGCATCACCTCATCCTGGTCTCGGCATTGAAGAAAGAGACTGCTGAGATGTGCTTTTTCACTCCTGCAAAAAGCCTTGAGGATGCCCTGGAAAAGGCCAGAGAAAGGCATGGCAAAGACGCAAGAATGCTGGTCATGCCTCACGGAAACCTCACGCTCGCTGTAGCAAAGTGACGCCTGACAAACTATATCCCATTGTGGTTAGAAGTGAGGATTGATGTGGCCAGGTGAACGGACTCGCGGTCGAATTATGGACGGAATGGATACCAGCATATTCAATGATCCAGTAGTGGTAAGGAAATTTCTGCCGGACGACCTGCAGGCGGCACTGGAGATCGACAGAGATGTCTTTGGCGGATACAATCCGGCCATATTCACAGCCTTTTACGAGTACCATTCAGTCAGCACTCTTGTGGCAGATTTAGGCGGGACCGTGGCGGGCTTTGTTTTAGGATTCAAGCACACGCCCTTTGAGGGCAGAGTCTTCTGGCTGGCTGTCAGGCCGGGCTTTCAGAACCGAGGCATAGGCACCAGGCTGATGCTTGAGGTCCTCAGGTCATTCCGGCAGATAGGAGCCATGAGCGCCACACTGGAGGTCAGAGTGAGCAACAAAAAGGCTCAATCGCTCTACTCCATGCTTGGGTTTCGCATGATTGGAATCTGTCCCGCATATTACACGGACGGAGAGGCCGCCATCATAATGAGGATGCGGCTGTAGTCCAAATAGAACTTGTACAATAAATCTATATCACTCCACGCCCCGCGCCGTGAGCCGGAAGTCGGCAGTTCCCCCCTCAGGAGCTGAGCGATGCTTGATGAGCCTGGCCCGGCGCAATCCTTCGCCCCTCTTTTCCAAAAAGATGATGGCTTTGCACATGTGCTCGATGCCGGTGCCTCCGAGAGGCCGCAGCACATTGTTCTCAATATCAGTATAGACCTGATTGGTTATTACTGCGGGAATCCTGTGCCTCCTTGCTATCTCCTGCAGCTCGGCCAGCTGGACAGTGAGAGTTCGACGAATGGTGCGATTGTCATCCGCCTCCAGGAGCACCCGGTAGAGGGAAGTAGCCGAATCTAGGATCACAAGACCCAGGTCCCTGCCTGCGATCTTGGACGACTCGCGGATGGCTATGGCCTGCTGCTCAAGGCTCATGGGCTCAAAGATCATGATCTTTCTGGCCATCTCCTCCGCACCTGGCCCGGCTATCTGCTTGAACCTCTCCCCTGAGAAGCCTTCAGTATCAATGAATATTACCCTCAGGCCGCGAGAGACCGCCTGCACCGCCAGTTGCATGACGATATTGCTCTTGCCTGTGCCCGACTCACCGTAAAGCTGGGTGATAATGCCGGACTCAAATCCACCACCCAGGAGAAGATCGAGGCTGTTGCAGCCGGAAGGCAAGCGATCGAGCATAAAAGGATCACAGTAGGCTAAATGGCTTCATCTCTTGTGCGCAAAGCTGTCAATCCTGTCCATTAGCCGATCCATGGCCTCCCTCTCTCTGGGTCCGCCACAGCGATTGATGATCCTCTGCAGCTTCATCATCTCGATATAATAGGAGTCGGTCCGAAGAGCCAGATACCTTGTGGCAGCAACCGCTGCTTCGATGACCAGGTTTGCCCCCCGGTTGCATGCCCGGAAATCCCTTCTCAAGGCCTCGCCCTTGATCAGCTCCACCTTGGCTATGATGATGTCTGACGCGAACGGCTCGCACTTGAAGAGCCCCCAGGCCTCGGCATCTTTAAGAATCGGCAGATCCTCCCTGCGGTCGAAATACTCAGGGGGAAGATCCTCCAGAGCAGTCTCGGCAAATATCCAGGCATCATGAGTGACATTTGCCACAAACCATCCTCTGGTCAACACATTCTCATAAGTGTGAGTTCCGAGAAACAGCCGCACAAAGAGGCTGTCTTCATCTCGGATGATGCCGATGGGTGCAGCGTTGATCCTGCCAGAGACCTCGGTGGTGGCAATTATCTCATTTATTCCGTCTTTGATTCCCAGATCATCTAAAGCCTCATTTCCATAGAGCATTATCAAAACCTCAAACAAACCTCAAGCCATTCAGAAGAGAGATAAATAAAGACGCTGCAATCAGATCTGCTGTAGACCCTGGATTGATGTCTCTAGCCAAAAGATCATCATCAAGCTTTTTCGCCTTGCCGAGAGTTGGATCCAAGAGAGCCTCGCCGGCCAGCCGGGAGACCTCCCGAGCGGTCTTTTGGCCGAACTTGGCAGAGATCAGGCTGTCAGGCACCTCCTCCAGCACCTCAAGAAAGGTCCTGACAACTCCATCGTTGTAACCCCACTGGCCCGTTTGAGCCGCCAGCCTCTCTGCAATACGAAATGTGCGGCTGTAATTGCTGGACCACTCTCTAGCCACAAGGTCATGCCCGGCAGAGAGCCTCATCAGATCCAATAGGCTCTTGCCGCTTTTCTTTAGAGCTTCCTTCCAGTTTTGATCTTTCAGGCTGAAGCTGTCCACATCGGTCACCCTGGCACCAGCAAGGGCAAAAGCCCCGTAAAAGTCTATGGCATCATCAACTGTGCTATCCTCCAGGACGTCTTCCAGGTTAGAACGCAGCTCTCCCGGTCGTCCAGCCGCGATGGCTATGGGAACCATGAGTACCAGAGACCCAAAGTGAGTGTTGCTCTTCAAGTTCCATTCCCGCCAGGCCTCAACTCCCTCCAGGATGAGCGAGCCCGAACTGCACCTGCCACAGGCAGCCTTAAAGAATATTGGATAAGCGGAGACCGCACTGGTCAGGAAATGATGAAACCCGATATCGGAAAAATCGTGACAGCGATCCACATTGCCGGGCTTGGGGCTCGATGAGAGTTCAAAGAGCATGGCAAGCACGGCACACTGGGCCACACGCTCAGGCATAAGATCTGGATCTTCGAACATGGCTCATCAAGAGGTCTTGGTGAGAATCTCTTCAGCCAGCTTCTTTTTCAGCTCCATGTACTCCTTGCCGGAAAGCCCGATCTTGGCCATAGCCGCATCTCGCAAATAGCACATCTTGGTTATCTTGCAGCACCACACAAGGCTGCCAAAGCAGGTTCCATCGCCCTTCTCAAGCGGAGTCCCACGGGCAAAGGAGAGCTTCTTGTACACGAACTCCTCGGCAGTTATGCCCGCCTTCTTGAGGGCTCCGAGCACCGGGCACTGCTTGACTGGAGGACAGCAATATGCCAGGCCGCGCAGATCGCCTCCGGCGCAGATGTGCTTTGGCGCATTGTACCAGCCGCTCAAAGCATCATACTCATGCATGGCTTCCGATAGCCAATCAGCAAACTCAGGGTCCGCTCCCCGCAAAGAGACAACATCTGCACCCATTGACATCAGATTCTTGGCATCCTCAAACTCGCCGATGTCTGCCAGGGCCATGATGATTGGGCCTCTGCAGTCCTTGGCCTTCTTGACCATCTTAGGTCCGACTCCATTCAGGCCGCGCAGGTCGAGATGAATTATGTCCAGCTCGCTCTCCTGCAGCTTCTCCAGGAGTTCATTGGTAAGGTCCTCTGGCCGGATTCGCAAAGATAAGGTGACGCCGCAGCGCTTCAGCCTGGGAATAAGCTCCAAAAGGCGAATTGGATCGCGAATCTTGGTCAGCCTCAAATCCAAGAGACAGAGATGTCGGCTCGCGAGGCGAGCAGCCTGCACAAGAGGCTCATCTCGAGAGCATGTGACAGATAGGCCGAATGCGCCGGTTTCATTTCTGGCTGACTGGTTCTCACTGATTCTCTCCAAGCAGGCCTGCATCTCCTCAAGAGATACTTCATCTAAATCGAAGCCATCCAGCAGGAGCAGTCCGGCAGCAACATTGAGGTCTGGATTGCTATGTGAAGAAATAACGGCAATGGGATTATCAATATGCAGATATCCTACTTCAAGCATCGCCGACTTCGTATGCACCTTGAAGATATCAGCCTTTCGCTTCTAATGAGACTGCAGACAATTGATGCTGAATTGCTTTATATCCCAGAAAATGCTAAGGCATTACGATGATACCATGGTGACCATCAAAGTTGATGCAGATGCTAAGGTGAGAGGAACTGGAAAGGACGAAGCCTTGGGCGTACAGGTCTCAGGACCTGGATCAAACCCAATATCGGCCAAAATATCAGGAGATGCCAAAAGCCCCATCGCTCTCGGGCCCATCGAGGTTGCGCCGATTACTGTAATCCCAGATATGGCAACGGCCGCCAAGAGCATTGACTTCGGGGGCCTGGTCGCAGCACTGACCAAACTCTCAGAGGGCGTCCATGTGAACCTGGCCAATTCCAATGCACCTCTATCCGTCGCACCGATCTCAATAGCGCCACTATCCATTGCTCTGGCAAAGATTCCAGTGGATCTGACCATCTCGGTTTCCTCTCCCACCCAGGAGGCCGTCTTCAAGGTGGAGATCAAGGGGACCATCGGCGAGTGAAAAAATATTTTAAGCATGATGATGCACCATCTGCCATGAGGTGTCCGTAATTCTCCCGTCATGGCTGGTTACTGTGCTGGCCGCAGCACTTCCCATATCGGAGGTTCGAGGGGCCATACCTCTGGCGATAGGCGTCTACGGATATGATCCAGTCCAAGCCTATCTCTTATCGGTTTTCGGAAACCTCCTGCCGATAATTCCCTTGCTTCTGTTTCTCGGTCCTGTATCCGACTTTCTGAGACGATGCACTCTTGGTGACAGATTCTTCACCTGGCTCTTTCTTCGCACCAGGAGAAAGTATATTCAAGACCATGAGAACTTCGGATTGACGGCGTTGGCCATATATGTGGCCATACCTCTGCCCATGACTGGGGCCTGGACGGGCTGTGCCATTGCCTTTCTGCTGGGATTTCGATTCTGGCCTGCGTTCGCAGCCATTGCATCAGGTGTTTTCCTGGCAGGGATCATTGTAACGGCAACAGTCGTTGGCGTTCAATGGCTTGTGTTTTAGCATTTTAGTTCCTCGCTGTTTCATGTTTGTGAAGCAGTGGTTTTTGGTTTGCAGGAGATGCCAGTCATAATTAAAAATTTTTAGCCAGATATTGTTTTTCGGAAATGCACTACCAAAAAATATAAATATTGTAACATCCTAAGTATAGTAATATAAGAATTTAGAGGTGGGACTATAAAAAACGTAGAAGTTATACTGGCATTGGTCACGGCTATTTTGTCGGTTCCGATAATGGCACAGGATTACGGCCTGTCTGGCAGTGGAAATGTAGATGTCCTTGGAACAGGAATCTTTGAGACGGAGGGTTCAGCCATGAAATTCCCTGATGCTCAGGACACCAACATGGGCACAGTAACTGTCGGAAATGATAGAGCCTTGGCCTTGGGTAACATCTGGCAAAAAATAAAGGCGACTACAGCTACAAATGATCTCGAGATCAAGAAGAATCAGGATTCAGGTGAATGCGTCTGCGGCGAAAGAATAATCGACAATGTATCTCCATCGCACATGTCGCGCATAGATTGCATGGATTGCTGCATCAAGGTCAATATGGAGGACATCAAGGTAGGCAACAGAAATTCAGTAGCATTTGGAGCGGCTTCTGCAAATAATCACGTCAAGATAGTAACCAATCAGCAATAGACTCTATCCGCAGATAAGGCGCGGCTAGAAAATTGCCCCACTGACATAAAGTCGGTGGGATATATAAATTTCTTTTTAGAGCGGCTCTTTCTCCTTCTCGGCCAGGCCCAGCACGTTGAGCAGCCCCAGCAGATTCTCCCTGGAGAGGGAGCCGTCCGAAACCTTCTTTAAAACATCTTTGGCATTGAAGGCAACGCCGAGCCCCGCATTTCTGATCATGAGGCAGTCGTTGGCCCCGTCTCCCACAGCCACGATGTTGTCCGGGCTTAGATTCTCTTTCTCTGCCAGGCGGTAGATGATGCCGCCCTTGGCCTCTGCATCGATGATATCGCCCCTGATCTCGCCGGTTAGAACCCCATCTTTGATCTCCAGCTCATTGGCAAATGTGTAATCAAAGCCGAGCCTCTCCTTGAGAACATCTGTGAAATAGGTAAAACCGCCGCTGATGAGCGCAATCTTGTAGCCCAATTGCTTTAAGTGATGGAGCAGCTCCTCGGAGCCCGGGGTGAGCTGCAGGTCAGACGCAATCTCCTGCAGTGTGCTCTGCGGCATTCCCTTGAGCAGGCGCACCCTCTGGCGTAAAGACTCTTTGAAGTCCATCTCTCCATTCATGGCCCTCTCTGTTATGGCCTTTACCTGCTCGTCCACTCCGGCAAACCCGGCCAGCTTGTTGATGATCTCAAAATCTACAATGGTCATGTCCATGTCAAAGACGATGAGCCTCTTCTCCTTCCTGGAGCGGCCCAAATCCTGAATCACCACGTCCAGGCCAAGCGCCTCGCAGTTGTTCTTGAGACAGGATTTGCCGTCGTTCTCATTGCAGTCTGCAAAGTCCATGAGAAATTCTATCGAAATGAGATCTCCCCGAGCTGTGACCGACGCCCTCTCGATGTTGATTTTATTTGCTGCTGCCACATCTGCCACGTCGCGGATGATGCCCACCCGATCTTTGGCCAGAATGGTGACGACATGCAGGCTCTTCTTTGTTGTTCGCCGGCCTTTATACTCAGAAAGCGGCAGGAAGCTGAACTGAATTCCCAGATCTTCGGCCCTAGCTTCCAGCCAAGACTGCAGCTTTTCTGCTGTGACGCTGGCCTCGGCAAAGTCGGCAACCACAGACATGACGAACACTCCCTGCATCACTCGCTGATCCATGTCCACGATATTCACTTTCTGCCGGGCAGGCTCTTTCAGGATGTCCCGAATTAATCCTGGCCTGTCCCTGCCCATGAATGAAATGACCCAGAGATTGCCGTTCAGAGGATACAGCCCCCCTTTTGCCGTAGTTGCATCAAGGGACATGCCGTGCTATTCATGCCTAAATACTTTTTCAAAAGCAAAGGTTATGAGCTTTCATTGGCGATAGAAGATCATGCACCAATCCCTCATGCTCATTAATGGACAGGATGTCCCCATGCTTTCCGCCAGCGGCAAAACAGCGACCATCTACAATCCTGCGAACCAGGAGCCAGTTGCTCTTGTGGCCGTGGCAGGGCGCGATGAGGCCCGGCAGGCCCTTCAGGCTGCGAATAATGCACTTCCTGTTTGGTCGGGTACAGCGTCTTCCAAGCGGGCGGATATACTGCATCAGTCAGCCAGGCTTGTGAGGGAGAGGTCGGACGCGATCGCCCGGCTGCTCACACTTGAGCAGGGCAAACCCCTCAAAAACGCAAAGATGGAGGTTCTCTCCTCTGCCGATGTGCTTGACTACTATGCCGAGGAGGGCAAGAGGAACTTCGGGGAATGGATCGCAGGGCCGAAAAGCAGGAGCATAGTGCTGAGGCAGCCTGTCGGCGTCGCAGCCCTCATTACCCCCTGGAACTTTCCGGTAGACCTTTTGGCCTGGAAGGTGGCGCCCTGTCTCGCGGCAGGATGCACTTTCGTGGCCAAGCCGCCAAGTCTCGCGCCTCTCGCAGCCACGGAGTTCGTGCGGGCTGTAGCCGAAGCCGGGCTCCCTGCGGGCGCAGCCAATGTGGTCCACGGATCAGGTGTTGTGGTGGGGGCGGAGCTGGTGGAAAACCCCATATCAAGAAAGATTGCGTTTACCGGAGAGACGGCGACCGGAAGAGCAATCATGGCCAGCGCCGCCGCCCACATCAAGCGCGTTTCCCTGGAACTGGGCGGCCAGTCACCATTCATTGTATGTCCTGACGCTGACCTGCAGGCTGCAGCGGCCTCTGCCGCCCAGAGGGCTTTTTCAAACATGGGCCAGATCTGCATCAGCGTCAACCGAATCTACGCTTCCGAAGAGGTGGCCGAGCCCTTCACAGAGGAGCTGGTCAGGCGCGCCGAGAGGCTGAAGATCGGAGACGGACTGAAAGAAGACGTAGATCTCGGCCCCATGTTCAGCCTGAAACAAAGAGACAAAACCAAAGAGCATGTAGCCGATGCCCTGGAAAAGGGAGCCGATCTTCTCACAGGCGGCTCGGAGCCGGAGGGCGAGGCTTTTCAGAAGGGCTACTTCTTCAGGCCCACGGTTCTTGCCAGAGCTGACCATCGAATGAGGGTCATGAGAGAAGAGACCTTCGGGCCGGTGGCTCCTATCATGAAGTTCAAGACGCTGGAGGAGGCCATTTCCCTGGCTAACGACACTGAATTTGGCCTGGCGGCTTATGTCTTCACGAGTGACCTCAAGACAGCACTGCAAGCCGCGGAGGGACTCGAGGCAGGCGGCATCGGAGTCAATGTCAACAATGTTGTTGACCTGCAAGCACCCTTTGGAGGATGGAAGGAGAGCGGGCTTGGTCGAGAGCTGGGGCACTGGGGACTGGATGCCTATCTGGAGACCAAGCACATTCGTCTGGGTTTGTGAAACGCAAAGCATCTCGGCTCGATTGGGAGTTGATAGTTTCTATTCTTTGGGCTCTTCGCTGAATTGTGTGGGTTGGACTGCATGGAGATATCCGACACAAATTTCCTTTGTACCTTTGTGTCTTTATGGTAACTCGTCGCACACCGATCACCACAAAGGCACAAAGTCACAAAGGCCTCATTAATCATTGCGTTCACCCATGGGAAATAGCGAGGAACCCTTTTTTTGTTCTCAATTGCCAAGCCATTTTCAAGAAGAATCTGATGGATGGAGTTGTGTGGTATATTTGACCATAATATTTGACCATACCATGTCGAAGTGTATTGGTATATAAATTCCAAGCTTTTGGGACTCTACATAGACCCCATTCCTCCGAAAGAGGTTTGTATTCGTGTGCTCGTCTAGCCTCTCATGCGCACTTTCATAATCGTAGGCCATAAGGCCACCACCTCCCCCAATTTCTCTTTAGAGGACATTCCCGGTACCTCCGGCAGGCTGGATATCCTCTGCAGGTCAGTCACTGCTGCATTTGTGCTCTCTCACGGCATTCGAAAGGATGTCTGCGTCTATCTTGTGCTTTTAGGCGGAGAGGCAGCCAAGACCATTCAACTCAAGGGCGAGACCCTGCGTCACCTCAATCCTGATGAACGCACAACCGCTGCATTGCTTAAAAAGGCACTGGCCGTGCCGGCTACTCCCCAGTGGGCTATGTCCACTTCAGGCATCTTCGTGCGCCTGGGAGGATTGCCTGAATTGCTGGCAGATCTGAAAGACGCAAGGCTGATCTATCTGCGAGAGGACGGCGCGGACATTGGAGGGCAGGCCTTTGAGGAACGTGATGGCGAGTTGGCCTTCATCCTGGGTGACCATACCGGAATGACCACTGAGGAGGAGGGTCTGATAGAGGGCGCGGGAGCCCAGGTCGTGTCACTGGGGACTACCAGCCTGCATGCCGATCACTGCATCGTTGTTTTAAACTGGCTCTTGGATGCCAACATTTTCAAAGCTTGAATGCGATAATTTTTCTCCAACCGTCTGCCTTCAAACTCACGATAATTAGCCCTGGGTGACATATGGTGCTCCGGATAGGCGGACTTGTGCATAACTGCGCATTTTCGTGGCTTTATTATTAGCAACGGCCTCTTTTCTGGCACTTGTGTAGCCGGATTTGGACGCTTCTGCAATGAACGTAAAGCCACTATTGCGAGCGACACCTCCAGATGCGTATTGATAGCTCTGCCCGTATGCTGACTGCTGGGCCTTTATGACACCGCCAGATTTGCTTGCAAAGGAATACGAATTCCATTTTGTGGAGTCATAAGGGTATTTATATAAACATGCTTTTCCTCCGAAACTCGTGGATACAGTGCATTTGCCGACTAAACCGGCTGACGGATAGGTCGAAGCAGCCATGTTTATGCTCATCTTGCCACCCACTGGCAGGTTGGCTTTCAAACTGTATATGTCTGCCCTTGCATAAGAATTTGTGTACTGTGAGGAACCGCAAAACGATGAAAATGTTACGATGCCTTTATCATCCTGGCAGCGGTTTGCAGTCCCACGGGCCTCATCTCTTGTGGGATTAGAAGCAGATAAATATGCACTTACGCCAAGCCCGGAAGCTGAACTGAATTTCAGATTCGCAGTTGCACTGGTTTTTGTTCTTGTGCCTGATGAGCAGAAATTGCTTATGGAACTTGAGCCAATAGATGAGTCTGTGTTGCAGTTGATTCCAGCGCTTGCACTTCCACCGGTATCGGATGCTCTAGATACTATCTGGATGGATTCTCCCTTAGCCGCAGATGCACTCTGATATGTTTTAGCTTCATTGGCGAATGCAGTAGATGCAACATAGTAGTTGACAATTGATGACAACGGATCTGGAGATGAGGTTATTGTCGTCTCAGATGCAGTGCCACCTCCCACCTTGCGGGATGATGACGAGCCGCAGCTTATGGTGTATGCATTATTCGCATCGAGCCACAATTGTGCTCCAACGCCGTATCCATCAGAGGATGAGTAAAGGGCGAATGTTTTCCATTCATATTCCCATTTCGTGACCCCTGGCTTTCCAGAAATGCTTCTATAGACCTTGACATAATTTCCTCTTGCATCGGCCTTGCTCATGGAGCTATAAGGCAAGCTGCCTGTGCCGCAAAGGTTATTGGATATCGTCCTTTGACCCGCATCTAAGTCTATTTTTTGATCGATCGCGTCAATCGTCTCCGCTCCGTATCCAATTTGCAGCGATGAGCTGCCTTCACAGCTTCCGGTCGAAGCTGAAAGCTCCAAGCAGGAGACAGGATACGAATTCATCAATAGGCTTAGTGTTAACAATGAGTATGTGCAAATTAGACATCTTAACGACATATGTTTTATGTATATCATGCAGATTCCCGTTCAATTAATCTCATCAATGATAATTGGCTTATAACTCTATATATTCCATTTTTGCCATAGGAGTACACCGTAATATAGGTTTGGGTACTGTCCCATAATTATTTGGAACTGGTTCCAGATACCAAGCTACTTATTCCAAGACAGCAATGATATCGTTTATATGAATGAGTTCAATTGCTGTGCCAAAACAAAGAGCCCGGCGATCGCAGTAATCTTAAATCTCCTCATCGCGGGATTGGGGCACGTTTATCTGGGATACGCCAAGAGAGGAATCGTCCTGTTTCTGTTGACTGCCTTTATTGCAGCTATCAGCATGGGATTGGGATGGTTTGTGGGCGTTGTCCTCTGCTCCTATGATGCCTATCAGCTCGCTATGAATAGACCGGCACCGTTCGATTTTCTTGAGAAATATGTCGGCGAATAGAATTATCAATGCTACAATCAATACTACACTCGATGATTGGATTCGAGACGAGGCAATTTCTTTTTCTTCAGGTTCGTCCGAAGCATTCGGCGATTCCATTGACAGGGCTATTACCTCGCTTGACGAGTCTGTAGAGCTGCTGGGCTTTGGAGAAGCACTTCACGGCGGCGAGGACATTCTTAAGCTCAGAAATGGGCTCTTCAGGCGGCTGGCTGAAAGCCACGGCTACAGCGCCATTGCAGTTGAGAGCAGTTTTCCAAGAGCGCGTATGGTTGATGATTATGTGGCTGGAAATAGCCAGGAATCTTTTGAGGCCGTTTTGGAGGAAGGCTTTAGTCACGGCTTTGGTCGGCTCGAGGCCAATCGCGAACTCGTGGAGTGGATGAGGCGCTACAATGCCGATCCTTCCAACGGCATCAAGCTTCATTTCTACGGCTTTGATATCCCCGGCCTCGCTCTGGGCATCGCCAGTCCAAGCCAGGTTCTTCATTTTGTCCTCGATTACATCGCCTCGATTGACAGCGCCAGCGGCCAGAAGCATCGCCAACTGATCGACTCTTTGCTCGGGTCGGACTTCGACTGGGAGAACCCTGCTGCAATGGCCGATCCTGCGAAGTCGATAGGACTCTCGCCAGCCGCAAATGCGCTTCGAATTGAGACTGAGGACCTCATCGTCGAACTGCGGATGCGCCGGCCTGAGCTGCTGGCAAAGAGCGACCGTGACAGCTATTTGCAGGCCGTCCAGCACGCAGCCCTCGCGAGGGAGCTGCTGAACTTTCATGCTGCGTCGGCACGAAAGTCAGATGAACTGTATGCCCGTCTTCTCGGCATTCGTGATGCTTCGATGGCCGACAATCTGGCGTACATCGTAAAACGTGAACGCCGAAGGGGCAAAGTCTTGGCCTTTTCTCACAACAGTCACCTGCAACGGGGAAAAGCAGTCCTGCCCTGGGCCACCTGGTGGCCGGCGGGCTCGCACCTGAACGAGATGCTGGGGCCGCGCTACGCGGTCATCGGCTCGGCATTAGGCGTCTCGAAGGATAACGGTATAGGCGCTCCAGAACCTTTTACTCTCGAAGCCCGGCTGACTGCCTTCCCTGGGCCAGCTCGGTTAATTCCAACACACAGAGGCCAGGGGCTTCTTGCCTCAGAGATCGCCTCGCTTCCAACCCGCTCCGGCAGCACGAAGAATCCGACATACATCCCCCTCAGGCCGGAAAGTTTCACGGACTTCGACTGGCTGGCCGTTTTAGACAGCACGGGATACAGCAGGGGTGGTCCCG
>CAZFFD010000058.1:0-15786 GCA_964518035.1 uncultured Methanotrichaceae archaeon | reverse complement strand
TACTGGAAGCCGAGCAGAGAGGTTTGTGGAAGGCCGACCCGGAGGTCCTGGATGCTCTCAAGAACCTCTATCTGGAGATCGAGGGCTGGATGGAGGAGAAGATGGGAGACATCGATGGTGAGTTCCAGGGAGGATCAATAGACGTCATAAACGCAGACGAGGTCAAGGCCTGGAAGGATAGAATGTCCAAGGTGCTGGGGGCATAAGACGACGAGACTGTGAATTCGAGATGGATTAGAGTTCGAACGATGCTTGGGATTGGCAGCCAGCTTGATTTGGAGCTGGCTATGCCAATCACTTTGATTGAATGACAAAACCTAAAAAAAACTCTGTCAACCTTATGCTTCTGCAGTCAGACCTCCCATCAATTCCTGATCGTCGCCGGAATCTGTGTTGCCTCCGAGAAGACCCATGCAGTTGCATCTGCCGTTAGCCCAGTAGCAGCCGTTGGCTTCACATTCTGCCACCGGATTTGGCGCAGGATTGAATGGCTCTGGTTCAGGTTCCGGCTCAGGACCTGGCATGTAGCAGTCGCATCTGTTATCAACCCAGGCACAGTTGGCGCTTTGCTCGCATTTTTTCTTTTCCGAGTCATCCAAACCACGGCAGAGACACTGGCCGTCTACCCAATCGCAGAGTGGATTTGCTTCGCATTTCTTCTTTTCCGGATTATCCCACCCGGTGCACAGACATTGACCGTTCACCCAGTGGCATAGCGGATTTTTCTCGCATTCTTTCTGGGGGTCGGGTTTGATGGGCTTGACAATATTTCTGATCCCGTAAACATCGATGATGACGGCATTGCTGAATCCGTTGTTGGTCGAGAAGATGCTGCTGTGCCTTCCCGGCGAATCCGCATAATACCAGATGTAATAGTAGCCGGGCTGCACAACTCCCAGGTTATATCTCATGACATAACCGCTTGGATAGATTTCGTACATTGTGACGGGTGACGTCTGGGGCACATAGATCAGTTGTTGGGTCCAGCTTCCGAGAGGCAGAGTGGCATAGAATGACCAGCTTACTGCTCTTTCTATCCACAGGCTTGGTTTATTGCTGGGAAACGTTGCAGCAAAACCGTTCCAGGCAAGGTAGTCTCCGTTGTAGTACATATATTTGGGTGGATTGGATTGAATTTGGGAAGGCACCAGTCGTCCAATATCGGTGGCGAGAGGAGCTTCTTCAGTATAAACTGCCATATCCATTCCACCATCCGTTGATGCTGTATCGGGAGCGTCGGTATCAACAAAGGAGCTCTGCACATCGCTGGATGGGACCAGTGAGCTGAATTCGGATGCAGTCATATTCATTGCATTGAAATTTCCTGATTGGTCCAGTCCTCCCAAAGACAGGCTGCAAAGGAGGAATATGGCTATCGCAATCCGAAATAACGTTTGTTCTGTTTTCATATCCATCACCCTTTAATAAATCAAAATATTTTTAGCTCAAATTCACCAATTGATAATCATTCTCTTTACGTATAAATTTTTTGTACTGTTTTTGATATCACGGCTCAGCTCAGGAGAAGATGCAGCGCTCCGCCCATCAAAAGAGCTGCTGCAAGCCTCAATGCCACTGATTTCATTGTTCCGGAAAAGCCGAGCTCCTTGAGCATCACCATGAATGTAGCCACACATGGAAAGTACATTGCCAGCACCACAGAAGCAATGACAAGCTGCTCTGGCGTCATATCCAGCGGCGCGAACATCCCGATCCCCACATCCTTTCTCAAGAAGCCGATGATCAAGGCGGTGGCAGCGTCGCTTGGAAGCCCCAGAATTCCGGATACCACCGGTCGCATCGTCTGGCCGATCATGTGCATCAATCCGGAAAGATAAAAAAAGTTCATGACCAGCATTCCGATTGCGATGTAAGGCACGGCCTCCTTTAAAAATTCGCTAATGCGGATGAACGTCTTCTTGAAAAGTGATCTCATGTTCGGCATTCGGTAGGGCGGTATCTCTAAAAAGATCTCAGGAGACTCTCCACCTATGAAATTGTGCAGCAGAAAACCGGTGGCGACAAATGCGACAAAGAGTGAGGCGTAGACTGCTAGAATGTATCTCAAGCCGAATGGAGCGAGCATCCCGAAGATCATGGCTGTCTGCGAGGCACAGGGTATTGCCATGGTCATGAGTGTTGCCGCCAGATACCTCTGTTTTGGCGACTCCAGGATTCTCACCGAGAGCACCGCTGGCACGCTGCATCCCATTCCGAGGACGCAGGGCAATATCGCGGCTCCATGCAGTCCAATCCTATGCATGAAGGCGTCAGAGATGATGCTCAGCCGTGGAAGATATCCGATGTCCTCCAGAACACCCAGCAGCAGGTAAAAGGGTATGAGGAACGGCAGGACAACGCCCAGAGGGATGTAGAGGCCTGTGGTGAGGATGCCAAAGGACCGCATCAGCTCCGGAGTATTTCCTATCAGAATTTCCTTCAGGATCTGAGAGCTGATGTGACTGTTGACGAGGGCGGTAATGAACTCGGAGTATGCGATGAATATTGGATCGGTGACCTTCAGTATAAACAGTTCACCTATCTCGATCACGAGGCTGAATGAGAGGTAAAGAGTGAGCAGGGCAATGGGAATTCCGGTCAATGGTTTGATGGAGACATCCTCCAGCCGATCGAATAGGGACGGATGGCGGTGCACCACTTTTTGGGTTTTCGTCGCAATCTCTCCGATTCTGGCCCACCTCTGGTCCGGGGATTCGAAATGGATGGCATGAGGCGTCCTCGCTCTAGGCAATGCCTCAACCAGATCGCGGATGCCCTGGCCGCTCACCGCCACTGTTGGCACCACCGGGACTCCTAGCTCCTTCTCGAGAGCTTCCACATCTATCTTGATGCCCTTCTTGACTGCGACATCCCAGAGATTGAGGGCAACAACAGTAGGCTCGCCTCTCTCCAGAATCTGGAGGGTGAGGTTCAGGTTTCTCTCAAGATTGGTGGCATCGATGACATTGACCACCACATCTGCGCCCTTGGAGAAGATCTTCTTGCTGACCTCCTCCACTCTGGTTGTGGGGTCGAGAGAGTAGACGCCGGGAGCATCCACTAGAGTGGCCGTCTGATTGCCTAATTTCATGTTCCCTTCTGTGTATCCCACGGTGGTGCCGGGATAGTTGGCGGAGATGACACCGATTCCCGTAAGGCGAGAGAAGATGACGCTTTTTCCCACATTGGGGTTGCCCATGAGCAGGATCTTCAAAGTCGGAAGCTCCAAAGTTCTGGTTTCGTTGGCTGAGGTGATCTAGCTTTGCTGAGGGGTATTTAGAAAATGTACATCTATTTCAGTATGACTCTTGGAGCAATCAGTGATTTTGAGAAATAAATGCACAATCGAATTCGGTCTGTTAACTAAAAATATGGGCGGATGTCGGCCTTTTCCGCATCGTGAAGAAAATAGCTAAGAAAAAATAGTTAAGAATAAATATGGATCTTATCTCTCAACGCTCCGGATACCCAAGCACTGCTCCCTCAGGGTACTCGACTCCCATGAACTGATCCAGGTACTCCCTGTAGATCTTCTCAGGATCGATGTCCATCTCACCGGGATGCAGCCACAGGGCATAATAGGCAACTCCCACGATGCCGTCAGGGCCCCAGGCGATCTCTGTGCTCAGTAGATGTGCCCTGTTGTTCTTCGCTGCATCCAGGTTGCTCCAGCCGGGGCGTCCTTCAATGTAGCCCTTCAGAACCTCGGCAGCTTCCTCGGTGTTATTCCAGCCTGCCTTTCCGCTTTCAGGAGCCAGTGACCTGATTATCACATCGGGATTCTCCTTCAAGACCCATTCGCTGTCAATCTTCGGGAACTCTTTCATGTCACCTGCAATGTTTCGTCCGCCTGTGAAAATGCAAACTGAGTCACCGCTGGCGCCTTTCCCGTAGCTGGAGATCTCGGAGATGGTGTTCTTTGTGCCCCATTCCATGAAGAGCGCGGGCTTGTCTTCTTCCTTGAGTCCAGCCACATAATCAGCTATGGGCTGATCATATGCGCTGCGCCACTGCAGATATTTGTCTGCTTGCTCATTCTTGTTAAGTATAAAACCAAGCGTCCTGATCTCAGAGCGGATGATGTTGTCTCTGTAGAAGTCCAAGCCGAGAACAGCTATGCCTGCCGGCTTCAGGCTCTCCTCCAGCTTTGTGGCCCTGTCAAGGTTCGCAGAGGTGATGACGATATCAGGCTGAAGCTTGACTATGGCCTCGCTGTCCGGGGCTGACCAGGTTCCAACAGCAGGCTTATCTGCCAGATCAGGATAGTAGTATCCGTCCTCTAATATGTCAGAAGATACTCCAACCATCATATCTTGAGCCTTAAGGATCTTGGCAGCCTCATTTCGGTATGTTCCAAGGGCGATGATGGATGCGACAGGCATCTTTATTGTAACGTTCCTGTCCACTGAGTCGGCTACAGTCAGCTCGTTTTCCTCGCCTTTGATGATCTCGTTTATCCTTTCTGTGTCCGCTGCATCTATCTTGCCATCATAATTGGCATCGGAGAGCTTTGTGGCTTCGCTCTTGCCATCGATTATTCCCTGCACATAGGCAGCATCGGCCTCGTCGATCCTGTCGTTCATGTCTGCATTGCCGAAGATGTTCAGCAGATCTGTGCCACTTTCAGATGCTGATGCAGCAAGGCAAAATGCTGCAAGGAAAACGAAAACAGCGCAACAGCACAATAGCTTCCTTCCAAGTGCTTTTTTTATACTACTAGTATTGCTTCTATTCATATTTAATCACACGAACACGTCTAGCAATATTGCTGATTATAAATCTTTCGATATTTCTATTTTTTAAAAAAAAGTTTAAACGCTCATTCTCTTCAGAGCCATCATCCCTCCTCCGAGGAATGCAAAAAAGAATCCCATGAGCACCAGAAATGATGTCCAGGGCAGCGGCTGCTCGAGCGCTGCAGCTCTCAGGAACAGGCTGGCATGGGTAAGAGGAAGGGCATAGAGTGCCATCTTCAGACCGAAGGGCACCTGAGAGAGCGAGAAGAAAGTCCCGCCTAAAAACGTCATAGGCATGAGTATCAGGCTGCCGAAGGTTGCCATGTCCTCGTGAGAGCGAGCGAGCAGAGCCGCCAGAACTCCCAGAAAGGCGAAGGTGAGACAGCTCAACAGAAGACCTATCACAAACGGCAGGCTTATGTGAATGTGCGGCGCTATGAGCATGGCCACCAGCAAGAATGCCACTGAGCTCAGGACACCTCTGACCACTCCTATCAGGGCCTTTCCGAGAAGCAGAGATGAGAGCCCCACAGGAGCCATGAGACACTCGTCAAAGCTCTTGAAGTAGAGCCTATCGACGTTCAGCCTCGTCCCGGCCCCGTTGAAGCTCGTCGTCATGGAGGTTAGAGCAATAATTCCCGGTATTACGAACTCGAGATAGCTCGTGCCGTTCATATTGATCCCCCTGCCCAGCCCCCATCCAAAGGCAACCAGATAGAGGACAGGGCTCATCAGCGTGGTGAGGAGATAGCGCGGCCAGCGTCGCTTGAGTGCAGCCAGGTCAGACCAGAGTATGCTGTAGGCATCTATCATTTTAGTCCCCCGTCACCTTCTGGCCAGTCAGCTCGATGAACACGTCTTCAAGGTTCGAGGCCCTCATGATCACCCGTTCAGAGCTGGGCAGATCCTGGATGAACTTTGAGGCCTCGGCTCGATCAGGGAAGTAACGATACGTCGTGCCGTTTCCGTTTCCCTGCAGCTCTACAGCTACGAGGCCGAGCGTCTGACGCAGCTCAAGGGGGCTACCGATGGCTATGAGCTTGCCATGATGCAGCACCCCAACCCTCTGGCAGAGCGCCTCAGCCTCCTCGATATAATGAGTTGTCAGAAATACGGTTGCACCCTCGCGGTTCATCCTGCGAATGAGGTCCCATACCCGGCGCCTGGTTTGAGCATCCAGTCCGACAGTGGGCTCGTCGAGAAAGAGCAGCTTGGGCCGGTGTAAGAGGGCCCTGGCGATCATCGCCCTCCTCTTCATGCCGCCTGAGACATCGTCTATGAGATAGTCTTTATGATCAGATAGCTCGACATAATCGAGAAGATCGGCTATCCTCTTCTTTCGTTCCTCCGCCTTGATGTGATGCAGCCGGGCGTGCAGCTCCAGGTTCTCGCCTATTGTCAGATCCCGGTTCAGACTGAGATGCTGCTGGACGACCCCGAACACCTCTTTGACCTTGCCGGGATCCTTAGCAGCATCAATTCCGTTGATGAGCACTGTGCCCGAGGTCGGCTTTGTGAGCGTCGTCAGGATTCGAATGGTGGTGGTCTTGCCAGCTCCGTTGGGCCCCAGAAATCCAAAGAGCTCTCCTTGCTCCACGCTCAGATTCAGGCCGTCAACGACCTTCTTGCCAGAGTATTCCTTGCTTAAACCTGAAATGTCGATGATATTGTTCATGAAGCCTCATGTATTGGACTCGAAGAGGAGCTTGTGCTCTATGTCAATGATGTTGAAGAGCGCCTCTGGGGTGAGTCCGGATAGCGGGTAATACTTGCCGCCTGAACTCTCTGCAATATCCTGACAGTATCCGAGCCTCAGATCCATGAAGGAGCTTTGCACCACCTCAGTGTCTATTACTATGGTATTGACCCCAAGCATCCGGCTCCTCTCAGAGATCTCCTGGAGTTCCTCCTTTATCTTGCCTCCGAGGCCGACATTGGCTCGACCGTCTGATATGAGGACCATCATGGGCTTGATCTCATCGTTCTTTCGAATCTCGCTTTCGAGCAGCCTCAGGCCGCGAGATAGTCCTGCAGAGAGTGGCGTCTTGCCACCGGTCGGCAGCTCCTGCAGCCTTCTTAAAGCCAGATCGACGCTTGATGTTGGTGGCAAAATCAGCTCGGCATCTTTACCCTTGAATGCGACCATGCCGATCTTGTCCCTCTTCTGATAGGAATCCATAAGCAACGAGAGCACTGCGCCTTTCGCGCTTTGCATCCTCTGGTTGGCTCCCATCGAACCGCTGGCATCTACCACAAACATGACCACCGCAGAGGTCTTGCCAACCCGTTCCTTCTCCCTGATGTCCTCGCTCTTCACTTTGATGGCGTTTTTTCCGGGCCTGGACCTCTGGTATGGGGCAGCCGCCCGGATGGTGGCATCGATTGCGATATCCTTTCCACCAGTAGGCATCCTCTGACGCAGGTATCTTCCTGAGTTTTGGGCCGCAAGGGTGTTCATCCTCCGGCCGCTGATCTTTCTCCTGAGGACCCGGTCTCTCCTGCGAGACAATCCCATCTTCCGCACATCAATTGGCGATCCGATCTCGAAGACCTGCTCTTGAGCCGCAGCAGCCTGTGTCTCTTTGGAGTCCTGTTGGTTATCAGGCCTCGGCTCATCTTTTTTTTGCTGTTGCTTTTGCTGTTGCTGCGGCTTGTTTTGCTGAGGATTCTTTTGCTCTTGCTGTTGATCATGCTGATGATCATGCTCATGCTGGTGCTTTTCCATGGACTTGTCTAGCTTATCCTTGTTCAGTGTCGGCGGCTCAAATGGCCGGCTTCTCATGCGATGGGCCAGGGCCAGCTCCATTGCCTTCTTGACGTCTTCGGGCAGGACCTCGGTCCTACTATCAAAGGCGGCAATGGTCTTGGCCGTCCGGGATATGACAATCTCCGCCCGGTGAGTCTTGACTCCGAGATCGATGCATGTGGTGGCAATGGTGCGAAGAAGATCATCGCTCATCGTTACCTGGCCTAAAATCTTCTTGGCCTGGGCGATTCTCTTCATCATCTGTTCCTGATCGGCCTGGTGCGCTGCAGCATAGCCCTCAGGGTCGATGTCGAAAGCATCGGCCATCTTGGCAATCTGCATCCTCTGTTCAACATCATCGATGCCGGCCACAGTCACCTGCAATCCGAAGCGGTCCAGCAGTTGAGGCCTGATCTCGCCCTCTTCAGGATTCATGGTCCCGACCAAAATGAAATGAGCTGGATGGGCTACGGACACGCCCTCCCGTTCAACAATGTTCACACCCATGGCCGCAGAATCAAGGAGAACATCTGCCACATGATCATCCAGAAGGTTCACCTCGTCAATGTAGAGTATCCCACGATTGCAGGCGGCCAAGATGCCGGGCTCCAGGGCTTTGATGCCCTCTTTTATGGCCCTCTCCACGTTTAAAGATCCAACCACTCGGTCCTCTGTCGCCCCAAGAGGCAGGTCTATCACCGGAGTTCTCTTCTTGATGCCCTTGATCTGGCCTTTCTCGCTCTTCTCAAAGCACAGATCGCACATAGCGTCCTGGTTTACTGGATCGCAGTTGAATGGGCAGTCCTGAACAACGGAAATGTCTTCTAATAAGTCGGCGAGAGCCCGCACGGCTGTGGACTTGGCCGTGCCCTTGTCACCTCTGATCAGCACTCCGCCTATGCGGGGATTAATAGCATTTAGAATCAGGGCAAATTTCATGTCGTCCTGGCCTACGATGGATGTGAATGGTATGGTTTTTCTCTTCAAATGGTGCATTGTCATCGCCTTTTTTATAGCCTTGTCGCTTATCTATATAAGGCTTTATGTCATGCTTATTACAATATTATTATGAACTATCTCTGCATAATGAATTTCTAATATCTGGATTTGTCGTGAGTATCGATACATCAGATTGAATAATACTAAAACCAAAAGACTTATTAATATCAGCATAAGATACCCCGGCATGCTTTCAATGAGATAATTTGAGGATTGGGTATGAAGGAGTTTTATGATGGAAGGATCAGTTCTGCTGATCTCGGGAGGATTTAGCTCTATGTCGAGCGAAAAATCCGTTGAAAAACCCTCATCAGAATTGAGGGTGAGGTATGATAAGTTCATAGGAAAGAAGGTCTCCTTCCTCATCGCCCTCATCTTGGGCATCATCCTGCTGGCCGGGTACGCCGCGACACAAGGCTCTGCAGACATAAGCGTCACTGATGTCTATTCCACTATCCTGGCGAAGTTCATGCCTGGAACATTCCACACAGATTGGTTCTCGGATACCATCGTCTGGGGCTTGCGTCTGCATCGCATTCTTCTGGCTATTGTTGGCGGCATAGGTCTCGCCATTGCCGGCGCTGTGATGCAGGGCATCCTCAAGAATCCCCTGGCCAGCCCCTTCACCCTAGGCATCTCTTCTGCAGCCGGATTTGGTGCGGCCCTGGCGATCGTCATGGGTGCTGGATTCGTGGGCGGCCAGTGGCTGATCGTGGGAAATGCCTTCATCTTCACGGTTTTGGCATCTCTCGCAGTCTACGGCCTCGCAAAATACAAGGGCATCACTCCAGAGACCATGATATTAGCTGGAATTGCCATCATGTACCTCTTCTCGGCAATGACATCATTCTTGCAGTACGTGGGTCAGGCCGAGCAGGTACAGGAGGTCGTCTTCTGGATGATGGGCTCTTTGGGCCGCTCTTCCTGGGACAAGGTCGGAATAGTGACTGCTGTCATAGCCGTCTGTTTCCCGTACCTTCTGCTGAAATCCTGGGACATCAATGCGATGGGCGCCGGAGATGAGACGGCTAAAAGCCTGGGAGTCAATGTGGAGAGGACGCGTGTCATCAGCATGATGCTGGTCTCTTTCATCACCGCTGCGGTGATCTGTTTTACTGGCACCATTGGATTCATCGGACTCGTCTCGCCCCATATCACTCGCATGGTGATTGGAGGCGACCACAGGTTCCTTCTCCCGGCATCCGGTCTGGCAGGAGGGTTGCTGTTATTGGCTGCCGATACCGTAGCCAGGACCGTGCTTTCTCCGGTAATCCTGCCGGTGGGCATCATGACTGCATTCCTTGGCGTGCCGTTCTTTGTTTATCTCTTCCTGCGCAGGAAGAAGGAGTTCTGGTGAGCGGCTAGTGTGCGGTCCCCTGTTCATACTTTTTAGCATCAGATTTTTGTTATTAGATAATACAATTTTGAAGAAAAGTTTTATTAACTAGTTGCAGGATTAAGCCACAAAGCAATATGTCGCGGGAATTTAAATTATGGCCAACCATTTCGGGAGTGAGGAGATATGGTAAAGATATCCATAAAAGATCTGACATTCAGCTATAAGAGCAATAAGATCCTGGACAATTTGAACATCAGTGTTGATGACTCGGAGATCGTGAGCCTGGTGGGTCCGAATGGATCTGGCAAGACCACCCTGATCAAATGCATCGATCGCATTCTCAAGCCCAGGGGAAGCATTCTCCTGGAGGGCAGAGAGGTCCAGGAGATGAAGCAACAAGAGATCGCCAGGCAGATAGGCTATGTGCCTCAGTCCAGCGCTACTCCGCTGGCTACCACTGTATTTGATACGGTCCTCATGGGCAGAAGGCCGCATATCGGCTGGAGGGTATCTGACTTTGATCTTGACAAAGTATCAGACAGATTAGAGCGACTGAATCTACAGGACCTGGCCATGCGAGACTTCGGCCAGCTCTCCGGCGGCCAGAAGCAAAAGGTGCTCATAGCCAGAGCGCTGGTCCAGGAGCCAACAGTCCTCCTCTTGGATGAGCCGACATCCAACCTTGACATGAAGCATCAACTGGATGTTCTGGAGACAATAAGCTCAATGGTCAAAGAGAAGGGGATCTCTGCTGTGATGGCCATTCACGATCTCAACCTTGCTGCTCGATTCTCAGACAAGCTGGTGATGCTGAAGAAGGGCGTGGTCTATGCTTCAGGAAGCCCCATCGACCTCCTGAGCGAGAAAAACATCAGCGACGTCTACGGTGTGGAGGCAATTGTCATGAGGTCTCTGGATAAGCCCTGCATAGTGCCTCTGCGATCCATCAACGGCGCTACTGCAGGCTGATCTGCCTGCATTCGGCATGTTTGCAGCATCTCTTAATTTTTTATCTTAATAATATAGATTCTAAACCGAAATAGTTTTAAGTATCTTTTTCATTTACATATCAAATCATACTAATTAAAGATCTGATATGGTAGAACCATAGTGGTTGGTGGAATATGAAATGCTGTCTTAGAATTGCTTTACTCGTCATGTTTGCCTTGGCGTTGTCAGCCTCTTTGGCAATCTCAGCGGATGCATCCGAATATACGCTTGGCATCTTCGGCAACGCAAATATGGATGAGGCCGTTGACGATCAGGATATCGACTATCTCAAAGGCGTAATTGATGGCTCAAATCCGGCAACCAATCTGTCCGACGCCAATTGCGACGGCCTGATTGATGACCAGGATTTGGATCAGGTGCAAAAGATCGTAGACGGAAGCGAGAGTGAGATTGTCATCCTCGATGCCCAGAAGAGAAATGTAACCCTGACCGTGCCCATAAAACGAGCTGTGGCTGTGAATACCGGCGCTCTAGAGATAATCCGGGCGATCGGAGTTGATGTCTCCGATGTCTTCGTGGGCGTCAGCTCCTATGCCATAACCAATAGCCAGTACTGGCCTGAGCTGAAGGACACAACGAGCATCACCTATGGCAGTCCTGACTATGAGCAGATCGCGAAGCTTGATCCTGATGTAGTAATATTATACAAAGCACCTAAAAAGGATGAAGCATTCGATAAGTACCAGGCCATAGGCGTTCCAGTGATCTGCATGGACTGCTTCAACCAGGCGGAGATGGACGGGAGCATCAAGATCTTTGGAGAGCTGTTCAATCAGAAGGATGAGGCTAGCGCACTGATTGAATGGTATCACAAGTATGTGGATCTTGTCCTAGAGAGAACCGGTAAGCTTTCACAGTCAGATCGGCAAAAGACACTCTTCTACAACTATCCTGAATCCAATTATCCACTTTTGAAGGCTGCCAACCGCAATAGTGGCGAGCAAACCATGATCGTCAAGGCCGGTGGAGTCAACATTGCCGAGAATCTGAACAGCTCAAGTGGAGTGGCTGAGGCTGATTGGGAGTGGCTGCTCTCCGAGGACCCGGAGATAATCATAAGCAATGTGGTAGCAGCTGAGGATAAATCAGGATACTGTGCCAATGAATCGGCATATGAGTACATGAAGAAGGTTCTCGGAATTTTGCAAAACGACACCACTATAAATTCCACGTCAGCAGGCAAGAACGGCCGGATTTTCATCATATGTACTGATGTTAATCGCGGTCCCATGCAGGCTGCCGGAATGGTTCTGATGGCCAAGCTGATTCATCCTGATCTGTTCAAAGACCTCGATTACCAGAGCATTTTGAAGGAATACTATGAGACCTGGCAGAAGATCCCCTACCAGGGCATCTACGTCTATCCTTCTTTGGAGTGAGCCATATGAAAATCACATGCATTGTAGGAAATTCCTATCTGCCAATAATGGCCCAGGCAGCTAGGCGGCTTGCCTTTGATCTGCAGCTCTATTCGACCCAGAGGCTGATTGACCAACCGAGCCGGGTTGATGAGGCAATAAAATCATGCCGGGACTGCGATCTGATATTCATCCATAGGAGCAGCGATGCCATTTGGGATGAGATGGAGCCGAGCCTGAAGGAGATCGCCAAGGAGAAGCCTCTGGTCTGTCTTGGTTACGATCAAGCATACTGGATGCTTTCGACCGCCCCGGCCAGAGTTGTGGTGACGGCGAACACCTATCTGACATTCGGCGGCGAGGATAACATCTGCAACATGCTCCTCTATCTGGCAAAGGAGATGCTTGGAGCGGATTCATCCTTTGCCCCTCCCTGTCCCATGCCCTGGGAGGGAGCTTATCATCCAGATGCCGATCGTCACTTCGAGAGCATCGATGATTATCTGAAATGGTATGAACCTGACGACAATGCAACAGTAGGATTGCTCTTTTCCAGATTTTATTGGGTGAACCGAAACCTGGGGGTCGAGGACGAGCTGATTCGAGGCCTGGAAAGGCAAGGCCTGAACGTGATCCCCGTATTTTCCTATTCAGTGCGAGACGCTGATCTTGGCACGAGGAGCATGGCTGAGGTCGTCAGTGATTATTTCTTTGATTCTGGCAGGCCTCGGATTGACGCTCTGGTCAAGACCGTGCCATTCTTCCTGGGCCAGGAACAGAGAACTGTAGGGCAGACTAACGGGAACAAGACCGGCATCAATCTTTACAAAGATCTGAACGTCCCAGTCTTCCAGCCAGTTCTCTCCTTCCACATGTCCCAGGAGGAGTGGGAGAGCTCCAACGGCCTCTCAAACGATATCGGATGGTCTGTTGCCATGCCGGAGTTCGAGGGAGTAATCGAGCCGATCATCATCAGCTCTGGAAAGGACAGAGACGGTGTCTTGGAGAGGACGCCGATAATTGATCGCTGCGAGAAGCTCTCCGTGAGGGTTAAAAAATGGATCGATCTAGCGAAAAAGCCTGTTGGCGAGCGGCGCGTGGCTTTTATCCTGCATAACAATCCCTGCGCCTCGGTGGAAGCGGCGGTCGGAGGTGGCGCTCATCTCGATACCATTGAGAGCGTGGCCCGAATCATGAACCGCATGGCCGGAGAGGGATATGCCCAGGAGAACGTCCCGGCAACAGGAAAAGAGCTGATCACCACCATCATGGATCGCAAGGCCATCTCAGAGTTCCGCTGGACTCCAATCGAGGAGATTGTGGCCAAGGGTGGAGTCTTAGCCTACCAGACAAAAGGGGAGTACGAGCGGTGGTTTAACACCCTCACTCCACAGGTAAAGGATCGAGTCTGCGAGGCCTGGGGCAATCCCCCCGGAGAGCTGAAAAACGACATCCCTGCAGCTATGCTCTACCAGGGCAAGATTGTGATCACAGGTGTCCGGTACGGCAACACTGTGGTCTGCGTTCAGCCGAAAAGAGGCTGCGCCGGGGCGCGTTGTGACGGGCAGGTCTGCAAGATACTGCACGATCCGGATGTTCCGCCCACCCACCAGTACATGGCAACCTACCGATATCTCGAAGATATCTTCGGAGCGGATGTGCTCATTCATGTGGGCACACACGGAAATCTTGAGTTTCTGCCGGGCAAGGGCGTGGGCCTCTCGAAGAACTGTTACCCCGACATCTGCATCGGAACCATCCCCCATCTTTACATCTATAATGCCGATAATCCTCCAGAGGGGACCATCGCCAAGCGCCGCAGCTATGCTACACTGGTTGACCACATGCAGACTGTGATGATCCAATCCGGGCTTTACGAGGAGCTGCTCGAGGTGGACAGGCTGCTCGGTGAGTACGAGACCGCCAAGCATGATCATGCTCGATCCCACGAACTCCGCCATCTCTTAATCGATGCCATCAAGGCTGCCAATCTGGACAAAGGCATGAAAGAGCTCGATCTCATGCCTGTAGATGAGATCGTGTCCAAGGCCCACAATGAGCTGAGCCGTATCAGGAACACTCAGATCGATTCAGGCATGCACATATTCGGCGAGATTCCACAGGGCGAGAAAAGGGCGGAGTTCATCAACTCCGTGATGCGATTTGAGGGAAGCGGCGTGCCATTGCGAAGCACGATTGCAGCAATGATGGGCCTATCCATGACTGATCTTCTGGCTGACCAAGGAGCTGTGAACGATCGCTACAGCCAGTCGCATGGGCAGTTGCTGGAGACGATTGACCAACTGTCCAAGAAGCTTGTCGCCATGTACCTGCAGGGTGACGGTGCCAGACCCGATGAGGTCCTGGGGCTCGATGTGACCGGATTCGAGGAAAAGCTATCTGCCATTAAGGAAAAGGTCCTGGATCTTCAGGCAAGAATGGAGGCTTCTTTGGAGATCGAAGCCCTGTTCAACGGCATGCAAGGCGGCTATATTGAGGCTGGGCCAAGCGGGCTTGTCACTCGCGGAAGAGACGACGTTTTGCCAACCGGCAGGAACTTTTATTCTCTGGATCCCTATCGCGTGCCGACAAGAGCCTCCTGGAAGGTCGGACAGAAGCTGGGCGGTGCCGTAATCGCCAAGCACCTCAAAGAGGAGGGACGACATCCCGAAAATGTCGCATTCTACTGGATGTGCAGCGACATCATGTGGGCGGACGGCGAGGACATGTCCCAGATGCTCTTCCTCCTGGGGGCCGAGCCAGTCTGGCTTTCTAATGGACGGTTGAAGGGCTTCAAGGTGATCCCACTTGAACAGTTGGGCCGGCCCAGGATAGATCTGACAATTCGGGTCTCGGGCATCACCCGTGACAATTTCCCCAATTGCATCGATACAATTGACGAGGCGGTGCAGGCAGTGGCAGCGCTCGATGAGCCTCTTGATATGAACTTCGTGAGAAAGCACAGCCTCGCTAACCTGGAGAACGGCACAGCCAAAGACTGGCGGGAGGCGACGCTTAGAATCTTCGCCAGCAAGCCCGGAACATACCAGTCAGGGACAAACCTGGCAGTCTACGCCAGCGCCTGGAAGGATGAGAAAGACCTGTCTGACATCTTCGTCTACTGGAACGGCTATGCCTACGGCAAGGGCGTGGCCGGAAAAGAAGCTCATCAGCATTTCGTCAACACCCTCAAGAGCGTGGATGTGACCTACAACAAAGTTGTGAGCGACGAGTACGACCTTTTTGGCTGTTGCTGCTACTTCGGAACGCATGGCGGAATGACCGCCGCAGCCCGTCACCTCTCAGGAAGAGATGTGAAGGCCTACTACGGAGACACCAGGGAGATGGAGAACGTCGAGGTTCGGGATTTGGCCGATGAGGTCCGCCGCGTTGCCCGGACGAAGCTTCTCAACCCCAAGTGGATCGAGGGGATGAAGCAGCACGGCTACAAGGGGGCCGGCGACATCTCAAAGCGCGTCGGTCGTGTTTACGGCTGGGAGGCTACGACTCAAGAGGTAGACGATTGGATATTCGATGACATCGCAAAGACCTTCATCATGGACGAAGAGAACCGCAAGTTCTTCCAGGAGAACAACC
>CAZFFD010000057.1:0-16005 GCA_964518035.1 uncultured Methanotrichaceae archaeon | reverse complement strand
GATGCCATTTGTCCGAGAACTGCGAGTCCTGCTGAATACTGAGTACTCTGGCTTTAATCTTTACCTTATTTGGTGCTGCTGGAACACCAGGACTGCCGCTCATAATCATCACCATCCGTTGAATAAAAGGTTGAGCAGCCAGTAGCTGCTCTTTATCGCGTCTCCTCTTTAGGCTTCTTCTCTGATGGTATCTCCGGGATTATCTCCGGAACAGGCAGCTCTTGCCCTGTCTCTGATTCTGTTATTGGAATGGGAGGCGATTCGCTACCGATCATTTCAAGAATGGGTTGGTTCGCCTGAAGGTCAACTATCTCTTCGGGCCTAGAGCTTTCTATTGTCATCTCAGGCTGAAGAGATGGCACCGGTCCCCCGAGGGTTACGAGACGGGCCCCTTCTTTTACCTCCTCTGGGCTGAAGGTAATCTTTATCGTTATTTCCATGTTCTTACCTCAAGTGCAATACGGTCATGCTCCTACAGGAGATAAGCACAGGTGATCAGGTTGCTTGCATCAATGTCAGCATTGACTTTCTTGCCGCTAGATTGAGCCGCGCTCAAAAGAATGAAGACATTTGTAACGCCGTCTGAGGCTCCTGTTTTAATCTTTCTCCAGCCTGCGGCTATGCCTGTGCCTGACAGGTAGGCCCAGGCATTCTGAGAGTCGTTGCTTACATAGGTCAAACTTACGGTCAGATTGTTATATTGAGTCATATCTTCACCTCAAAATATTCTTTCTAAACCATATATATCTGATATATGTATTTGTCATCCGCATAGACATTCACGTACTTTCCTCTTGCTTTGGCGTTACAGCATAGGGCAAAGATATTTGTCACTGCATCGGGAAGATCTGCTTTTATCTGCCTCCATCCTGCCGGAACTCCTGAGATATTCGCCCAGGCCCATTGAGTTGAGCATTGAGCATATGTCATGGTCACCCGCTTTTTATTGTACCAGATTGGGCCCGCTGCTCCGACTACACCTGCGTTTACAGTGGCGATGATATCGTCGCCGGATCTCTGGATGTTGCTTATCGTTATCTTTGAGTCCGCACCCCCATAGGTCTTGCTATTGGGAGTTGTGCTGACGTCAAAAGCAGTCTTTTCTCCGCATGGATAGGGATCTGTTGAGTCTCCTCGGTTAGCATTTTTCTCTAGATCCATCTTGCCGTCGCATTGTTCTATGTCCACGAGGTAATGGCTCTGATCATTGTTATTTGATTGGTTGTCGTCCACATGAGTGATTAGCAGGCCTTCTCCAGGTAAATTCGAGTCGAAACCAACCTTCTTTCTGTTCTCAAGCAGAAAGTACTCTTTGCTTGTCAGACTGTCAACAGGAAGCTTGATAATTTGGGCATTTTTAGCGAATGGTTTGATGGTTACTGTCTGCTGGTTATTGAATACGACCGTTGGATTTATCCAGCCCAGCTTTGTCTTGCACCAGCCGATGTGGTGGGCCGGGGTATTTCCGCCGTTGTTCCAGCTTCCTGCGGCCATGAGATCCCATGATCCTGTCCCTTCAGAATCATATCCATAATCGTAAAGGTCCGGCAGTCCGAATACATGACCAAGTTCGTGGCAGAACACCCCGATATTGCCATCTTCCGGCTCCATTGAATATGGCTGTATTTTTACGCCATTGTAGGTCTTGGCCTCGATCTCCCACTGATGCGACCAGATATCATTTCTGTTGCCTGTGGCCTCGGCTCCGGGTCCTGCGTGGATCACAAACAGAGCATCAACAATGCCGTCATTGTCGTTGTCGTAGTCTGCAAAATTGACCTGGGATGCTGCCAGATCCACAGCGTCCTCCACAAGCTTCTGAGCATTATTCGGGTATACTCCATCAGTGCCGTAGCTATTGTTTGTGTAATAGGAGTAAGGCATAGGTGCACGATACCAGCCAACTGTGACCCCTTGGCCAAGAACGTCACCTGTTATGATCAGTTGGTTGTAAGAGGTCTCTTTGTAGAAGTCCGTCAGGCTTCCACCTGGATAAGTCCCATTGGCAAATAGCATCTCTTGATAATGGCTCTTTGACTGAGTGGCCTTCTTGTCGCTGAAGTCTATCAGCAAAACCAGAGCCTTGCGGTTCCCTATCACCGGCGCCAATTCCTTGGAAGCCTTGATTAGAGTATGAGACCTGCTCCTGGCAGATCTGCTTAGAATCAGGCCCAGACTCTCAATATCCAGAGCCATCTCATTATTTTTTGCAGGAAGAGCTTTGCCACTTCTCAGCATCGCCTTTGATCGAATGATCCTGTCCATTAAGTCTGGCGATGGAGGCACAGACTTTGCTAAGCTTTGCTTCATAAATCCTCCCCCAAATGTTTAAGGATGCGCATGGAACTAAACGGCGGAATTTGCTGCATTGATTTAAAAAATCATTATGCATAATACGATATGTTGCCAGCCATTTATGCCTGTTGCATCCTTAAATAGTTTATATGATTTCTCTGGGCTTAAATAACTTTCATTAGGAAAAAATACTATATGATCGAACATATCCATTCTGGACAGATAAATTGGGCGAGCGGGCTATATTTTGCGATAATCCCACAAGGCTTTCTGTTTGATTTTCCATCCGATTCCAGGTTTACAGTCAGTTTAAATGGAACTGATTTGCTGAAATCTTCACAGCTAATTATAATGTCTCCTGAATAGATGCAATTCTTTTGCACTAAACCCAAATTAACAGAAATATCTCTCTTCTCACTTATATTCATATATGGAATCGTTTTTGGTTCAAATGATATTTCATTTTCCGTCCAATTTGTGTTATTTACAGCTATTTTTACATCACGTAATTCTGTGCCCAGATTCCGTATAGAGAAGATCTGTTGATTATTAAGCTGCTGGCCGGGGGTGATATTGTAGCATTCATTGATGCTTATCGGCGAAATAGCTATGATATATGGATTATGCCAATATAAAACTACGAAGAACACATAGAATATCGATAATACGACCGATAGATTTCCCAATCTATGATCCCGTTCATAGGATAAAGTGATTGCTATAAATACTATTATTAATGAGATAAATGATATACAGAACAGATCGTTATTCGCCTCAAAATAGCACAATACCAGGATGAAAACTATAAATAATATTGATCCATAAATAAACTGTTTGAGCATATCCTTTTCGGTTTTCATCATCACATCCCCTTCAGGTAATTCTATTTTGATGAGAGGGTTATTTTAACAGTAGCATTTGATTCATTTCCTGGAAATGTGGTCTTGGTCGTCTTTTTTGAGGGATTCGTTGTCGTATTCTTTTTGTCGGCAGTCGCTGGCTCTTTTCCCTGGTCCTTTTTCGGCTGGGCGTCAATTGCATTGGATGTGGCATCGGCATTATACTCCCGCGAAATGTCTTCGCTGGAGCCTTTTTGTGTAGCTGTTCTGCTAAGTTCAACTGTGCCCGTAACCGTTTCAATATCTATGTATCCCCGTATTGCAGAGAACAATGCTTTATTATACCTTTTATAAGTTTCATAGCTGTTGTAGAGACATAAAAACGCAATAGACAAAGAACCGATCGCAATTATAAATGATGTCAGCTTTGGAACCTCTAGCGTCTCAGTGATGTAGAACGGAAATACAAAGCTAAAAATAAATAAAGATATAAACACATTTGAATAAAACTCCGAATAGCTGTAGAATTCTTCGACCAGATATTGATTAATAGCAGTTCCATCCAATTTCTTGAAGAAAAAATGACGTGTGACCGTTTCCGGATCAACATTTTCAGCGCATTTATCAAGGCAATATTTCTTTAATTCTTTTATATTTTTATAATCCTCTCTTTGCGGGTCATCAAACAGATAATCTTCAATAATCGAATGGTGAATTCCATCTATTATTATTCCAAATATTGAGCCAACCAGCAGCACAAATCCTGAAAAGCCGATCAGCCCATCTATTCCCAAAGATATTACAAACATCGTAAGATCCTTAGGACTAATATAATCTATAAACATAAAAACGGTCAATGCTGAAAAAAAGCCTGGAAATGTGTGCGACAATAAATGCTCGAACTTGAATTGAGTTGGAACATCAACCATATATCTCAACCTGTATAATTTAATTGATTTTATTACATCATTGCTGGTAAATTATTTGTATATCTGTTGTACTTTTAGTGTATATATATCTTTCGTGGGTATTATTATTTTGTGTTTGGTATTCCTAGTTGCGTTTAAATACAACCTCTTCTATCAGCCTTGAGGAGCCAAATTCTGATGGACAATTATAGTGGCAAGTTTCCTTATCTTCCCGAAAGAATAAGCCGCCTGGGTGAGCTGGCCTGTAACCTCTGGTGGAGCTGGCATCCGGAAGCACGAGCCCTCTTTTATCTGCTGGCGGGAAACGGCTCCCGGTACAAAGCCCAAAATCCGGTGAAGCTTCTTTTCGAGATAGATTGCCAAATCCTCGATGACGCCACGAGAAACCCCCGCTTCTTGCGCCGCTATGATGCAGTGATGACCAGATTCGACTCAGAGATGAACGCCTACCAGAGCTGGTTTAACTCCAAGATTGAAAACAGGGGCCGCCTGCATGTTGCCTATTTCTCAGCCGAGTTCGGCCTGCATCAGTCCCTTCCATTTTATGCAGGTGGCCTGGGCTTTCTGGCAGGCGACTATCTCAAGGAGTGCAGCGACCTGGGAGTCCCCGCGGTCGGTGTGGGCTTCATGTACCCGGAAGGCTACCTGCATCAGCGACTGTCTGCCGACGGCTGGCAGATGAGCGAGAGCGAATCCCTGGACAGGGTGCGAGCCCCCATCTGCCGGGTTCTTGATGCAGAGGGCAGGCCCTTGACCCTCAAGGTCACAATCATGCATCTTCCTGTCTACTTCGAGGTCTGGAAGGCGCAGATCGGCAGGGTGCCTCTCTATCTGATAGACACCGACTTGGAGGCCAATGATCCACGGAGCCGGAGCATCTCATCTCGTCTCTACATCGGTGACCATGAGCACCGCCTGGTCCAGGAGATCATCCTCGGAATCGGCGGTACCCAGATTCTCAGAGCTCTGGGCATAAAACATTTCATTCTGCACTTAAACGAGGGCCACTCCTCGTTTGCCATTCTCGAACGAATTCGGGAGATGGTGGAAAACGGCAAGAGCTTTGCCGAGGCGGTCGACTTTGTCCGGAAGACTACCATCTTCACAACCCATACCCCAGTTCCTGCCGGCCATGACATCTTCTCAATACCCATGATGGACAAATATTTCGCGTCTTATATTCCTATGCTTGGAATAAGCCGAGAGGAGTTCTACAGGCTGGGGGAAGATCCTTCTGCAAGCTCTGCCAGCTTTAACATGACTGTCTTCGCGCTCCGGCTTTCTGCCCACTGCAATGCTGTTAGCAAGAGGCACGGAGAGGTGGCAAGGCAAATGTGGCAGCATCTGTGGCAACCTCTGGCCGAGCACGAGGTGCCCATAGACTACATCACCAACGGTGTCCATGTTCCCACCTGGATAGATTCCCGAATGGCATTGCTCTTCAACCGATACCTTGGGCCGAACTGGATTGCCGACCACGACGATCCATCTATCTGGGAACTGGTCGATGACATCCCGGACGAAAAGCTGTGGATGGTCCACCGCCACCAAAAGATGAACCTGATTGCGGTCTTGCAGGAGAGAGCACGGCAGCGTTGGCTTGAGCATGCTGATCCCAATATCATCCTGGCCTCAGGGACCATGCTGGATCCAAACGCGCTCACACTGGGGTTCGCCCGTCGCTTTGCCTCTTACAAGAGGGCCAATCTGATACTGGAGGATCTGACAAGACTCAAGGCCATTCTTGGCTGCGCAAATATGCCTGTTCAGATAATCTTTGCAGGAAAGGCCCATCCCTCAGACGACGCAGGAATAAGGCTCATCCAGCAGGTTTACAATGTGGCCCACGATCCGGATTTTGGGGGTCGGGTGGCATTCATCGAGGACTACAACGAGGGGCTCGCCCAGTATCTAATCCACGGTGTAGACGTCTGGCTGAACAATCCCCAGCCACCATTTGAGGCATCGGGAACCAGCGGGATGAAAGCTGGCATCAATGGTGTGCCTCACCTTAGCGTTCTCGACGGCTGGTGGATCGAGGGATACAATAGAGCCAACGGCTGGGCCTTTGACGGAAACGATAGCGAATCGGGTGAACGAGATGCACAGGAGCTTTATTCCATTATTGAAAGGCAGATCGTGCCGCTTTACTATGACCAAAACGAGTCAGGCATATCTCCCGGCTGGATCAATATCATGAAGGCATCAATAAAAAGTACCGCGGCACGGTTCAGCTCCCGAAGGATGGTCAAAGAGTATGCGAATAAATTTTATCAGGATGCTCTCATCCAGGCATCCAAGACCTGATCTCACTTTTATTTTCTTCAGGCTTCATGATCTCCCTTTTTTTTCATCAGCTCTGCGATCTGCAGGTCTATCTCCGAGACCAGAGAAAACGTAGCATCCAACGAACTATCAAAGGATGCTTCAGAGGCATGTAGCCCATCTCTTGCCAGAACTGTGATCCTGTAATCTCCCACAGGCTGGCCTGCGGATGTCCATTTCCAGGTGGATGACTCAGACCATCGGTTCATATCCCGGCCATTGAGCCGGAACTTGTAGAATATCTGGTCTCCATCTGAGTCCATGGCCTCGGCCTTCCAGACAACCGTTGCACCCTGAGCCTGTGGGCTTGTAGAGTTCGGTACAAGGGACCTCAAAACCGGCGCGTTGTTGGCTCCAGTGACTGTGAATGCAGCTGTCTTGAAACCATCAAAGGAGTCTTCAGGAGCATGCTTTCCATCTCTTGCCAGGACCCTGATCTCATGATCTCCAGGCATAACTTCTGAGGTATCCCATGACCAGGAGTTTGAAAGAGACCATCCTCCTGCAGGTTTGTCGTCAACCAGGAACCTGTAGGATATCTCATCGCCCTCAGCGTCTGTGGCCGTTGCAGTCCAGGTCATGACTGTTCCCTGTGGCTGTGGGCTATTTCGGTCCGCGAGAAGGCCGGTGACCTCCGGGCCGTAGTTGGGCTGATCCAGCACAAATGCACTCTTCAGTGAGCCGTCAGAGGACGTCTCGGATGCATGCAATCCGTCTCGCACAAGAACTGAGATCGTGTAATCTCCAGGCGTCTCGGACGAGGTATTCCAGGCCCAGGAGTTGGATGTCTGCCAGCCAGTGGCATCCAGATCGTTCTTCATGAACTTGAAGTAAATGGCATCGTCATCCGGGTCGATGGCCATAGCCGTCCAGGCGATCATGCTGCCGGCGTTCACGGGACTGGTTTTATCAGATTTCAGTTCCTTCAGAACAGGCGGTTGGTTGGGAGGGATGAGAGTGAAGCTGGCATTCATGATTCTGTCAAAGGAGTCTTCGGTGGCGTGATTGCCGTCTCTGACAAGGACAGTGATCTGGTAGTCTCCAGCGTCAAGTCCGGTAGTCAGCCAGCTCCAGCTGCCTGCCTTGGACCATTTCTTCATCTCCTTTCCGTCCAGCAGAAATCTATAGACAACCCTGTCCCGTTCATCATCAGTTGCCTCTGCCGTCCAGAATATCGCGGTCCCCTGAACCTGGGGGCTGGGTTTATCCGGCACAAGGGATTTAATTTTCGGGAGGTGGTTGCCAGTCTCTTCAGGCTCTATCTCGTCTTCTATCTCGGGTTGATCAATTGCTGTGGATAAAATGGATTCACCTATCGGCTCTACCTGATCTGCTAAGGAAATGATCGGAGTCTTAATGCTGGCATTGTCAGCACTTTCATCTTCAACATCTGGGTATTTCGTCAAGCCTTCAGCCTTCAGCTCTTGAGTCGCTAAATCATTTGCAGGCGAATCGGATGAATTTGCTATATTATCAATATTATCATTTATGCTATCTTCAGTATTATCAATAGTAACATTTGGCTTCAAGGCCGAACTGTCCTCCGACTTCATGCTATTTTCCGAGGTCACGTTGGCTTTTGATGTCAAGTTAATCCGTCCATCATTCGTGCTGAGATTCGAGGCATTATCCTCTACATCCGAGCTATTTTTTAATTCAGCGATCTCTTTAGTGGCCGCAGTATCTGATGTCTTTTCTGGTTCTTCTGTCTTTGAGGCCGTCTGTTTTGTATCGGTCTTTTTGCTGCTGCCAACCGAGCTGCTACCGCCTCCGCTACCTCCTCCACCCCCGCCGCCAAAGCTGAAAATCACTGGTGAGCTGTCATTTTCCAATACGTCTATGGAATTTGCTGCAGTAGAATTATTGACTGCCATGGAATTGTTTTCGGTAACAATAGCCGCTATGGATTTGATCTTGCTATCGCTCTCCGACAGATTAACCCAGAGCCTCTCCTCCTTGTAGGGAGCAGTCAGGTCTCCATCTCGGTAGAGCATGAGATAGAGAGCCTCCCGTTTTTGCATGGCTGGTCCTCTTGCCAGCTCGAAGGCTATCTGGTCCTGCCAGATCTCTTCAGATTCGATCTGCAGATCCCTGGTGAATAGAGACAAATTTCCGAATAAGAGCTTTAAGGTGTAGCTCATCGCAATATTTTCATGATTTTCAATTCTGACTGCCGCAGTCAGCTCTTCTCCGAGCACCGAGGCCGCAGATGAAGATGCCAATGCCTCAGGCCAAGTGACCTGCATCTCTGTAAAATGCTTTTCGTCAGAGGTATCCCCGAAGAGGGCATGATAGGGCCCAAAGGCTATGGCTGCCGCGAAGCATACAACCAGGATCAACACGGCCATTGCAGCATGCCTTCCATTATTCGTCGGCCAGGATAATCCGAGCAGTCGAGCAGTGGCTCGCCTCGGTCGCACTCCCCTCTTTTGCCGAATAAAAAATCGTCTATTGCGAGGCAGATCCGACCAGCGGAGGTAGGCCACTCCAGCCAGGAATACAGCGAGGAGAGATAGAACCGTGGCCAATGACGCAAAATCCAGTCCTCGTGGCGTGGCAGTGAGAAGCAGGCTGAAAAGCCCTGCCAGGATTATTGAAAAAGCCAGACAAATTGCACCTCGCCTCTGCATTGTAAGGTCGCTTTTGCCGGGAAATACCCAGACTGTGACAAGATACCCGGGGATGGCAATTACAAGTATCAGGGCTGCTAGGGATAAGGAGCCCTGCCAGGACAATGGTGACAGATGAACTGCAGCCAAAGCTATTGCCGGAATCAAGACCGATGCAATCAGATGCCAGGGCGGTGGCCAGGCCAGCCTCATCCTCCGATCCTTGTCCTCATCTATTCAAACCTGTTTGGTCATGCTCTGTCACTGATAAAACCTTTTTCCTGGGAGATTATGCCAGGATGACTCATGCCTCTAATCCACCTTCAGCTCAATTCCAACCGGACAGTGATCGGACCCTGTGATGTCTTTGAGAATAAAGGCAGACTGGATGCTGTCTTTTAGGTCTTCGCTCACAAAGAAGTAGTCAATCCTCCAGCCCACGTTTCTCTCACGGGCGCGTGACTTCATGTCCCACCATGAGTAGTTCTCTCCCTCAGGATGAAATATGCGGAATGTATCGATGAAGCCCTTCTCCACAAGCCGGTCCATCCAGGCTCTCTCCTCAGGCAGGAATCCGGAGATCAACTCGTTGGCCCTGGGCCGGGCAAGATCAATCTCTTTGTGAGCGGTGTTGAGGTCTCCACAGATTACAATGCTCTTCCCCTGCGACCTGAGGCCTTCGATATGATCCAAGAACAGGTCATAAAACCTCAGCTTGTAATCCAGTCGCTCTCTTGAAGCCTTGCCGTTAGGGAAGTAGACATTGAAGAGGACGAACTGCCCATAATCTGCGACAATTGCACGACCCTCATCGCCTAGTTCCTCAATTCCCAGGGTATAATCGACTGAGAGTGGCTCGCGTCTCGATATGAGGGCTACGCCGTCTCGCCCTTTTCGCTCGCCTGAGCCGAAGTAGGAATAGTAGCCTGGAATGCTCTTGAGCTTTTCAGGGAGCTGATCTGCCGCCACCTTGGTCTCTTGCAGGCAGATCACATCCGGCAGATCTCGGTTCAGCCAGTCTTCAAAGCCTTTCTTCAAAATGGCTCTCAGGCCGTTGACATTCCAGGAGAGAAGTCTAAGCGCAGGCATGATTCAACCTCATTGTTTCTTCTTTCATAAAATATGTTTCCAAGCCCCGGCGTCCTCATCTCTTCCTCCTCAGTTCTATCCAGATGTTGACAAATGAGATGCTGATCAGATTCAGTGTGGTGGCGGCATTCCAGAAGTAGGACTCCAGCTGACTTAAAAATGCTATCCAGCCAGACCATAAGACAAAACAGATTATGGAAAAGGAGACCAGGGTATCAATGGCTAAAAATAGACTGGGCCTGTGAAAAAGCCTTCCGGCCTGGGCGATTATGCAGTACTCGATCGGTGATGGCCGGCCTGCCAGAAAATAGACAACTCGAATCATGTTCATGAGCAGATCCACCAGGGCCCAGGCAAGGATCAGCCAGGAAAGGACGAAAAGAAGATCTTTGGACTGCTCAAGGCCCACGCGCCCGGCCAAGAGCCCGAAGAGCAGCTTGTAGGTGCAGAAGGGAACGCCTATGGTCAGGGCCTGGAAGGCTGGGCTCGTAAAGAAGCTTTCTTCAATTGATTTCATATTGAAGTCCTTTTATCGGGCACTCTTTTCCCTCACAAGTATAGAAAATTAATGAATGACCTCAATTGAATGTTTGCGCCCCTATGATAGTAATATTTAAATTAATCTTAAGTTACGAAACACAGAACCTTATTGATGATTTATAGATTTTTACGAATGGACTTATTGCTATTCTTTCGAAAATTTGCGGGCTATATACCAAAATTAATTACTAAAGAAAAATTCTTATAGTAAAACAACCTACTTAGAATAGAAGGCTATGATGACCATACCAACTCCGAATATTCTCCTTGCAGAGGATAACCCGGTAAATCAGAAGATGACTCTGATTGTGCTCAAGAAGCTGGGATTGAAGGCTGATACGGCTAACAACGGCCAAGAGGTCCTGACAGCCATGACGGAGCATGTTTACGACCTGGTGCTCATGGACATCCAGATGCCGGAGATGGATGGAATTGAGGCCACCAGGATCATTCGAGAGCGTTGGCCGCATGGTCCTAAGATAATAGTCGTAACCTCTTTTGAGGCAGATATGTGTCGTGACCTCTGCTATGACGCGGGCGCTGACGATTTTTTAAACAAGCCAGTCAGGATCGAAGAGCTTGGCGCCGCCATCGAGCGCAATTTATCCATTACCCATCCGACAATGGCTCATCGCGAACCTTCAAACACCATGGACGCCTCCCTCCAGGCTTTCTCCAAGAGCCCGGCGTAATGCGCGACGTCGTACTGAGATGCGTTCTCCTCTGCGTCAGCTTTCCAGCGATCGGCGTCAACCACCACGTATCCCATATCCATGCCGACAGCCAGGTAGAGGCCCAACCTCTCGTGAGCTTGCACAGCTGATGCCTCTATGCATCTTCTGGCGTAATTAAGCCTGCCCACCCGACGGTGGATGACCATCTCTTTCACATCTGCGTTCTTCAGGCCGTCCAGATATTTTTCGTGGATCTTCCGGGCCTGCGGCTCAGCTCGAAGGATCTCCTCTCGGTTGGATGTGCCTGCCAGAAGCTCGAAGATCTCCTGTTGCATGCGGCGCACATACTCTGGCGTGTCCCCGCGGCGGGCCATGACTCCCCGGATCTTGACCTTGCCTGAAGAGAGACGCCCGAAGTAGCGGTTGTAAGCCCCTCCTCCGTCCGCCAGGGGCAAAAATACGATCCAATCATAATGGTCCATCTCGGTGAGGATGCCGGTCTCACTCTCGACTGTCGCCTTGAACCTCTCTGTCTCGTCGCCCCTCACCCAGAGGCAGTCCACAATTCCGTGCAGGACCTCCAGGTCCATATTCTCTGCAATCTCCTTGATCTGCATCAGAAGCTCACGAGATATGGCAGTGATCTGCTCGTGCACCTCAATCTGACCGAACTTGGCGTTCCTGTATCCCGTGTAGCCGAAACAGGTGACGAGCATCCACTTCAAGATTGAATCCAGGCCGGCATATTTTGAATCGACCTTCTTTCTCCTCTTGGTCTCTATGCGTAAATTTAGCAAGGGTGAGATCGCACTGCTCAAGAAGCCCCTTTTTTCCGGATGCTGTAACGTCTCGGGCGAGAGGTTGTACTTGACGATGATGGATGGGTAGAGAGAAGTAAAATCGATCTGGCTCACCCTCTCATAAAGCCTGGGCTCAGGCTGCAAAATCATGCCGCCCCTGTCTGACCTCTTCAGTTCGCAGAAATCCCGGACCCTCTCCACGTCTCTCTTTCGAAACGGCACGGCTATGCCCCGGCGCAGGGCCTCGTAGACCTCGTAAGACGAGATGATGGTGCCTGGAGTGAACCTGGCGACCATGTTTGGGGCAAGCCCAGAGAGGCGAGCCGAGAGCAGGATGCCTTTTAGCCCAGCTTCACGGTAGGCAAAGCTTGTTGCAGTGTCGATTAGCACTCTTCCTTCCGGAATCATGGCCTTGTCCCTGTGATTTGCCCTGCCGTAGCTCCAGTAGGATCTGGCTGCAATGCTTCGAAATCTGCCGGTTCTGCTGAGGGTGACATCGAGGCCGAGCCTTACAGCTCTCTCTACTGCCAGCGGCGTCCATTGGTCGGCCCGGTCAATGAGAAGAACATCAGGATCATGAACTTTGACCAGCTCCATGAGATCTGAGAGGATCGTCATCTCTTTGCCATGAAGACGTCTTGGCCTTTTTTCTCGCGCATCGATTTCAGATATATCGATTTCTGATATCGTCCTCCTTCGTGCCGGATCTCCTGAGAACTGAATAGACATGACTCGCAGCGGGACCTCAAAGTCAGGGCTGAAACGGGACTCGTCCCGTTCTCCGCAGGGAAAGAGATCGCGCTCGGCCAGGTACTGCTGATCTCGTCTTATGTCTACGTTGAACAGCTCTGAAGAGTAGCGGGTTTGCTTCTCAATCTTTTCTGCCACATTTCTGTCTGCATGGATCAGATAGCCCTCCTCCTGGCCGTAGATGGTAGAAAAGCGGACCTCCTCCAGACCGTAAAGGTTCTCCAAGGCCTCGATCATACTCGTGTGAGCTGCAGGGTCGGGCAGATGGAGGTAGAAGGATTGAGGATGCATAACAACCGTCTGGACGAGCCCCCTCTCCCTGGACCAGAGATGCACACCGCCCTTGTAGTATGAGTCAAAGATCCACATCATGTTCTCCATTAGCAGATCAAATGATGCTCTTTTATGTTAAAAGCCCAGGGCAGGCGCGGGACGAAAGTGAAAAAAAAAATTGATATTAATGAAAATGAGTCCGCCTGCCAGGAATGCAAGGCAGGACTCATTTCATTGCTCATTTCAGATCGAAGTCTCTTTAGGGCCCTTCTTCAGGTCCTCTTTCATCTGCAAATATACCTCTCTTGCAACTTCTCCTTTAGCGTATCTTTCGTCCAATACCTCCTCAGCTGTGGTTCTTGTCGGCGCAAAGCTGCCTTCAGCAACAATGTGCCTTCCTGAATCGCGCATGATCAGATAGAGGATCAGAAACAGTATTCCTATCCAGGGAACCAGCACAGGTAAACCCCATAGTAGTCCGTTCATTCCTCTTTTCTCTGCATCCTTGTAAACCAGGTAGGCTACGACCACTGAGAGCAGAATAGTGAATATCGATCCAAATCCCATGAACGGGAACCCGCCCATCATAAAGTCCATCATATCGTAGTACGGCATATCAATTCCTCTCAATCTTCATCGACTTCTGTAAACTATCTATTCGACGTTCAACGTATTTAAAAGTGTGGCATGGACTCAAAAAAATAGTTCAGCAAAAGGTCATTTCTGCGTCTCTTCCTGGTAGGGTGCATCTGGTTCTACTTCCGGGACATCTGCCTGATCTTGTCCCAGCCGGTCCCTCCCACTCGAAGTGGATGATCCAGCACCACATCGATGAAACTGAATATGACTGGAGCATAAATGGCATAGAAGTCGCGAGCAAAGGACATGGCCTCCGTCAAATCTTGGAAATGGCGGGTCTCCATCTCTTCCCCAGTTCCGGCAATTATGGTGCGAATATTGCTCTTGGCAACAAAACTGGACATGCCGCAAGAGGCTCTTGCAGGTTGCACGGCATCGATGTTCACGGGCACGCCGCCGTAGAGTTCGTAGGCATAGCGCATCAGTTCTTCCTTCGTCGCTAGGCCCTCCATTCTAGCCTCCTCCAAAATCTCTTCATCCAAACATTCAAGCTGAGGAATGAGGCTCGCATCTATGACGTACGAAAAATCCTCGTCGCCGCCTGCTGCCAGGTCCACTGCCTCTAGAACCAGTCCCAGTTTCACCGGCTCACCATAGCCAAAGCCGCACTGCCAGCGCTCGCTCTGAAGATAAATCTGATTCTCGCAGAGATCTGTTATATCAAGCATCAAAGCCAATATTATTACTAATACATAATAAGCTTTTTCGGATGACATCATCCAGCGAGCGACTGATATGTTCATGGCAAAGTTCTAATATTTATCCTGATGATAGGAAGAATGAAACAGATAGGATGAAACGCGATCTAATTGTAATTGGGGCAGGCCCAGGTGGCTCTATGGCAGCCAAGACTGCGGCGGAGGCGGGCCTGGATGTTTTCCTCCTGGAGAAGCGCCAGGAGATAGGAGAGCCCATTCGGTGTGCTGAGGGCGTGAGCATCAGATCGGAGCTGAAGGAGCTGATCGATGTAGAGCCATCCTGGATCAGCACTGAGATTCAAGGGGCGAGAATGCATTCGCCCAACGGCGATAGCATCTTCACTACCGGGGTAAAAGGCGAAGGTGGCGGATACATCCTTGATAGGAAGATCTTTGACCGGGGGCTTGCTACTCGGGCTGCAAGAAGCGGGGCTGTAGTTATGGTCAAGACTCGCGCAACTGGATTGACCAGAAAGGATGGTCAGATCATCGTATCCGCAGTCTGCCAGGGCGAGAGACTGCAAATCGAGGCGCCTCTTGTCATAGGTGCGGACGGAGTTGAATCCAAGGTCGCCAGGTGGGCCGGAATGGATTCGAAGATGAAGCCGGAGGACATAATGGTCTGTGCCCAGTTCCTGGTTTTGGACGAAGGAATCGATCCGGATTATTGCGAGTTCTTTTTTGGAAATCTCATAGCACCGGGCGGATACATCTGGATCTTTCCCAAGGGAGACGGCAGAGCTAATGTGGGCATAGGGCTACAGGGCTCCCGGTCCGGGCCGGGAATGCCTGTTCGGCTTCTGGAGAGCTTCATTCAGAAACGGATGCCAAAGGCCAAAGTCCTGCAGATGATGGCCGGAGGGATTCCCACATCCGGGCCGATGAAATCCATAACCTCAGACGGAGTAATGTTGGTTGGCGATGCAGCCCATCAGTCGGATCCACTCACTGGCGGCGGGATCATTAATGCCATGCGGGCAGGGGTTCTGGCCGGTCAGGCCGCGGCTCGGGCTGTGTCAACTGAGGACGCAAGCCAAGCCGCCCTCAGAGAATATGAGGGTCGATGGAAGTCGTCTTTCGGCAAGCAGCTAGTGAAGAGCTACAATGCCAAGAAATTCTTTCTCAGTCTTGACGATGATGATTTCAATCATCTGGTAAAGTCGCTCTATGGCCGCGATATATCAAGTATGCACACCAAAGATCTGTTGAGGTTTCTCTTCAGGCAGAACCCAAAGTTGCTCTGGAACATGAGAAATCTTATGTTCTAGGTAGCCGTCGGCCTGATAATATTTTTTGGAGCAGAGACAACTTAATATGATGATCAAGGAAAATTGTCTAAGTTTAAAACAAGTTACACAAGTAAACTTTATGCCAATCTAAATTGACGTAATTAGGAGAATCCTGCCACTTAGACCATAAAATATATCAATTAGCAAGACATAGTTTACAGTAAATCTGAATTCAAAGCGAGAGGACGATGGATATGCTGGACAAATTCATGTCAGAACACCTCTACGGCAAGGACATAGAGGTCTACTTCGGTGG
>CAZFFD010000056.1:0-16482 GCA_964518035.1 uncultured Methanotrichaceae archaeon | reverse complement strand
ACACAATCTCTGCAAAACGCTAGAAGCTCCGCCCTTTAGGGCGGGGAGTGTTCACGCGGATTCATTCTCATCTCGATAGGCTGCCCGTGCCGCCAACCCGGCTAGTCGCAGCGGCTCCGGCACCCTGCCGTCCCGGGTGAACTTGTTGAGCAGTATCCTTGCCTCATCAATTGAGGCTCCGAAGACCCGCAGATAGATATCATAGCCTGTCTTGAGATGGACTTGTTGACGTGCTCCCAGGCGCTGATAGCGGCGGATCTTCTCTTTCGGGCTAGAGAAATACTCACGAATATATTTCTCAAGTCCAGGAGAGTCTTCGTATGTGAGACAGAATAACGGCCTGTTGATCTCCTGCCAGACCTCCTGCAGATCTACGATATTAAACCAGCTCAAGACTGCACCGCCAAGCAAGAGGACATTGATATCTGTTCGATCCAGTTGCCGGTAAAGGCCTTTCACGGCCTCTGTCGCATCATCTCCACCAACCTTTGCATGAGCATAGGCCATGCCATCTACCCGCAAGTCGGCACGCATGACCACGCCTGCCAGAACAGATAAAGGACTGCTCTGCCCAAAGCTCTCCGCAATTGCCAGAGCCCGTAGAGCAGGCTTATTGAGATGAAGCGTCATGAGATAACTATCCTGTTGCCCTTCCGGCTGCTGTTCCTTTTGGCCTGCTCCAAAATGTCTCCAATAGACGGCGCTAAATCCAAGATATCCTCAATCGTCATCGGCCCACTATCAAAAGACAATGCATATTGCTCTTCTTGCTCGACGATCAGCGCCGCAAGTGGGGTGATCTGTATTGCTTGGACCCGGTTTTCCGATGCCCAAAGTATGGTAATTTTGATGACAGGCCAGATGGTTCTATTCCCGGCCACAGTCTCTTTTCCCACTCGCACCTGCTCCTCCGCCCCAAAGGATCGTTTTGACCGCAAAATCAATTCCACCCCAACATCTCTTTTATGAACCGCCTGGTCTTTGAGAGCCTCAGAGACCTTAAAACGGCCCACACAGCCCACAACGGCCTCATCTCAATTTCAGTCACGAAATCTCCTTCCAGATGCTCTCCATGAAACCAGGGATCGATGGAGACCCTGGCAGGATAGAGGCCGAGCATTCCAGTGATGGAGTACAGGCAGCCGCAAAGGACTGCAGTATCGGCAGGATCGTCCAGACCAAAGCAAACGCAACAAGAGAATTTTTTAAGGACGACGGACCTGAGGATTTGAATGATGATATCTGCCAGGCAATAAGCTGCATTGACCAAAGATGATAATCCCATATCCCTCCGAGCATTCCCTTTTTTGCCGACCTGAGCGGGCTCTTCATTGCTTCTTGCCGCCGGAGGAGGCTCTATTTCTCCTTCGTCCCTCTTGCCGATGGACTCCATAAATTCTCCCGCCGATTGAGGGGAGACATCAGCCCTCCATAATGTGAGCCCAAGCCAGGCCAGTCTGCATTCACCTTGCATCTGTGATCCCTTCTTGCTGATGTCAAGGGCGAGACGAATGGGTGAGTGAAGAAGAACTGCAAGAAGAAGGATGATGAACAAGAGAAACATCACGGCGTCCTCATCTGGCTGATAAGTCCTTTAATCACTTCATGAGCAACGCACGATGCAGATCCTTCCGAGGAAGGAAGGGAGACGACTCGCACGCCCTCCTGCCCGGAGACGGTCTTGCTGATGTCCATCACAGCCACAGGAGAGAGGCCCGACGCACCTCCTGCAACAGGTCTCGCCGGCCCGTCCGTCATCTCATCTTTCGCAGCAGGACTCGTACCGGCGCCAAATGCCATGCTAATCTTTATCACCGGTATGATGATCCGGCCCTCCAGATCTATCGGCTCGCTCATAATGCTCATGGCGGAGAGCTTTTCGAAAAGTCCATCAAGAGTGGCATCGACTGATTGAGCACCTGGCATTCTCATCCATATCTCTTCCATACATATACGCTTTTCTTTGGATGGGAAATGATTGCGACGATAAGCTTTACATATTTTGACGATATACTGTCGTGCGGTGGGGATCATTAGAAAAATAATATCAATATTCATAATTTCTCTGCTTGTGTTTGCCATCTGTTCGGCATCCACCAGTGACATCACCGTCTCAGGATCATCGACTGTGATGCCTCTGGCAGAGGCGGCTGCCGAGGAATTCAATCTCCTGCAGAAGGACTATGTTGTGACCGTCTCCGCCGGAGGGACCGGCGCCGGAATTCTGGGCATTGTCGAGCGCAAGAACGACATAGCAATGGCTTCTCGTGAGATCACTGATGAGGAACGCAATAAATCCAATGATACCTTTGAGGAGTTTTTGATTGGTCTGGACGGAATCAGCCTGGCAGTAAGCGACGAGATCTATCTGGCAGGAGTCAAGGACCTGAACAGGCAACAGGTCCGGGACATATATTCCGGAAATATCACTAACTGGAAAGAGGTCGGCGGACCGGACGCTGAAATTTATGTGATAGCCAGAGAGGAGGGGTCCGGCACCCGCGATAACTTCAACGAGATAGTTCTAGGCGACAGAGATGCTGAGACGCCGGGAGTGGATACCGTGGCTATGGGCGCTGCAGAGGTCAAGACAGCCATCGCAGGAAGCGACAAGGCCATAGGCTACCTGGGATTCAACTATCTGGGCGGCGGCGTCGCAGAAATCGCCTTCAATGGCATCACGCCCACATATGAAAACATTAAATTGGATCTCTATGAGCTTCACAGGCATCTGTATTTCTATACCATCGGTGAGCCTTCAAAAGGAGCAAAGGCGTTCATAGACTTTGTGCAAGGGCCCGAGGGCCAGAAGATCGCTGCAGAAGAGGGCTTCATCCCCATCTGAGAAGCCCCTCAGAGCAGTCATCCTTACATAATAGTAAGCAGATACTATGCACCGATGAGAACGACGAGCAGGCTAATGGTGTTGTTTCTGGTTATCCTTCTGGCAGGCATAACGAGCGAGGCCAGAGAGTCAATCGTAGTAGTATCCGGGTCCAGCACAGTCATGCCCCTGGCGGAGCTGGCTGCTGAGGAGTATAATATAATGCAGGACGATTATACTGTCAATGTAAAATCCGGCGGCAGTGGTGTTGGCATCGTCGATGTGGCCGAGGGCAGATCTGATATAGCCATGGCCTCGAGAGAGGTCAAGCTGGAGGAGCGACAGAGATATGAGACGCCCACATTGCGTTTTACCGAGCAGACTGTGGGATACGACGCCATCTGCCTGGTGGTGAGCGATCAGGTGTATGATTCCGGTATCACATCTCTCACGACGGATGAGGTCCGGCGGATCTATTCGGGAGATATAGCCAACTGGAAGGATCTGGGCGGGCCGGATATGGAGATCTTTGCCATTGGCAGAAGGCCTGGCTCAGGAACCAGGGACACGTTTAATGAGATCATCATGGGAAGCCGGGAGGCGGAGACGCCTGGAGTGTCCTATGATTGCGGTGAGAGTTCAGAGGTCAAGTTCAGCACCAGGAAGAGCGATAACGCCATCGGTTACATGGGATACAGCTTCGTCATGAATGGAGACACAAAGGTGGTCTCTTTGGATAGCGTCGCGCCCACCGTCGAGAACATAAAGAGCGGCGCTTATCCCCTGGCCAGAAAGCTCTACTTTGTAACCCTTGGCAAGCCAACCCCAGGAGCAAAAGCCTTCATAGATTATATTCTCAGCCCCGTGGGCCAGAATATCGCCATTGAGAACGGATTCATACCGGCCTGAAAGGGTCCGATTGCACGGGCCCTTTCTCATTATTGGGGCCCTGCAGACAAAGCCGCTTTAGCGTTACACAATGCAAATTGAGTTAAATTAAGCCTACTGGCGTTGGTTTCATATAGTTGCAGCTCTGGGCTAGAAATCATGCCAGAATGGATCTACCCCAACTTCGAGCCGCGACCAATGCGGCCGCTCTTTCTCTGCATCATCTCAAATACGGACACCGGCAAGATTCCCGGCCTATCCGCTGCCGGAACAACGCCGGAGCTGACCGATTACACCCCCGGAGCAGATGCTGAGCTGGTTGAGACCAATCGGATCATCACAATGCCGGAACTTCCTGAGGCCCCAGGAGGCTCGCCAACTCCTGCAATTGTCACAAAGGCAGCCCTTAATCTGACAGGCATCCCCTCAATGTTTGTAGCCTCCGGACTGAGGAAAAAGCCGGCTGTGCCCTATGTCGAGCTGGGTGGAACGGCCGGCAGCGATATCAGAAAGAGTCCGGCCGTCCTTGATGCCCGGGTCATCTACGAGAGAGCCTCACTCTTGGGACGAAAACTGGCAGGCCTCTCTGACTGCGTCTTCATTGGCGAGTCCATAGCAGGAGGCACAACAACTGCTCTGGCCGTTCTCAAGGCTCTGGGATACAACGCGAGCGTTAGCAGCAGCTTCCAGTCCAACCCCACTGCGCTCAAAGAAAGGGTGGTCGCCGAGGCTCTTAGCCGGGCTGGCATCAAGGACGGTGGCCTCAAGAACGATCCCCTGAAAGCTGTGGAGCAGGTGGGTGACCCCATGATGGCAGCAGCTCTTGGCCTCATGCGGGGGCTGAAGGGCTGCCGGGCAGTCCTCGCTGGAGGTACTCAGATGGCCGCCGTTTTAGCCCTGGGAAAGGCCATGGCAATCGATGGAGACATATCCATTGCCACGACCAAATATATAATTGAAGACAAATCGGCCAACTTCAAGGAGATCGTTGAGGCTACAGGCCGGCCTTACTATTATTCCGATCCGGGGCTGGAGAACTCCAAAATTCCACCCGTGCAGATCTACGCCCAGGGATACGTCAAAGAGGGCGTGGGCATGGGCGGGGCCGCTCTTTTAGCTGGGCTGTACGGAATAGCTCAAAGAGATCTCGTCGAGGAGACCGACCGGGTTCTTATGACTGTGGAGCTGCCGAAGAGATGAGAGCCGCAGTTCTCAAGGCACCAGGCCTCATGGAGCTGGACGATCTGCCTGATCCGGTAGCGCCCAAAGGCGGAGCCCTGCTGGAGGTCGATGCCTGCGCCATCTGCGGAACCGATGTCAAGATGAAAGAGCAGGGCCATCGGGACCTGGCTTATCCAAGAATACTGGGACACGAGATTGTAGGCCGAATTGTGGAGCTTGATGGCCTGGTTCCGTCGCTGCATGAAGGTGACCCTGTCCAGATCTGGCCGGGCGTCACCTGCGGAAGATGCCGATTCTGCAGGCGAGGTCAGGACAGCCATTGCAGGAGCATCAAGATAATGGGGTTCAACTGCGATGGGGGCTTAGCTGAGCTCATGGCCATCTCAGCTGAGAGTCTTTCTAGTGGCGTGAACGTGCTGCCGAAAAACATCGATCCTGCTTTTGCAGCTCTTTCCGAGCCACTGGCTTGCTGCCTCAACGGCCAGGAGCAGGCGCCGGTTTACCGGGACGACGTTGTCCTTATTTTGGGTGGCGGCCCCATCGGCGCTCTGCATGCCCTTCTGGCCGAGATTCATAACGCCGAGAAGGTGATAATAGCAGAAACGCTGCCTGAACGCATCCGCCTGCTAAAGAGGCATACAAAGGCGTCTGTAGTCGATACGTCTAGGGAGTTGCTAGACACCGTCCTGGCCTCGGAGACTGACGGAACCGGAGCTGACGTCATTCTCACAGCCACTCCGAAGATCCCTGTAAACGAGGACCTTCTCCATCTTCTCTCCCCTGGTGGGAGGATCTGCGTCTTCTCAGGGCCAGCTCCAGGACACTGTGAAGAAAAAATCAATGTGAGAAGCATTCACTACAAGGAGATCACCATCAATGGGGCCTACGGCTGCACCAGCCGCCAGAACCGATCGGCTGTCGGGCTCCTGACATCAGGCCTGATCAAGCCAGACTGGCTCATCACCATGAGAACATCTCTTGAGGAAATTGATGAGGCATTCACCCACTCGGCCCAGAGGCTGGGGATGAAATCGGTTATCTGCCAAAGCTAATGGATTTGGGAAATTTGGCAAGGACAACATAATCCTGGATTGAAGAGACATGCAATACACTGAAGAGAGCTTGAGGTATTTTGGCAGCCGGGTTGACAGGCTGATCAAAGGAATAGATCTGACCAGAGATGAGGCGGCCCAGCTTTTTTGCCAGATTCTGAAAGATGTGCAGCCGGACCTCCAACAGGGCGCATTTCTCGCAGCCATTACAGCCAAAGGAGCCACGGCTCAGGAGATCGCCGGCATCTGGGAAGCTATCTACGAGATCGACACAGTCAAGGTCCAGCCGGATGTCTGCGGTCCCCTGACAGAGAACTGTGGCACAGGCATGGACGGGATCAAGACATTCAACATAAGCACTGCTGCATCGCTTGTAGCAGCTGCTGACGGCATAATCATGGCCAAGCATGGGGCGCGGGCAATAACATCAAAGTGCGGCGCTGTGGACATCCTGGAGGCACTAGGAGTGGATGTGGAGTGCGACGTCGATCTAGTAAAAAAAAGCATCGAACAGGCCGGCATAGGCATCTTCAACGGCATGAGCCCGATGGTCCACCCGTCAGCCCTCTACCGCATCCTCTCCCAAATCAGATTCGGCACAGTGCTCAATGTAGCCGGCTCTCTGGCCAGCCCCGTTAAGCCCGCCTATGCAGTGCGGGGCGTCTACTCTAAAGATATGGTGCTGCCGATAGCTCAGGCCATGAGGGAGATTGGCTACAGGAAAGCATTTGTCGTTTATGGAAAAAACCAGGACGACTCGCGGGGAATGGATGAACTCTCCACTCTTGGCAGCTCGCTGGTTGCAGAATTGTCCGAGGATGGAAGCATCCAGGAATACACCATAAACCCGCTGGACCTGGGGATAAAAGAGGCAGATGAGGCCGACCTCCTTCACCAGGGGGACCGGGAGGATGAAGCCATCAATCTCTTGCGGCTTTTATCCGGGGGGCTACCGGGCAGCAGAAAAGATATCGTATGCCTGAATGCTGCTGCAGTGCTCTGCATTTCTGGGCATGCCTGCGACCTGCAAGACGGCATAGAGAAGGCATCTGATATCATCGACTCTGGCAGGCCTATAAAAAAGCTGAAAGCTTGGGTGGCCCACCAGAATTCAGATGCAAGCTCACATTTGGAGAAACTGGAGATGATGCTGGAGACTGCATGCAACTGATTTGATAGAGCATAACTCATATCTATCTGGGATACAAGGTAGCCACCCAGCAAAATATGGACATCCATGCAGGAAAATGGCTCTCTCAGCACAGAGGAATGCTGGCATTAGCCTTGGCTTCGTTGATATTGATCCTCTATTTTTTCTCGCCGTTTCTCGACGGCATCATCCTGGGCACAGTCTTCGCCTACGTGGGCAGGCCCATCAGGGATCATTTCCACAATAGAAAACGTCTGGGGTCACTGACTGCCGTATTATGTATTGTGATTCCAATATTCATTATCTTGGGACTTGGAATGATTGAAATCGCAAACCAGATAATAATACTGACAAAAAATTATGAGTCATTCCGAATGGCTCTGGCAGTCATGACAAAAGAAACTGCCCAAGGCCTGAGCCCCTGGATGAAGGACCTGTTAATCAGCAGTCTGGAGAACGCTGCGGGCATTATTGCGCCCATTGCCACCTCCATTCCGGTCTTTCACATGGGAAGGGTGGCCTCTTTGGCTATAATCAACTTCATTGTATCAGTTCCCATCTGCTACTTTGTGCTGGCAGACGGAGAGAGCTTTGTTGAGTCGATAATATCCCTGATACCAGAAAGAGAGAAGCAAGCCTATCGAAGGTACATCAGCCGCATCGACTACATTTTGAGCGGCATATTCATAGGCACAATTTATACCTCGATCCTGGGAAGCATCATTGCGGCAGCAATATTTCATGCCTTCAGCCTGCCTAGACCCTTTGCCCTTGCGAGCATCGTCTTTGTGGCAGGAATGGTGCCATTCCTAACATCCTGGGTGGTCATCATTCCTGTGACGATCTACCGATATTTTGAGGTAGGAATGGGCGACGCTGCAGCGTTCTTCATTCTGTCCTCCGCACTCATCTACCTGCCCTCAGAGCTTCTGATTCGGCCATACCTTGTGGCAGCCAAATCATCTCTGCATCCCCTGCTGGTAATGCTCTCATTTTTGGGCGGCGCTCTGGTTGCCGGAATCGGCGGGTTCTTCCTGGCTCCGGCCATCATGGGGATAATCGTAGGAATATATCAGGTCAGAAGAGAAGAGATGGCAGCGGTAGAAGCATGAGATTTTATATCGAGACCTATGGCTGCACCTCAAACCAGGGCAACTCCGAAGACCTTGCCCGGGCACTGCAGGAGATGGGCCACAGCCTTGCCCCTTTAAATGAGGCGGATGCAGTGATAGTGAATACCTGCGCGGTCACTGAAAAGACCGAGCGCAAGATCTTGCGAAGGCTCAGCCTTCTGCAAGGCAGGCGATTGATCATTGGAGGGTGCCTGCCCGCTGCCATACCTGAGTCGATGAGCCAGATCAAATGCCTTGGCAGTCTCGGTCTGCTCGGCAGATCTGCCGCCGCCAGGGTCGAAGACATATTTAATGCGCGAGATGATTTTCAAAAGCGTGCTTTGCCGATGACCGGACTCGGACCCGGCAATGACCCCTGCGTGGTTGTCAATGTGGCTGAAGGCTGCAACGGCTCATGCACCTACTGCATAGTGAGAACGGCGAGAGGTGAGCTGAAGAGCCGCGGGGTGGAGGAAGTCGCACGCGAGGTGCAGATGCTGGTAGCAAAGGGGGCAGTAGAGGTGCAGCTGTCTGCCCAGGACACTGCAGCCTATGGCAGAGACATCGGAACCAACCTGGGGAGACTGCTGAGCAGATTGGTGGCGGTCCCCGGAGACTTCAAGCTGCGGATAGGCATGATGAACCCAAAGAGCGCTCAGGCGATCTCAGAGGATCTTGTCCAAGCATTGGAAAGCGAGAAGATCTACAGATTTCTGCATATCCCGGTGCAATCAGGTTCAGATAGGATTCTCGAAAGCATGGGCCGCGGATATAAAGCTATGGATATTCTTGCGATTGTAAGCAGTTTTAGGTCTATGTATCCTGATATCACCATTATCACGGATGTTATAGCGGGATTTCCTGGAGAAACTGAGAGCGACTTTAAAGAGACCATGAACATCATAGATCTCATGGCCCCGGATAAGGTCAATATCACTAGATTCTCGGCCCGTCCAAGGACTGCGGCCTCGAAGCTCTACGATATGCCGGACAGAATCAAGAAGGAGAGATCAAGAGAGCTAACCCGCCTGTGGCTGAAGTCGGCTGAAGGGAGAAACGAGCGCTACGTGGGGGAGGTCCTGAATGCTCGTGTCACAGAGCAGGGGAGGGGCGACACCATGAAGGCCAGGGCTGATAATTATCTGGGCATTGTGGTCAGAGGCCGGCCAAAGCTGGGATCGTCGATCCGAGTGCTGGTTGAAGACTGCAATGCCTTCTATGTGTCCGGTCGAGCGATAGGATGAATAATCGCGACGAAGTTCTTTTGAGTTCGATGTATTCACAACTAATATAAGACAAACAATATTTAAGTTAGACGGATATTCGATGGCTGCAAAAGGCCTATCGAGATAAACAAGCTCGGATGATGGGATATCACGCAGGCATTTTTTAAGATAAGATTTTTCATTGGCTGGCGCACCATCAAGCTTATTAATAATGAACATAATCAATCATGAAGATGCTTCAAGAAGCCCATGCAGTCCGGAATATGTCCGATTTTTTTGCTAGTCAATTTGAAGGCTGCCCTGCAAAAAAAAGATCTGTAGGTCTTGGAGAGCATCGTTTGATAAAGGAGGTTTAAAAGAATGGCTGAGCAGAAAGCAACAGCAAAGACATCAGTTCTATATGAGGAGACCAGAGTATTCGAGCCACCCGAAGATCTCGCTAAAAATTCCAATGTCATGCAATGGATGAAATCAAAGGGATTTAAAACAGAACGGGAGATGCGCTTGTGGTGCTCTGCAAACTACATCCAGTTCTGGGGGGAGATGGCCAAAACATATGCAGATTGGTTCGAGCCCTGGGCCTCGACCCTGGAATGGAAACCACCCTATGCCAGGTGGTTCGTAGGCGGCAAATGCAATGTGACCTACAACTGCGTGGACAGACATGCAACAGGCGCGAAAAAGGACAAAGTGGCCTACATCTTCGTTCCTGAGCCCACTGACCAGCCAACCCAAAAGATAACCTATGCACAGCTCTACAAAGAGGTCAACAAATTCGCAAACGGCCTCAAGAGCCTAGGCGTACAAAAGGGCGACAGAGTCATGTTGTATATGCCCATGATCCCACAGCTTCCCATTGCCATGCTCGGCATCGCCAAGATTGGAGCTATTCACTGCATTGTGTTCTCTGGATTTTCCTCAGGCGGCCTTAACAGCAGAATTCTGGATGCAGAGGCAAAAGTGGTTGTTACTGTGGATGGCTTTTACAGGCGTGGAAAGCCCTTGCCACTCAAGCCCAATGTGGATGAAGCTACAGCCAACACCCCCAGCGTGAAGAATGTAGTGGTCTTCAAGAGAACAGGCATTACTGTGCCCATGAAAGAAGGCAGAGACATCTACTGGAACGACCTGGTAGCAGGAAAGTCTGATGTGTGCGAGTGTGAGAAGATGGACTCTGAGGACAGGCTGTTCATCCTGTACACATCCGGCACTACCGGCAAACCCAAAGGAATCGAGCACGTTCATGGCGGATATCAGGTTGGACCTGCCCAGACCTTGAGCTGGGTCTTCGATCTAAAAGATAACGATGTCTGGTGGTGCACAGCCGATATCGGATGGATTACCGGCCACTCCTACATAGTGTATGGGCCGCTCGGATTGGGCGCGACGAGCATCATGTATGAGGGAGCCCCCGACTTCCCCGACTTTGGCCGATGGTTCAAGATCATCCAGGACAACAAGGTCTCCGTCTTCTACACAGCGCCGACAGTTGTGAGGATGTTCATGAAGGCTGGAGACAAGTGGCCCAAGATGTACGACATCTCAAGCCTGAGGCTCTTAGGATCAGTGGGCGAGCCCATCAATCCAGAGGCCTGGATGTGGTACAGGAACAACGTTGGCGGCGGCAAGCTGCAGATAATGGACACCTGGTGGCAGACGGAGACTGGCACCTTCCTGGTATCTCCTCTGCCGATCACTCCGCTCAAGCCAGGCTCTGCGACATTTCCCTTGCCCGGATTCAATATCGATATTCTGGATGAAGATGCAAATCCAGTGGCACCGGGCACTGGAGGCAATATTGTCAGCAATACGCCCTGGCCGTCAATGCTCAGAGCATTCTACCGGGATCCCGTGAGGTACCAGAAGGAGTACTGGTCAACCTACTGGGATATCAGGCCTGGCACTTACCTGGCCGGCGATAAGGCCACCAAAGACAAGGACGGATATTTCTTCATCCAGGGAAGGATCGATGATGTTCTGAAGGTGGCCGGACACAGGATCTCCAATGCCGAGGTCGAGAGCGCGCTTGTTGCCCACCCCAAGGTGGCAGAAGCCGCCGTCATCGGCAAGCCAGATGAGGTGAAGGGGGAGGTCATCGTGGCATTTGTCATCCTCAGAACCGGAAACGAAGAGAGCGAGGATCTAAAGAAGGAACTGGCCAAGCACGTGCGCACAGTACTGGGCCCCGTGGCCTATCCCGAAGCGGTCTTCTTCGTCAAGGACGTTCCCAAGACCAGGTCCGGCAAGATCATGCGCCGGGTCATCAAGGCCAAGGCTCTCGGCAACCCCACAGGAGATCTTTCGGCTCTGGCCAACCCAGATGCAGTCGAGGCTATACCGCTCATCAAGTGAGCAAGACCGCGATAATCTATTTTTTTTTCCCTATTTTTTTAAATGCAATCAATCTGAAGAATACTTTAAGATAAAGTGCATACTACAATCATTATAAATGATAATAATTAACCATTAAATTAGGTTACCTCGACAACTTTATAAATGAAAAACCGGGATAATTATCGATCGCTACAATATTCCCGAAGACTCCCGCAGGCCATACTTACCGATCAAGGATTTAATAGAATAGATCATGTAGAATAGTTGCTCGGAGACAAAGCGCAGCTATTTTGCCAGATTTGAGGGGAGTTGGGAAGACGTGGGGATTTAAAGGAGGTTATAAATTGGCTGAGCAAAAAGCAACAACGTCTGTCCTATATGAGGAGACGAGAGTATTCGAGGCGCCCAGAGATCTCGCAGAGAACTCTAATGTCATGCAGTGGATGAAGAAGAAAGGATTCAAGAGCGAGCGCGAGATGCGCGCCTGGACCGGCCAGAATTTCATCGCATTTTGGGATGAGATGGCCAAGACCTATGCCGATTGGTTCGAGCCCTATGCCCAGGTCCTCAACTGGCAGCCACCCTACGCCAAATGGTTCGTAGGCGGCAAGATCAACGTGGCCTACAATGCAGTAGACCGGCATGCTGCAGGCGCCAAGAAGGACAAGGTAGCCTACATATTCGTCCCCGAGCCCGTCGATCAGCCTACCCAGAAGATCACCTATGCAGATTTAGCCAAGAGAGTCAATAAGCTCGCAAACGGCCTCAAGAGCCTTGGAGTTGTTAAGGGCGATAGAGTCAGCATCTACATGCCCATGATCCCAGAGACTCCCATTGCCATGCTCGCCTGCGCTAAGATCGGAGCCATTCACTCTGTGGTCTTCTCAGGATTCTCTGCCGGAGGCTTGAACAGCAGGGTTCTCGATGCCGAGTCCAAGGTGGTAATCACAACTGACGGATTCTTCAGGCGCGGAAAGCCACTGCCACTCAAGCCAAATGTGGATGAGGCAACGGCCAACACGCCAAGTGTCAAAAATGTGGTAGTTGTTAAGAGGGCAGGCATCGATGTCCCGATGAAGGCCGGCAAGGATATTTGGTACCATGAGCTGGTAGCCAAGCAGTCGGACGTCTGCGAGAGCGAGAAGATGGACGCTGAAGACCGTCTGTTTATCCTCTACACATCAGGAACAACAGGCAAGCCCAAAGGCATCGAGCATGTCCACGGCGGATACTGCGTCACACCTGCACAGACACTGAGCTGGGTCTTCGACATCAAAGAAACTGATGTCTGGTGGTGCACGGCTGATGTCGGATGGATCACAGGACACAGCTATGTCGTCTACGGACCACTCTGTCTCGGCGCTACGAGCATGATTTATGAGGGTTCCCCAGACTATCCCGACTTTAGCCGGTGGTTCAAGATCATCAGCGAGAACAAGGTCTCAGTGCTCTACACAGCGCCAACCGCAGTGAGGATGTTCATGAAGGCCGGAGACAAATGGCCTAAGACGCACGACATCTCCTGTCTGAGGCTCTTGGGATCAGTCGGCGAGCCCATCAACCCAGAAGCATGGATCTGGTACAGAAACAACTTCGGAGCTGGCAAGTTGCCCATCATGGACACCTGGTGGCAGACAGAAACCGGATGCTTCCTGGTATCGCCTCTGCCCATCACCCCGCTCAAGCCTGGATCGCCAACTTTCCCGCTGCCCGGATTCAATGTGGATATCTTGGACGAGGATGCAAACCCGGTGCCGCCCGGAAGCGGTGGAAACATCGTCAGCAACAGCCCCTGGCCAAGCATGCTCCGTGCCTTCTTCAGAGATGAGGTCAGGTACAAGAAGGAGTACTGGCAGATGTACTGGGAGATCAGGCCCGGCACTTACCTGGCAGGCGACAAGGCCACCAAGGATAAGGACGGATACTTCACCATCCAGGGCAGGATCGACGATGTGTTGAAGGTAGCCGGACACAGGATCTCCAATGCAGAGGTCGAGAGTGCTCTCGTCTCTCATCCCAAGGTTGCCGAGGCCGCCGTCATCGGCAAGCCAGATGAGGTCAAGGGCGAGGTAATCGTGGCCTTCGTTATCCTCAAGACGGGAATTGAGGCCACCGAGGATCTCAAGCCCATCCTGGCCAAGCATGTGAGAAGCGTCTTGGGCCCCGTGGCCTATCCAGAGGTCGTCTACTTCGTTAACGACGTTCCGAAGACAAGGTCCGGCAAGATCATGCGCCGCGTCATCAAGGCTAAGGCTCTTGGAAACCCTGTGGGCGACATATCAGCTCTGGCCAACCCCGAGTCAGTGGAAGCCATCCCACTCATCAAGTGAGCTGGCCAGTCCACCCTTTTTTCTTTTCTTCTTAGATCTCATTCTATCATCCATTCTGTCATTCATTTCATATGCTGTTTGCCAATTTCTAGTGATAAATAATGATTATAAACGATCATTATGTTTTTTATCGCGTTAACTTTATAAATGATCAAGTAGGTTTTGAGCCGATGTTTCCCGAAACGTCCGCGCTTTGTCGGATGGTGCTCAGGGCATGGCAAGAGAGAGGTAGCAGCAATGATTCTTTACTAATGGAGCCCAGGCACTTTGGAATGGGGAACAATTGATCATATGGAGGTATGAAATTGGCTGACACAGCAAAAACATCTGCTCTGCAGGAAGAGACCAGGATTTTCAACACCCCTCAGTGGATAGTTGAGCATTCCAACGCATATCAGTGGATGAAGAAGAAGGGCTTCAAGACTGAGGCTGAGATGCGCAAGTGGTGCTCCGATAATTACATTGATTTCTGGGATGAGATGGCTCAGACCTATGCAGATTGGTTCAAGCCCTACACCCAGGTACTTGACGACTCCGGCAAGCCCTACTTCAAGTGGTTCACCGGCGGCAAGATCAACGTAGCCTACAACGCCGTAGACAGGCATGCCAAGTCCGCAAACAGGAACAAGGTAGCCTACTACTTCATCGGCGAGCCCGTGGGCGACACCAAGGCCATCACATACTATGAGCTATACAGAGAGGTTAACAAGCTCGCTAATGCTCTGACGGCAGCAGGCGTCGTAAAGGGAGACAGAGTTGTCACCTACCTGCCCATGATCCCAGAGCAGCCCATCACCATGCTTGCTTGCGCTAAGATCGGAGCTATTCACACCCTAGTGTTCTCCGGATTCTCTTCAGGCGGCTTGGCCAGCAGAGTCAACGATGCTGAGGCCAAGGTCGTCGTCACCTCTGACGGCTTCTACAGGCGCGGAAAGCCACTGCCACTCAAGCCCAATGTAGATGAAGCCCTCAAGAATGCACCATCCGTCAAGAAGGTAATAGTTGTCAAGAGAACCGGTGTAGCCGTTCCAATGACCGAGGGACGCGATGTCTTCTACGATGATTTCGTAGCCGGCCAGTCCGCCAAGTGCGAGAGCATCCCACTCGATCCAGAGGACAGGCTGTTCATTCTGTACACCTCCGGAACAACCGGCAAGCCCAAGGGTATCGAGCATGCCCACGGCGGATATGCAGTCACCCCGGCCCAGACAACCTCCTGGGTACTGGATGTCCACGACGATGATGTTTACTGGTGCACCGCCGATGCCGGATGGATCACCGGACACAGCTACGTGGTCTACGGTCCACTCTGCCTCGGTGCCTCCAGCATTCTGTACGAAGGCTCTCCCGACTTCCCCGATCTGGGCCGCTGGTGGTCCATCATTGAGCAGTACGGCGTCTCCGTATTCTACACCGCACCGACAGCCATCAGGATGTTCATGAAGACCGGCGAGGCCTTTGTGAAGAAGTACGACCTGTCCACTGTCAGAATTCTGGCTTCAGTTGGCGAGCCACTGAACCCTGAGGCATACATCTGGTTCAGAAAGAATATCGGATCCGATGAGGCCCCCATCATGGATACCTGGTGGCAGACCGAGACCGGATGCCATGTGGTTGCTCCACTGGCCATGACACCCGAGAAGCCCGGTTCCGTTTGCTTCCCGTTGCCCGGCATGAACACCGATATCTACGACGAAGATGCCAACTCCGTTCCATTGGGATACGGCGGCAACATCGTCCAGAAGTCCCCCTGGCCAAGCATGCTCCGTGCCTTCTTCAGAGATGAAGTCAGGTACAAGAAGGAGTACTGGGACATGTACTGGCAGGTCAAGCCCGGCACATATCTGGCTGGAGACAAGGCCACCCGCGACAAGGATGGCTACTGGTGGATCCAGGGCAGAATCGATGATGTGCTGAAGGTTGCAGGACACAGAATCTCCAATGCTGAGGTCGAGTCCGCCGCCGTTTCTCACCCCAAGGTCGCTGAGGCAGCCGTCGTCGGCCAGCCTGATGAGGTCAAGGGCGAGAAGATCGTGGCCTTCGTCATACTCAGAGATGGCGTTGCTGAATCTCCCGAGCTCGCGAAAGAGATCTCCGTCCACGTCCGCAAGGTACTGGGCCCGGTCGCTTACCCGGACAAGGTCTACTTCGTGAAGGATGTCCCCAAGACCAGGTCCGGCAAGATCATGCGCCGTGTCATCAAGGCCAAGGCCCTGGGCAAGGAGACCGGAGACCTGTCTGCTCTGGCCAACCCAGAGTCCGTAGACAACATCCCACGCATTGACCTGTAAGTGGGATATCACCCTCCTTTTTTTGAACCAATAATCATTCGGGTCGTGAATTTGCAATAGGCTGTTATTTATATAACCTATTCATATATGCTA
>CAZFFD010000055.1:0-16611 GCA_964518035.1 uncultured Methanotrichaceae archaeon | reverse complement strand
TTCGAAGCAAAAAAAGAAAGGCTCACTGGTTTTCTATATACCGCCTGCTCCTGCAAGCTCGCAGGACTTTAACTGCCTTCATCTCTTCGAATCTGCGCTGACGCTTCATTTTTCGGTCTCTAGCTTCGCTCATTATCGCCCACCTTCACCTTCTAGCATATCTATTTTTCCGTAGGCAATTCTACTACCATATCAGCTATGAGGTCAATGCCCATGAAGAACGCAAAAATGGTTTCACCACAACAATATTCGCCGACGATGACCAAAGATTACAGCCGGATTTCAGATACATCCCGCGCAGTGAATAGAGCTGTGCTGCCAAGGATTGCGTCCTACATCCGCCGCATATCGCCGCAAGTCGCAGCCATGAATGCCGACGATGCCTTTGTGATCGCGGATTACGGCGCAGCAGACGGCGTGAATTCAAGCGAGCTGTTTGAGAGGGTCATCAGCCAGATTCATGAGGTGAATCCCGCGCTGACAATCAAATTGGTCTACATTGACATCGCGGACCCGACGAGTTTCAGGGCGTTCTGGGCTGCATCAGAATTGGCGAAATTGGATCACGTCGAGGCCCAGTACATCCAGCGATCTTTTTATGAGCCGTTTCCTGAGATCAGAGGCAAACTCCAGATCGGCTTTTCCTCAACTGCTCTGCACTGGATGAATGCGAAGACCGTTGGACCTGACTATTTCTTGCATCCCGTCTGCATTCAGCCAAACCAGTTGCCAGAAAGGCAGCGCAGGAAGTTCGCTGAAAAGTGGATTGTTGATTGGCGGTCGTTTCTGCAAGAATGCTCGACGTCGCTGGTCGAGGGAGGAGCCCTGTTCTTTGCCAACCTTGCCAATCTGGGTGGCGAGCGGTGGCCTGCGTCGCCGGGATACAACAATCTCAAAGACATCTGCTTGGAGTTGTGTGAGGAGAATAGGATCTCCAAAGAAGAGCTAAACGCCTTTTTCATTCCCGACTACTTTGCCACGCCAGAGGAAATGTCACAACCGGTCGATGAGGCCGATCTCAAGTGCTTTTCGATCAACGCCTGCGACCCACTGACAGTCCCTTGCGCCTATTTTTCCAAAGCGCAGGACATGCTGGACGACCCAGAGGAACGGCGCAAGCTTGCAGCAACTCTCGCCCATGTCGTCCGCGCCTGGAGCGAATCGTCGATGAAGATCGGACTTCGCGCAGAAAACAAAGAGCTGATCGATGAGATCTATCGACGACTGGAGGACAGGTTCTACGAAAAACCCGAGGGCCTGCCCTATCAATATTGCCTGATCGAACTGGTAAAAAAGGCATGAGGAGATCTGCGGAAATTTGGCAGATCCCACCAATATTTATGCCCATCCAGCATCATTAGTCGAATAGAGGAGCGTCGCATGCATGATCCATGATATAAATTTATGGCTAGCCAACCATATCCTGACAATTAGAGATGTTATGTTGGTAGTAGTCTCAATTTAGAAAATAACACATAACAGAGGACTGTTTCTTTCTGGCAGTCCGAATTCTTTATGCAAGAACAGCAAACACACGCAGATCGATTAGTCCAAAACTACTTATACAATTAATTCCTTAACAAATAACGAGGGTTAATGGTCCAATACTCAATTATAGTTACATATATCTTAGCAATAATGCTCATATCTAGTTCATCTTTAGCCAGTAATGTTAATCAAATTGCGGTTTCTAACAATGATACTTTGATAATTAATGGGTCATACAGTGAGTTGATAAATAAGGGCAATGAATTGATTCTAAAAGGAAATTATACCGATGCCATCCGATGTTATGACGACGCTATTGAAATAGATCCGCAATCAATTAGCGCATGGATCGGCAAGGGAGATGCCTATTTTGCATTAGGACAATATCGATTAGCTGAACTATGTTTTAGCTATGCCATAGAGATTAATCCAAGCCAGCCAGAGTCTTGGATTGGCAAAGGTCTTGTGCTTTATAATTTAAAGAAGTATAATGAATCGATTATATCGTTTAATAAAGCTATTGAAATAAATCCTAATTTGACATATCCTTGGCTTGGTAAAGGTGCGGTGTTTTGCGTTTTAGAACGATATGACGATGCTATCGAATCTTTCGATAGAGCTATCGAGCTAAGTCCCGATTCAATTGATCCGTGGCTTGGCAAAAGCGTGGCGCTTTGTGTTTTAAAACGATATGATGATGCTATTGCATCTTTCGATAGAGCTATCGAACTAAGTCCCAATTCAATCTATCCGTGGCTTGGAAAAGGTGCCGTGTTCTGTATTCTAGAACAATATGATAATGCGATTAATGCCTATGCGAAAGCTAATGAAATAAATCCATATGTAGCCGATCCTTTGATCGGCAAAGGATCGGCACTTTCTTTCTTGGGGGAATACCGCCAAGCCATCATATCTTTCAATGCTGCTATCGAAATAGATCCTAATGCAACCGATCCTTGGATAGGCAAAGGCTTGGCTCTGTATAATTTAGAAGAATATAATGAGTCGATTAACTCATTCAATAGGGCTATTGATATTAATCCGAATTTAGTTGATTCTTGGATGGGCAAAGGTTTAGCGCTCCAAGCATCCTGTCGCAACGATGAAGCACAAATAGCGTTTGAGACGGTAGATCGTCTTAGGAAGATATATAAAGTGCCAGAAGCTGCGATGGATGTGCAATTTGCATTTAAAACTGTGGCATATCCGCCAGAGAATAGATCAGACGACAAGCTGCAGATTCAGCAGATTATTATCATACCTCCCCCAATTCCGCCAGTAGTTGTTGTAGTAGTCGTCGTAGTTATCATTATTGCCGGTGCCGCGTGGCTTAAACATTATCTTGGATATCAACATTGCGAAGAACACACAACAACTAGAATTAAATGCAAAAATACCGGTGAAACTGAGGTGATAGTAACTAAAACATGTTACGATCCATGAAGAAATATTCAGCAATCAACCTCGTTCTGTTTAATACGCTCCTAATTATGTCACCACTTGTATGTGGTGGAGAAAATAATCTATCTGCTCGAAGTAGCCCATCCACTGCGATAAGTGCTGAAATAATCGAAATCCAGGCGGATCACGGAATAGATATAGACAATGATCAGTTATTCGAATTCTTGACTTTAGATGTAGAGATAGTTGTATCGGTTTCAGGAGAATACAGTCTAATGGGTTTTCTCTATAGTCTGCATAATCAGGAACTAGCTTGGTCCATCGACCATAGAAATCTATCGGTAGGTTCTCACGTTATGCACCTTGATTTTTGCGGAAAAAGCATCGAAATGCATGGGGTTAATGGTCCATATCGTATTAAATCAATTTCATTATTAGCCAATTCATCAGATAAGGATCTTGTTGTGTGTGATGAATTAATGAAGTCCTATATCACCTCAAAGTATAATTATTCGGAGTTCTCAAATCATAATTATTGATGAATACATGATATCTTTGGCATGGAAAGAACGTGTCCAGATTGATTCAGTTAGGTTAATCCATTGTTCAACGTTCACATACTATTATGGCAGTATATGCCAGAAAGTCCATTTAAGACGCTAGGCTTAAATCGACCGCTCAAACACCTCAACAAAGCGCTCGTTCTCCTCCGGCCTGCCTATGGTCACCCGCAGGCAGTGTTCTCCGCATCCGGGAAATGTGCTACAGTCCCGCACTAGGATTCCTTTCTGCAGCATCCTTTCCGCTACAGCCTTTGATTTTTGCTGAGTTTGAATACAGAGGAAATTGCCCTGTGATGGCTGAGCACCGGCCAGTCTCCGACTCATTTTCTCCCTTTCCGAGACTATCTTTCTAACGCACTCTTTCATCCAGTCCAGATCCTGGAAGGCGGCCACGCCCGCTACTAAAGAGAGGCTGCTCACGCTGAACAGGGGCGCAACGCGCCGGTACTGCTCTGCAATCCAGGGCGGTGCCACAGCGTATCCGAGCCGTAAGCCCGCTAGACCGAAGGCCTTGGAGAGAGTGCGTCCTACTACGAGGTTGTCATATTCTCTCACCATGCCTATCAGGCTCTTTTCCGCAAACTCGGCATAGGCCTCGTCCAAAAAGACAATCGCATCAGTCCCTTCTACAACAGCCCGCACATTTTCTTCAGTGAGGGCATTTCCCGTCGGATTGTTGGGCGAGCAGAGAAAGACCATCTTGACCTTCCGCGGGACTTCTGGGTCCACAGCAAAGCCGGGATGCCTCGCGGAAAATATCGGGCGTGCCCCGCACAACTGCACTGCCACTCCGTAGAAGTTGTATGTTGGAACCGGGACGAGTGCCGAGTCACCGCAGCCTAAGAAGATCCGGCAGATGGTGGTGATGATCTCATCCATGCCGGCTCCTGAGACAAGCCACTCCTTGGGATAGCATGCGTAACTGGAGATGGCTTGCAGCAACGGGCGCGAGTCTGGATACCTATGCATCGGCACATCCTTCAAGGCTGCTCGCACGAGAGGGCTCGGACCATAGGGATTTTCGTTTCTGTTGAGCACAACCATGCTCTCCGCAGGAATGCCGAGCATCTCACTAATCTCCGTTGCATCCGGACCTGCCTCGTCCTCTTCGAGATCCCGGAGGAAGGGCAGGATCTTCATGGTGAAATCTGACAGGCTACTCACAGATCTGCGTCATCATTATTGATATTTAGAGATTCGCCGGCAATCAGCATCCAGCAAAATCCTTTTATCTTTTCCTGGCCTCTATTTTCGGCATGTTCAAGATCGGTTTTGTGAAGCTAGGAAACATAGCTACCTCTACGGCTATTGATCTATCCTTAGACGAGATTGCGGAAAGAACCGACATCGAATTCAAGATCATCAGCTTCGGACCCAAGATGACAAAGAAAGAGGGTGAGGCGGCTGCCGAACTCCTGGCCTGGGGACCGCAACTGGTGGTCATCAGCAGCCCGAACGCTGCCACCGCAGGGCCGACCACGGCACGAGGTCTCTTCAAGGGCGTTCCCACTATCATCATCTCCGACGGTCCAAGCAAGAAGGAGGCACGCGATGCCCTGGCAGCGGAGGGCTACGGATTCATCATCCTGCCAATGGACCCGCTCATCGGTGCCAAACGCGAGTTCCTCGACCCGGCTGAGATGGCCCTCTTCAACTCCGATGCTCTCAAGGTGCTGGCAGCCTGCGGAGCCATCCGCTTGGTCCAGGAAGAGCTGGATAAAACCATGATCAGCATCGCCGCAGGTGAGGCCAATCTCCCGACGATCCTTGCTACCCCTGAGAAATGTGCTGAAAGGATGCACTTCTCTAACCCTTACGCTCGCGCCAAAGCAGTAGGCGCTCTGTACATGGCCCAGGCCGTGGCCGGAATAGATGCTGCAGCTTGCTTCCGTCTCAAGGAGCTGGAGGCCATAGCTCTCGCGGCAGCAGCAGGACACGAGGTCATGAGGGCGGCAGGCCGCCTGGCTGACGAATCGAGAGAGATTGAGAAAGCATGCGACAGCGTGTCCCGGCATCCGCACGCCAGGACCGGCGAGCTGATGACGAAGACAAAACTGCTCGAAAAGCCTGAGAAGATCTGAGAATACTTTCGCCCCGCGCGGCTTGAGGATTTATAGGAGCCGGTGCATTCTAGTATTAGTGGCAAGGGAGACTGCACCGGTCCTACACGTTTCTGGGCGATAGATGGGCGGTCTTCCCGTTCACCCCCTTTTCTTTAGTTTCCTGAATGGAAAGGTCTATAGCCACCCGACATGATATTGCAAATCCAATGGCTCTTCTGGAGATCAAGGGCGTATCCAAGCAATTTTTTGCTGACGGAAAAGAGATGATAGCCCTGCAGGACATCAACCTGAATATCGATGAGAACGAGTTCGTCTGCTTCATAGGCCCTTCAGGCTGCGGCAAAACCACCCTCCTTCGCATAATTGCTGGCCTTGAAGAGGCCTCAACCGGCACCATTTTGCTCGACGGAAAATCCATAAAAGGCCCAGGCCCTGAGAGGGGAATGGTCTTCCAGGAGTACTCGCTCTTCCCCTGGCGAAAAGTCATAGACAACATAGTCTTTGGCCTGGAGATGAAAGGCGTACCCTCGGCTGAGCGCCTGGCCCAGGGCAGACAGTACCTGAAGATGGTAGGCCTGGAGCGCTTTGAGACCCGCTATCCTCACGAGCTGTCCGGCGGCATGAAGCAGCGAGTGGCCATTGCCCGGGCCCTCGTCAACCGCCCCCGCGCTCTGCTCATGGACGAGCCCTTCGGTGCCTTGGACGCCCAGACAAGAAACATCATGCAGTCTGAACTTTTGCGCATCTGGCAGGAGGAGCAGGAGACCGTGGTCTTCGTCACCCACAGCGTAGATGAGGCGATCTACCTTGCGGATCGCATTGTGATCATGTCGGCCAGACCTGGCCGGATCAAGGACATAATTGAGATCCCACTTGCCCGCCCGCGCAACCGGACCAGCCCTGAGGTCAACCTCATCCGGGACCGCATCCTTTCAGACCTGCGCTCTGAGATCGTGACCTCTTAAGGATACGGTTTTATATCGCAAGGATCACTTACATTAAAGCCCCTTTTTCGTTGGTGAGGCAATTTGATAGGATCTAGGTGGATGGAGCTTCCCCGCATCGTAGCGCTAGGCAGCGGCGTGATACAGGAACTGCCGGAGATCTGTTCCAGCCTGCACCTTCCCAAGAAAGCCCTCATCATCACAGGTCCCAATACGCAGGGCATATTGGGAAAAACCATTCATAGCCTCCTGGAAGAGAGAGGATATGGGATCAAGACCATTATCTGCAGCGCCTCTAAACTTGAAGAGGTAGATCGCGCAGAACACCTCTGTCGTGATATCGAGGCCGGCTTTCTCATCGGCGCAGGCGGAGGCAGATCAATAGACATCGCAAAGCTCGCCTCACTGCAGGCGGGACTGCAGTTTCTTTCCATTCCGACGGCAGCCTCTCATGACGGCATCTGCTCTTCACAGGCGTCTTTAACTGTCAACGGCGAGGCCACATCTATCAAGGCCCAGTCTCCCCTGGCGATTGTGGCCGATACCAAAATCATAGCCCAGGCCCCGGCAAGGCTTCTCTCCGCCGGCTGCGGCGACATCATCTCAAACTACACCGCCATATTAGACTGGCAACTGGCCCATAGGCTGAGAAATGAGGAGTACAGCGAGTACGCTTCTGCCCTCTCCGGCATGACTGCTCAGATGATTGTCGATTTGGCAGCCGAAATTCGGCCAGGCCTCGAGGAATCCGCCAGGATTGTGATCAAAGCACTCATATCCAGCGGTGTGGCCATGAGCATCGCCGGATCGTCTCGTCCGGCCAGCGGCTCAGAGCACAAGTTTGCCCATGCTGTGAACAGGATCGCTCCGGGAAGGGCACTTCACGGCGAGCTTTGCGGGTTAGGCACAATCATGATGATGTACCTGCATGGCGGGGACTGGAAGATGATCAAGAAGGCCCTGGAGACTGTTGGTGCTCCCACATGTGCCGCAGACATCGGCCTGGATCCTGAGATAGTAATCTCTGCTTTGATTGGCGCCCATGAAATTCGACCTGAGCGCTATACCATCTTGGACTCAGGACTGAATCGGATGGCTGCAGCAAGGGCAGCAGAAGCGACGGGAATTATCTAATATATCTCATAATAATTAAAAATATAAAAGGAGATAAAAATATGTCCGAGGCATCTACCCAAATTACGCTGATTGGAACAAAGCTTGCCAGCATCGGCATGGAATTCACATTCGTAGGTTCCACGCCAGAATGCGAGACCTGCAAGCTGCGAAACACCTGCATCAACCTGGAACCCAAGAGGCGCTATCGCGTATTGGGAACGCGGGGCGAGCTGGTCCATGACTGTCCAATCCACGAGGCAGGGGTCCGAGCAGTGGAGGTTGCAGAGAGCCCCATAATCGCAGCATTTGACGCCAGAAAGGCATTTCCCGGCTCTAAAATCGTATTCGAGTCCATGAAATGCGACGACTCTAATTGCAGCATGTATGACATGTGCCACCCAGTCGGCCTCAAGGATGGGGAGAGGTGCACCATTGTGGAGATCGTGGGGGAGGCTCCAGAAGACTGCCCGCGCGGAAACGTCCTCAAGCTGGTAGAATTTCGCCGTTAGATAAGCTCAGATAAGGCCGAGATGAAGACGGTCACCTACTCAAAAAATATTTTTCTTCCTGTCACCGACCTCTGCAGAAATCGCTGCGGCTACTGCTCTTTTCGAAGGGATGCAAAAGACGCCCATCTGCTATCGAGGTCCAACGCCATGCGACTGCTGGAGGCGGGCTCTCAAATGGGTTGCAGCGAGGCCCTCTTCACAATGGGCGAGAGCCCCTGGACTGTCTCTGGATTTAAGGAAATTCTCTCTTCAGCCGGCGTCGCCGACCTGATGGACTATCTCGTAGAGCTATTTGAGCTTGCCCTCGAGTTTGGGCTTCTCCCCCATACCAATGCCGGACTGCTGGAGGAAGATGATCTGCGACGACTTCAGCCTTACAACGCCTCAATGGGCCTGATGCTGGAGACGACTGCCGAGCTCTATGTTCATTCATCGTCTCCGGGAAAGAGTCCGAAAGCGAGGCTTGAGTACATATCGCTGGCCGGAAGGCTGCATATCCCATTCACAACCGGGATATTGATCGGCATAGGAGAGAGCTGGCAGGATCGCCTGGATGCGATCTATGCAATTTCCGACCTGCATAGAACATTTGGCCATATTCAGGAGGTCATAATCCAGCCGCTGGACCCAAAGCCAAAAACCCCTCTGGCAGGAGCGCCCAGTCCGAAGATCGCGGATTTGCGTCGGACAGTCGAAGCTGCCCGACGGATTCTTCCGGCTGAGGTGGCAGTCCAAGTCCCCCCCAATCTGGCAGACCCGCGTCCATTGCTAGCCTCTGGGGCCTCGGATCTTGGCGGAATCAGCCCTCTGACTGAGGACGGGATAAACCCGGAAAGGCCCTGGCCAAGCGAGGTCGAGCTTCATAATAGCCTCTCCGGCTGCGAGCTGAGAGAGAGACTGCCAGTCTATCCCCGTTTCATCGATTTGGGATGGCACGGAAAGAAGACACAACCTCTGGTCGCTTCACTTGCTGGCATGGATGGGCTTCGGGCGAAAAAGTATATCTTCTAAGGGAGGATGCACAATATACTTGTGAAGAAGAATTGGGTTGAGATAGGCATTAGTTCGGGCCTCGTGTTTCTGATGATCGTCCTCATCCTGGCTGCACAAATAGCCCTTCCTGCAGAGCTGAGATCCTCAGGCATTGCCCTGGTTGTCCTGCTCTTTATGGTGGCTATGGGCCTGGTGGGGCTGAAACTCGTGGACATGTAGCGACGTTAGATATAAATATAATAATAAACATTTTCTCTGACGGGGATTTTAGATGGCGGGATTTCTGGAAAAGCTCAAGCTCATTGGAAAGTCCAAAGAGGATGACTACTCTGAGGTGGATCTGGGACAGTTCGAGGAGGTCAGTGGCTCCCCGGATATCATTTTGAGGGTGGCGGAGCTAGGAAGGGTTGAGGTCTTGCCCGAGATCAAGCAGGAGATCTACGCAGGCAACATCGTCCTGGTTGACATTGCCGGCTTGAAGCGCGACAAAGCTGCCCTGGATAGAGCAATAGGCGAGCTGAAAAAGGCCATCGATGATATCTCTGGGGATATCGCCGGAATTGGCGACGATCTCATAGTATTGGTTCCAAACGGCATTAAGATCGACCGCGAAAAGGTGGTCGGGAGCAAAGATTGAATCTTACTACGAATGCTCTCTGTCCGATGTGCTCGGCTGAGATGCAGTTCTCATGGGAGACTGTGGACATTCCTCACTTCGGTGAGTCTATGGTTATAGCTGGAGTCTGCGAGTGCGGCTACAGGCACAGCGACACTATTTTGCTGACGCAAAAGGAGCCCGTTCGCTTTGTGATGCCTATCACATGCGTAGAGGATCTGGATGCGAGGGTCATCCGATCGTCGAGCGGGACATTGCGCATTCCGGAGCTTGGTGTGGACATCGAGCCGGGTTTTTCCTCGGAGTGCTACATATCCAATGTCGAGGGAGTCCTTGACCGAATCGAGGGAGTTGTGAGCTTTGCCACCCGTTCGGCCAGAGAGGCAGACAGCTTGGAGAGCACAAGCAAGGGTGAGGAGATCCTGGAGAAGATCCGGCTGGCCAGAGATGGCGCTTTTCCGTTGACTCTGGTCCTTGAGGATCCTCTTGGCAACAGCGCCATTGACTGCGAAAAAGCTGCGAAATCGATTCTGTCTCAAGAGGACGCTGCCCTTCTCAAGACCGGCATGATAATAGTAGATATGTGAGTGGATTGAATATGATGGTTTTAAGCGGCGGCACCGGTACGCCCAAGCTGATCATGGGGCTTAAGGAGCTTATGAAGCCAGAGGAGCTCTCCGTGGTCGTGAACACGGCAGAAGACATCTGGATCTCTGGAAACTACATCTCGCCAGATGTGGATTCCGTGCTTTACACCCTGGCAGACATGATCGACGAGAAGAGAATGTGGGGCATCAAGGGCGACCGGACTGTGACCTACGACTATCTCATAGCTCTTGGTATCAAAGAGACGCTGCAGGTAGGCGATCGCGATCGAGCTGTTCACATCTTTCGCTCAGATCTAATGCGCGAGGGTGCAAGCTTGAGCCAGGCGACCGGGGAGCTGGCAAAGGCACTGGGCATAATGCAGCATGTCGTTCCCATGACTGATAACGAGGTCTCGACTATGCTTTACACCCCCGAAGGACTGATGCATTTTCAGGAGTTCTGGGCAGAGCGCCGGGGAAAGCCTGAGATCATCAGCATTCTGTTTGGGGGCCTGAAAGAGGCCAAGCCGAGCCCGGGCTTCCTAGATCTGCTGGAAAAGGAGGACACGGTTCTCATTGGCCCCAGCAATCCAGTGACGAGCATAGGCCCCATCTTGAAGCTGCCGGGCGTGCGCCAGAAGCTGGCTGAGAAAAAGGTTATAGCCATAAGTCCGCTAGTTGGAAACAAACCAGTGAGCGGACCCATAGCCAAGCTCATGACGGCACTGGAGTATCCTGTCAGCGATGAAGGCGTGAGAGAAATGCTAGGCAAGGTAGACCTCTTCATTGTAGACAAAAAGAGCAGCTACGATGGCGACTGCCTACGAATGAGCACCCAAATGAAAACGAAGGCGGCAAGCCTCAAGGTGGCTAAAGAGCTGCTGGGACTGATCAAAGAACATTCGTGATACAATTGCATCACACCTGCATTCTAATTCAGGTTATTCGGTATAGTAATATTGCAGCGCCTGGCAATCTCAATAGCAAGCTGCTTGAAATTGTCTCTTGCATCATGGACCGCATTCTGAAGTGAACCAATAGCTCCATCGGCTGGACGGAGATGAAATATCGGTTTGTGTGCTTCTTGGGCCATGGGCATCAAGCTTCGATAATGTCTTATCAACCCCATTTGATTATCCTCTCTCCTCATTTCTGACTCTTTACCCAAGACTTCTTCTGAATAGACTACAGGGATACGTTTAGCCCAGCGTTCATAGGCCTTAACAGGACGGCCCAATTTCTCTGCGTGCTGCATTATCACATAGCCGATTGGATCCATTCGACCAACTGGGAGAGAAAGATCTTTCGCAGGATTCCTGCTTTGACGGTCAGCCCATCCAGCACGCCACTCCATTATAGAAGGCCCAAGGTTTTTCAGCCCTTGAAGTGAAAATAGATCTGGCACCAAAGGGATTGCCAAATAATCAGACGCTACGAGTATCGCACGATTAATTGCGCCCAGATTGGGTCCGAGATCAACAAGCACAATCTCTATATTTTGTTCAATCCTTATTCGTTCCATGACGCGCCAAAAGGCAGATATAACGCGAAAGGCTCGCTCTTTTTTGTCCAGACATTGAGGCCACTGTTGAGAAAGCTCATCTTCAAAACGAGACAACGCAAGATCACCGAGAAGCAAATAGATCCTTTCGTCAATTCTCTCTGCATATGGTTTCTCTACGATATCTCCAGTCCCACGAAGTAAAGGCTCGATGCTGCCATAAACCGTGTTGTTATGTTCACCATCTGGCCAGAACTGCTCAAGTCGCTCGTCCTCCAGAAATGCGGCAGTCAGATTGGCCTGCGGATCAAGGTCCGCTGCCAATACTCTTAGCCCTAAATCCGCATACATCCAGGAGAGATGAAAGACCAAGGATGTCTTTCCGACACCACCCTTGTTATTAAAAAATGCGATAATTGGGGCGACCATTATTGCTTCCTCACGGTTACCAGAATAAAATTCCGCTCAACGTCAAACATAGGAGGTGGATTTCCATTCTCTTCAAGCAGCTTCCTTGCAATTTCAATGCCAATTCCAAAACGCTGAACATAGCCTAGGACTCGCATAGCCTCGGCCAGATGAGGATTTCTATAGTCTGTTACGCCAGGCTGCCCAAAATTCTCTTTAGTGACCTGCCCGAAGGGCCCTCCAGGACTATGGATCTCGATGCGATCAGAGAACCAATAAATCCGAACCGGCGAATTCGTTCCTTCATAGGTTCGATGAAGTATCGCATTACGGACCAATTGCTGAAGAGCTGCCAAAGGATATTCAGGGCGTCTGATCTCTACTCGCTCCGCTGTTACATATGTATAAATTGAATTATTGGCCTCAAGTACATCATCGATCCTCATGAGCAATTGCCGCAAAGGACCAGTTATCACCTTCTGATCTCTAATGGGATCGGTTAGCTTCGTACCTTCGAGTCTTAAGAATTGTACGTACGCACCAGGAACGTAATCTTGGATTTCTTTACCTATTACCAAAATCCCTAATACCGTAGGTTGTTCATCTGGAGTCAAAAAACGCAACGCCTTTAGTTTATCCTTTGTAGAACGGGTATTTTGTTCAAGGACTTGAGGAGCAATAGCTAATTTAAGATATTCACGCTCGAATAAATCAAGATCAAGTTCTTCGACTCTAGCTGAAGGAACAGGCTGAAGATCGAAAGGCAAATCTCTGGAACGTCTCCGTTCTGAAAGGATTTTTTCTTCTTCAGGTGTTGCGATCGCTCTGCGAGGACCGACCCTAATCCATGTAACACCATTAAAGCGAATGGGTGGAGCAAGAGACGGTTTCACTACTATTACGGCCATCTCGCATTTGTTTATTACTTTTTTTCCCACTGTAATAGACGGGAAAGGTTGAATCTTCCCATCATCCCGCATATGAGACAATCGGAGCAGAAGTTCATCAGTTACAGTCAATCCTGCACAAGAACCGTCATTATTAGCCCCAATAAATATCACACCTGGCTTGCGGTGATCTGGAAGATCATTAGCATATGCACATATAGCTTGTCTGACTCGATCTGGATCGGAAAGAGACGCCTTTCGCTCAATCAAGTCAGATTCGATGTCTATTAGCAATAAGCGAAGTTCTTGCTGGTCCATTAATCTCTCCCGGTGATATTAAATAATCTCATTATTTGTATTTGAATTATTCCCTTCCGATTTCATGAGAATCATTTTTATCATTCGAAATATAATCAAAAAAAATCCAAAAATAAAAAAATGGCAGACCATGAGCCTTTACTCGATGGTCATCAGAATATCGCCAGGCGCAATCGTCGTGCCCTCTTTGATATAGATCTCTTTTACTGTGCCGCTCTTGTTGGCCAATATGTTCTGCTCCATCTTCATGGCCTCAAGGACTGCCACAGCATCTCCTTCTGCCACTCGGTCTCCCTTCTTGACCTTGTAGCGGATGATGACGCCCTGCATGGGCACAGTCAGCCCGTCCTTGGGCACCTTGGGCTGTGCCTCCTTGATTGTCATGCCTGCCGGAGCCACCTTGACCAGATAGGATTCTCCATCGATCTCGACATTGAGGGCCATGGGTTCGGCATTGAGAGATGAAGGCGTCGCTGCCGCTGGCGGAGTCTTGATCAGTTGCTCCTCAACTGCCGCACCCTGCAGGAACTTGAGGGCCACCTGAGGATAGAGGGCGTAGGTGAGATAATCTTCCTCCTGCTTGGCGAGCTTGAGGGAATCGACCTCTCTCCTGGCGTTTTCGTACTCAGGAGGCAGCAGATCGGCAGGCCGCACAGTGATGGGCTCCTCATCGCAGAGAACCTTCAGCCGTACCTTTGGATCTATCATGGCCGGGGACTTTCCGTATAGGCCCTTGACGTAGTCCTTGACCTCCTTGGGGACCATCTTGTACCGATCGCCTGTGATGACGTTTAAAACCGCCTGAGTGCCCACTATCTGGCTTGTGGGAGTGACCAGCGGCGGATAGCCCAGGTCCTTTCGAACCTTCGGTATCTCGGCCAGCACCTCATCATACTTGTCCAGTGCCTTCTGCTCGATGAGCTGAGAGACCAGGTTGGAGAGCATGCCTCCGGGAACCTGATAGACCAGAACATTGGTGTCCAGACGAGCCGTTATGGGATTGAAGACCGGAGCATAGATCTCTATGATCTTCTCGAAGTACCTCTTGATCTCGGTGAGAAGCTCCAGGTCAAGGCCAGTGTCGTAGGGCGTTCCCTGCAGCGATGCCACCAGGCTTTCCGTGGCCGGCTGGGAGCTGCCTCCTGAGAGCGGAGACATGGCTGTATCCAGGATATCGACTCCTGCCTGACAGGCGTGGAAGTAGCTCATCTGGGCCATGCCGCTGGTGCAATGAGTATGCAGATTTATCGGCAGGTTGACCTCTTTTTTCACAGCACGAATGAGGTCGTAAGCATTCTTTGGCGTGATCAATCCTGCCATATCCTTGATGCATATGGAGTCGCATCCAAGCTCCGCGAGCTTCACGGCAAACTGAGCAAACAGATCATTGTTGTGCACCGGGCTGATCGTATAGCTGATGCCACCCTGTACGTGCTTGTCCATCTTCTTGGCAGCCTTGATCGATCGCTCCATGTTGCGAATGTCGTTCACGGCATCAAAGATTCTGAAGATATCGACCCCGTTTAGGGCTGACTTTTCCACGAACTTGTCAACTATATCGTCAGCATAATGCCTATATCCGACCAGGTTCTGTCCGCGAAGCAGCATCTGCATCGGGGTGTTCGGCATAGCATTCTTTAATGCTCGTAGCCTCTCCCAGGGATCTTCGTTCAGGTACCGAATGCAGGTATCGAACGTCGCTCCGCCCCAAGTCTCCAGGGAGTAGAAGCCAACCTGGTCCATTTTCTCCGCTATGGGTAGCATGTCCCGGGTCCTCATTCTGGTGACCAGAAGAGACTGGTGAGCATCCCTAAAAACCGTGTCTGTAAGCTTAACCCTGCCCATTAAGATCTTCTCCTATACGGTCCCTCTTCCTTAAATCCCCTTCGCTTCTCCGGTTAGATCAATCCGCAATTCAACTTTGGCAATTGCCCAATTATTAATTCTCCAGCACAACCACGGATATGTTATATAAAGCTAATGGAGGGCAAATTTCAAAATCGAGCCCTGCATTGGACGCTGCTGAATGCGCCACTAATTCAAAAAATTTTAATTGGTGACATACACCCGTTGGCGATCTATTAGCATGATGCCATTAGACGGCTTACATGTCTGCATTTTTAGAAGATATTCAAAATCAACTTGCCGAATCTGATTACACATGTTATTTAAGTGACCTTAGATATGTTTCTTGACGGTTCGTCTATAACGATTATTAACATTTCGCTTCGAGCACAATCCTTTGTGCATTGTCATGTGACAATCGCCTGAAGTGACAGACAAACTAAATTTTAACGAACTTTAGGCTTTATTGAACCCGATTTGGACGCATGTGTGCAGTGCAAGTGTCTATTAATAATATCAATGCCTTTTAAGGAATGGAGTGATAAATGATGAGACTAAGAGTCGTGAGCGCAAGGAATGAAATCCCAAATCTTAACCCTAACGAGAAGATGGTTCACCTGGCATTTCGTGCCAGCAATGTAGACTTCCTTAATTTGATGCAGAAATGTCCCCGATTGAGGATGATCCAGGTACCCCCATCCTACAGAAAGACCATGTCCAATGCCATACAGGTCTTCTTGGACATGCAGGGCATCGAGCTTCTTGAAGGAGATGTCTGGGGCCATAGAAAGGATCTGGACGAGTACTTCACAGTGGAAGAAGCTGCCCTTGAGGAGATCCGCAGCCTGGCAGCCAGCGGTGCAAGCATGGAAGATGTTGCCGACAAGATGCAAAAGAAGGCCAGGCTCGGACCGGACCTCGTCAAGTATATTGCTCGGACCAAGATCACAGCTTAATGTAGGATTTGAGCCAGAAGTCCCTCGGCCTGGCTCATATCGTATTTTTTTGTCATGGTTTGTTCTGTTTCATATAGCTTTTTGACTTGATCGGTTATAGGATCTCTTTCTTTAGCCGGATAGTGAACTGGATATATCATTCTGTACAGATGTGTCTATCTAAAGTGTCTATTAATACTAAGAAACATTATTTAGGAAATTGGAGTATGTATGAGACTTAGAGTTGTCAGCACAAGGAACGAGATACCCAATCTCAATCCCAACGAAAAAACAATTCATCTAGCATTTCGTGCCAGCAATGTAGACTTTCTCAATCTGATGCAGAGATGTCCCAGATTGAGGATGATCCAGGTACCTCCATCCTACAGAAAGACAATGTCCAGTGCCATACAGGTCTTCTTGGACATGCAGGGCAT
>CAZFFD010000054.1:0-17849 GCA_964518035.1 uncultured Methanotrichaceae archaeon | reverse complement strand
TTGAAAATTGAGAACGATTAGTTAATGCGCCTACTCGATTCGGGAGATTAGGTTAAAATATAATGATATTTAATTTAAAATATGAAATCAAATATTGCAGAAAGTATTTAAGCAAATTCTGCTATAAAATTATCAGCTCGCTTGTCTGAATGCAGGAGAGATTTAACATGTCGCAATCCGAATCGTTGCCGGCCAGGCTGTGGATAGCTCCTCTGAAAGATGCGGATACTAACGGATCAGAGCTATCATGCCTAGATAAATATTTTTCAGAGAGGAAAACCAAAGACGACAACCCTAAAGACAGTTCGCGATTCTATGAAGGAGATAATATCACCGTCACCCTTCGTGGCGTTTGGATCAAGGATAGTGAGGACCCCACGATTAGAAAAGATTTGTCGGAATTCCATCCATTCGGTCGCGGTACAACCAACGATCTCTTTATCGTTTCAGATTACCAGTTCGGAACTGATCCCAAGGTAGAAAAGATTCATTTCATGCAAAATAGCATGCCTCTTGGCTATGTTAGCGACTTTATGAACCGCAGAATACTCGCCGTGAAAGACTTCAAAGATCTGGACGAATGCCTGACACTCACTCTCAAGATTTATGATATCGACAAGACTGACACCAAGTTCGTGGATATGGTCAACGAGCTGGCAAATAACGCAATTGCAGCAGTCCCTGTTTTGTATCAATATTCGGTGCCATTGAAGGTGGCTTCGGGAGCAATTGATTCCGTAATCAAACTTGCCGATGATCTTGATCGCCATGATAAAATCATTGATGAGCGCATAGATTTGGAAGCTACGGATGGAGCAACAAAGCATCCCCTGCTTCAGCAGGGTTACTACGTCATATTCCAACAAGATGTGACACCAGATAGAGCCAAGTATCTAAAACTCGTAGGAAATCAGCCAAAGGTCCTTGGTCCAGATGGCAAAGAGTTCAAAGGTTGCAGCTACGCAGTCGTTGAGGTGGAAAAAGAATTCCGGCTGAGTCGCCAAGAAGAGATAGATGAAAAGGTGTCCAAGCTTGCATCCGAGCTTTCCGGAAACGGTCAGAGCGGAAAGGTCGCCATCGAGTTCCTCCGGGATACGATGAAGAACTATAATAACTTTAAGAAGCTGCAACGAGCTACTGAGTTGAAGAAAAAGGGTGCGGAAAATCTCACCAAATCCGAACAGAATCAGCTCAAGGATCTGTTGGCTGATGCAGACATCAAGGGGTATCTAACCTAGTTAGGTATCTCTTTTTTAATGGTTCGAAATTCAGTTTAATGGTTCACGATGGTTCTATTTTTGATTCAATCAAGTAATTCGCCTCTGATATGGAGCTTTTCCTGCTGCCCACCACTATCGTTCGTTCTATTATGGATTGATATATCGTTCAGTGGATCCGATTCTGGGAAGATGCAAATCGCTGCCAATGGCAGATGATATCTGAACATTAAATCTAAAGGAGAGTGGTGGGAAATGAAGCTTAAGACCTGCTGCATTTTAGCTGCAGCAATATTATTCTGCATCGTCATAGTGCCCGCGATGTCGCAAGGTGACAATCGGGCAGGAATGAACGGCATGCAAGGCAATGGCATGGGACCAGCAGGAGACCGCGCATTTGACACATTCCAGGACTATGCTCCATTGGGTCAGGGCAATGGCCAAGCTCCCCCTGATGACGAGAAAAAATTCAAGGGCTGCAATACCATGCCCAAAAAGATGAAGGACAAGAAGCCTATTGACAAGCCCGCGCCAGATAAGAATGCCCCAGATAAGCCCGAAGGGTTTGAAGGCGCGCCTTCAGACAATCCTGGACAGGCTCCTGGTGTTGGAGAATTCGGCATAGGCCCCGCTGATCCAAATAGACCGAGGAATTTGAGGTCGATATTACCAGGCTCGCCGGATGGAAAGGCTCCGGCAAAGAAACCGATGAAGTCCATAATGAAAGACTGGCACATGAAAAACTGGCACAAAAAAACACCCAGGCCTTTGATGGAGAATTATTTCCTGGCAAAGCCGCCCGTGAAATCGATTATGGACCATCAGATCTAAAGAGGTACATACAATGAAGGCGCTTCGCTTGTTGGTAGCGTTTTTGATAGGATGCTGTATGGTGCTGGCATCTTCTGCGATGGAGCAGATCTCTCTTAGCATATATGTCCACGAGGGCAATCTCAACGGTACGATGCTCACTGGTGCACAGGTTAGCGGCCAGGACGCAGATGGAAGCTCGATGACGGCAACAACTGACTCGAATGGCGTTGCAGTCTTGAATGGCGTCCCAGGAACATGGCAATTGGCCATTGAAAAGGATAATTATCATCCAATCGAGCTGACCTATGATGCCACAGAGACCGAAGAAGCTGCTGCTTATCTTGAGAAGACAGCATCAACCGATCCAATTTCTCTCACGCTTTATGTTTTTGAGGGAAACATGAATGGAACTGCGCTGTCTGGTGTGCAGCTCTCAGGCAAAGATGCAGCCGGTGGCGAGTTTTCAGCAACTACGGATGCTAGCGGCTCTGCAGTTATCAGCGGCACTCCGGGGTCCTGGGAGCTGACCTTGACAAAAACAGGATATGCGCCTGTGGTCAACCTGGGCTTTGAGGCCACTGAATCAGACGAAGTTGGGGCGTATCTCGAAAAGGCTGTTTAGAAAGAATGATTTGCATCTCTCCGCCCTTCTTTTTTACCAATATCCTTTAAGCCTATCTTGCAGAACACGGAACTGTCTCTTCACATCATCCGATAGAAGGCTCAACGGGATAAATTCAATCATCCGGCTGATGTATATCTGCTTATTCTGCATGAACTGCAGCGTTGACAGCGATGGCAGGCACTCTTGCATCTGGCTCGCCAGTGTGCCTGATGATCCAAGCAAGAGAGAGAGCAGTCTCTTTTTCTCTTCTGCATTAGAATCTGCCTCGTCAGGTGTTGTTGTATCCTGAAGTATCAATTTTCCCAGTTCCAAGAATGACTCGATGAAGAGAGAAAACGCGGAATCATCTGCATCGCAGCGACCATGCGTGACTGCATAGCCGCAACCTGTGCATGACCTATCCCCGCCGTACTGGATGCAAAAAGGGCAGGTGCCTGGCCTTGTGGGCAGGTGGCCGAGCATAGTCAGCGAAAAAGCGCGGGCAAACTTGTGCAGTTTTTCATCCGGCACGCCCTCCAGACGGCTGGAGAACATCTGCACCCAACGGATGTACTCCTGGCAGGCGTCGGAAATAGCAGTCTTGGCCTCCTCCAGGTGTGAGTGATCAATGTCTTTTGCAGCCGCTTCGAGCAATGCTTCACGATCGGTCATATCTATTGAATCTGTCGATTCATTTTTTATTTTTCTCTAAAATCTCGATGACTTCCTTCAAAGTGTACTTGCCCATGATCTCAAACATCCGATTCATCTCTTCATAAAAATGCCTTTGGCTGGAAATTATGCCTCGTATCTTCTCTCCATCTGGACTATTTGCATCAAGGTTTTTTTCTGCAAGATTCAGGGCCTGTGAGATCGAGCGCGTCTCATCCCTCTCGGCTGATAAGATCAAAGGCCAGATCGCTTCTGCGTCAGTCTCAAGGGCGTATCGATGCTGCTTGTAGCGATGCTGCTTGCTCGCAGGGTCCACAACCCGACGGGCCATGCCGAGGTTTTCGAGAATTATCATATTTGAGCGCACCGTAGTCTTGCTGTATCCGGTTTTTTTGGCCAGCTCATCGAGCGACAGGGGCCCACTCTCCAGGAATAGAGTGCCTCGGAGCAATCCCATCGCATCGCTCCAACCATTCTTCTTTGCATATCTGATGCATGCGTCGATGATGGGCTTCTTCAACTCCGAAAGTTCTTCATCATTCACAATTTTCAAGTCAATCAGAAAGTTTAAATATTTTGCGCTTATTCGGATCGTACTACAAAATCCGAATGGAAGGTTTTATTGGCATGATCGGCTTGGATCGACTCGGGGCGTGGATCATCAGAAATCCTGCAATAATAATAGCTGCAGCAGTTCTAATGACACTGTTCTCTGTTCACTATGCTCAGCAAGTAGAGAGCCAGGGTATGACTACTGAGAGCTTTGTGTCAAAGGATTCATCACTCTATCAATTATACGACCACTTATATCAGGAGAATTTCGGTGTAGATGGCAATATAGTTCTGATAGAAGGCGATGATGTCGCAAAGGCCGATGTTCTGTCAGCCGGATTGCGGTTATCCGATCACATGAAGCAGGTCGCTCATGTGGTTAGCGTCCAAAGCTTGGCTGACCTCGTAGCCGATGCGGAATATGAAAGCACCGGAGTTCGCTGCATTCCGTCTCAAGAGAGAATTAACGAGATCCTTGCCGCTGCTGGCCCCTCAGCCGAGGGACTGATGCCTGACAGCAGACACTCCAGAATGATTCTGGGGATGCCGACTACGGCTACCCTGACAGAGGCTCAAAGGAACGAACTTCTCGTTGAGATCAGCAGTGCAATTGATTTTGCAGAATTTCCTGCCGGCTACAACGTCATAGTCACCGGAGATCCATCTTTTCAGGCTGCTATTGTGACGTTGATGAATAGCAGCAACGGATCCGTCCTTCTCCTGTGCGGGGTGCTGATGATTTTTGCCCTGCTCCTCGTATTCAGGCACGTCAGATGGCCGCTACTTCCTATACCCATAGTGTTTCTGGGAATAATCTGGACATTTGGAGCTATGGGTTTTTTCCATCTGCCCATGAGCATGGTCACATTTGCCGCGTTTCCCATAATGATTGGAATCGGCATAGACTATGCCATTCAGTTCCACAACAGAATAGATGAAGAGTTGATGAAAGGCAAGCAGCTCGTAGAGGCCGCCATCAATACGGTCAGCCACGTAGCTCTCCCTGTGATCATTGCCCTGGTTGTAACCGAAGCAGGCTTCGCATCACTTCTCAGCTCCTCCGTTCCTTCAATCAATGATTTCGGAAAGGTCTGTATCATAGGATTGATCATGTGCTACCTCTCCGCCCTTTTCGTAAATATAACTGTCCTTGTTCTGTCTGAGAGAAAATCCCCTAGAAAAATCGATCCGAAACTCCATTCAGAAAATGGCTCAGCAGTTGGTGCTTTCATAGAGAAGACTGCAAATTTCTGTGTCGAAAGATGGAAACCGGTGCTTGCTGTGGCTTTGATCTTCGCCCTTGCAGGAAATTATGCAGATACGCTGGTAGCCATAGAGACGAACACGCAGAATTACATTCCGCAGGACCTATCTCCTCTGATAGATTTAAAACACATGAAAGCGATCTTCGGAGGAACAGACTCAATCCAGTTCTTGGTTCAGGCCGACGACGTCACCGAGCCGGAAAATATCAAATGGATAGATGATTTCAGCAATTACCTCCTGAACTCCAGAGAGGATCGGACGGAAAGCGTTACATCCATAGCCACCTACATTAAAGCAGCCAACGGTGGAATCCTGCCGGATGATAGGACGAGAATGCGAGAAATCCTCGCTACTCTACCTAGCTCAGTACAAGATGTGTATCTGAGCGGCCATAACCTTGCGGTTGTGGATGTAAATATTGGAGACATCGAGAACAATCTGGGAACCGAGGGCATGGAACGGTTGATCAAGTCCTACGAGGATGACCTGGCCTGGATGACTCCTCCCCCCGGAGTCTCCGTCAGGGCGACTGGTCAGTCGGTGCTTATGACCACAGTCATGGATGCCCTGACATCAGGTCGGGTGGAGATGTCGCTCTTAGGTTTGGTCCTGATATTCATCCTGCTCTTAATAATATACAGAGACCTCATCAAAGCCCTCTTGCCGGTGCTGCCCATGTTGGTAGTGATAGGATGGATGGGCCTGGTTATGTATTATGGTGGACTGAAGTACACACCTCTTACCGCCACTCTGGGTGCACTGGTTCTTGGAATTGGTTCTGAGTATGCTATCTTGATGATGGAACGCTTCTATGAGGAGCTGTCCAATGTTGGAGATCCCAATGAGGCGCTGAAGATCACAGCCAACCGCATAGGTTCGGCTCTGGTGGCGTCGGGAGCGACTGTCGTCTTCGGGTTTGCCGCCCTGATGTCATCGTCCTTCAACATAATCAGCAACTTCGGGCTGGTGACAGTGTTGTCGGTTCTCCTGGCACTCATTACGACCTTCACCGTATTTGTGGTCCTGATGATTCGCATGGAAATTCAGCGTGAAGTATTTGATAATGCTAAACGGGAACTAATTAAAGCAATTGCGCTAATGAATAACCAATCATGGAGAAGAAGCAATGGAAATTAAGTTTGCCATGGCCATGGCACTCATGTTGACACTTCTGGCCACGGGTCAAGCCCAGAATGCTTACATACCCTACGAGCTTGGAGGAGACAATTACTATACCATGTACGGCAGTCCGGACATCTCAGCCAGCGTTTCAGGGACGAATGAGTTCGAGCGCGGAGATACCGTCACTCTGTACGTGGATCTGAACAACTATGGAAGGATAATTGGCTTCAAAGAGGATCAGACTCCTCAAGATCCCAAAGAATTCGCGCTGGCTGCGGCTGAGCTGCAAAAAGAGTATTCCAAGCCCACCGCGTTGGGAGTTACTGCCAGCCTCGCGTCAGTCAGCCCGCAAATCGAGATCAAATCCGGAGACCAGGTAATCGAGTCCCTCAAATCTGGTGACAAAACCCAAAGTCCCCTGAAGTTCACCCTGAAGATAGGAGAGCACGCTCCTGCCGGAAAATATCCTCTGACGTTGAACATGTCTTACGACTATCAGGACAATGTTCGGGTCTATGCAGCCAAGCTCATCACCAGTGGGGCCACCCCAACTCTGGCAAACTACCGAGAGTCCTATGTCTACCAGAAGGCCAATCAGACTGTGCCAATCATCATCATGGTCAAGAGACAGGCTGACTTCGAGATACTTAGCACTTCAGGCATTCTCACCGTTGGCGGCAGCGATGAGCAGATCTCAGCTACTTACAGGAATATCGGTGAGGACCCAATTAAAGATGCGGTTGCAAGGCTATCCATCTTCAAGCCATTCTCATCCACCGACGACCAGGCATTCATCGGCACTTTAAAGCCTGGTGAGGAAGCGACTGTGGTCTTCCGGATGGATGTGGACTCTGACGCCACGCCCAAAGACTACGGAATCAACAGCGAGATAAAATATACCGATGTCAACGGCGACACTGTCATCTCAGAGAGCATGAAGATCCCGGTAACCTTGAAAGCCAAATCCGCATCCTTGCTTCTGCCTGCATTGATTGTGCTCATCATAATAATTGCAGCCGGCGGATACATGTACAAGAAGAAGCAAAAGAAGGCCTGATAAACCCCAGGCCACCCCCTCCTTTTCGAGGAGATCGGAAATCGGGATGCAATAAGGCGAAATTAGATTGTCTGGAAAGGAGCTATTATGGACGAGATAATAGTATTATCAAGCTGGGAAGATCGTTTCTGGGCCTGGTTGATTGATGTTCTTCTTATGGGCATCCTCTGGCACGGAATTCTGGTCGTATTAAAAATAGATGCATCTAGCCTTAATGGCATATTTCTGCTCTGCACTCTGTTGTTCATCTATTGGACGGCGTTAGAGGGTTATAGAGGTCAGTCTCTTGGCAAGATGATTCTCAACATCGTTATAACGGGTCCTCTCGGAGAGTACATTCGATTTAGAGACGCGGCTGTAGAGGCATTTGGAAAAGCATTCTTGCTGCCTATCGACTGCTTGATATGCTTGTGTGCTTTTCGAGAGAGAAGGCAGCGTCTATTCAACAAGATATCCAATACGATAGTCATCAACCGAAGGGAGTAGACAGGAATTAGCCGAATCGTGATAGAAATGGATAATAGAGATTCGTCAAATCAGGATATAAGAAGGCACTTCGCAAATGCCTGCATCCAGTGGGCCAGGATCAGAGGATATAGCGACTCTACAGGTCTCCTCAGGGGATTGGTCACCCTGGCAAAGGAGCCAATGTCTCTGGATGAACTGGTTCAGGAGACAGGCTACAGCAAGTCAACTGTAAGCTCGAATATGAACCTCCTGGAGAACCTGGGACTGGTCAAACGCATTGTGATACCAGGAGATAAACGGCATATCTATGAAACGATTACCAATCCTGAGATCCTCATGGCTAACATGCTGGACACCATCGAAAAAGAGATTAGGCTCTTTTCCGATGCTTTAGACAGAACTGAGAATGAACTGGTGACCAGAGGAACGGAAACAGGATATCTAAGAGAGAGAGTTGCCAAGCTCCGGCATTTATGCGAAATGGGAAAGAAAAGGATTGATATCTTGAGAATAAAACAGCAAAATGAAGTGCAAGACTGGAGTGAGTGACACACATCATCAAAAATATGCATGAAGCCGGAGAGAAGAACTGCTTTCGGCTTCAGCGCGACTTCAGTAACCCTTCTCAGTCCGGGTCATGTTGTTATAGAACTTGAACTTGTCTTTATCCTTGTCCTGCATCAGGACATAACCGATACTTCGGTCGTCCAGATGCTCTGCGTACTCTTCTTTGGCGTCGTCCCTGCAGGATGAGCAAGCGCCGCGGGGAATCGTAACGCAAAAGGCGCTGTTCAGAATTCCGTAGCCCCTCTGGGCGGAGGTATTGATGGTCATGTATCCGGCGCAATCGGGACAGAGCCTGACTACCTCCTCCTGATTCTCGTTGATCATATCTGTATCGTAGAAAATGCGCCTCTTTCTTCGATAAAAGTCCCCTAACCCTTCCAGCGCCTCTTCTACAAGGTCGTCTCTTTGCTCCCAGATCTTCTGGACCTGGGAGACTGTATGCGCTATCTCTCGCTTCATCTCCTCAGACTGAACGAAGCGACCTGGCACAAAGTCCGGCTCCTTGACATGAGAATAATCAAGTCCTGCCATAGCTTGGATGATGCCCGTGTTCACATAAGGCAGAGCCGTCTCAACAGCGTATCCTCCCTCTAAAACGCACAGGTCCGGGGCCAGCTTTTCATTGAGCCTGGCATAGCCGTTAGCAGAGACACGCATGTTGGCCAGAGGATCGGTGTAGTGGTTGTCCTGGCCGGCTGAGTTCAAAATCAGATCAGGCTTGAACTCATCGAGCACCGGCATGATGAGATTGTCAAGGACATAGTGAATTCCCTCGTCTGTCGTGCCTGGCGGAAGAGGAATGTTGAGAGTTCTCGCTAGCGCCTGAGGTCCGCCCATCTCGTTGACAAAACCTGAGCCGGGATAAAGAGTGTGGCCGTCCTGGTGGAAGGATATGCAGAGAACATCCGGGTCATGCCAGAAGATCTCCTGGGTTCCGTCTCCGTGGTGCACGTCGGTATCGATGACTGCGATCTTCTTGTGTCCATATTTGGTCCTCAGGTACTCGACCATGATGGCCATGTTGTTGATGTTGCAGAATCCCCGGTTGCCGTGAACCACTCGCATGCTGTGGTGGCCCGGAGGACGGACCAGAGCAAATCCATTTCTGATCTCGCCCTTCTCCAAGGCATCAGCCAGGGTAAGCGTGCTTCCTGCGGCTATAAGGTGCGCCTCGGTCACCTGGCTTTCCACATCTGGAACGCAGAAATGGGCCCGAGCTATATCCTTCTTCTCGGCCAGACGGGGTTTGTACTCCTCAATCGATGGCAGGTCCATCAGCCCCTCCTCGAAGATCTGGTCACGGGTGTAGAGCAGCCGCTCCTCTCGCTCAGGGTGTGTAGGTGAGATGGCCCAGTCGAAGGCCGGGAAGAATATGAGCCCAGTCTTGCCGCTCTTGTTCTTGGATGACATCTTCAGCACCTCCCCCAGGAGGCGAGAAGGCCTGCAGGAATTTCCATTCGAACGTCAAGAAGCCTTCCTGCAGTTGACCAGCCTCGAATCATATTGAAGACCTCGCTGTAAGTGACCTCAGCTTCGCTTGCGTACTCGCTTATGCCCAGACGCGCCGCTCGTTCTGCCAATAGCCGTCTGGCCATTCTTTCTGCGTCATCGGGCGTCATCTTTCTGTCCGTTACCCTGCCGGAAATGCCCTCTTCCGCCACGTTGTATTCTCCTTTCTCAGTGTCGATGTGCAGGTTCAATGTGAGAGTCGGACGGGCAACAGCAGCTCCGATGGCGTTTGCAACCGGCGCATACTTGGGCACAATGGCTGCGGCGCCCAGACGAGCGGCAACCAGAGGCACGAGGGGTGGAGCGCCCCCTCCTACGCCTACTACATTCTGGGCGGATATCGCCTCTTTGCTCATGATCTCCCAGATGCGATAGGCTGGCTCCTGCTCCCATTCCCGGAACATCTCATTGACCTCAAGGACGATCTTGTCAACTACTGCATCTACTACCTTCTGGGCAGCCTGCTTAGAGTTGCATCCCAGCATATCTGCGACCGTCTGCATGGCCCTCTCGGCCAGGACTGCGTCGCCGATCTTCGACATGCCGAGTACACGCAGAGCGTCGGTAGGCGTCGGGCCTCTGCCGCCCATGCATAAGGGCGGGCCGTCTCTATGCGGGCCGACAGCCAGGCTTCCGCTGTTGACGGTAACGGCGCTGTCTCCGCCGATGGCTACAGACTTGACTGCAAAAGCTCGGACGTGGGTGAGCAGAGATCCAACTCTAGCGCCCTTGGCTGAGAGAAGAGGCTTGCCTGAGAGAATGAGGGCAAGGTCTGTAGTAGTTCCGCCGATATCGACAACCACGGAGGTCTGGCTTGGCTCTGTCAAGGCCATCACACCCATGATGCTGGCGGCAGGCCCGGAGAAGATGGTCTCCACAGGCATCTCCACCGATTTGTCCAGAGGCAGAGTGCCTCCGTCAGCCTTCAAAATGTAAACCGGTGCCGAGATCCTGCGCTCCTTGAGGGCTCTTGCCACGTCCCCGGCAAATTGGGCATAGCGGTCCTTGGTGGCGGCAGTGAGAAGTGTGGTCGCCGCCCTCCTTGGGAAGTTGAGCTGGCCTGAGACCCTATGGCCAAGCTCGATCCTGGAGCCTGGCAGAGCCGAGGCCAGAATCTCTCCAGCCTTCAGCTCGTGTGAATGGTTCCTCTGGCAGAACTTGCCAACCACTGCCACTCGACTCTTGCCCTGTGCTTTAATTTTAGAGGCGGCCTCCTTGATCTGAGGCTCACGGAGCACATCGATCTCTTTTCCCCGGAAGTCGATGGCACCGTCAAGGACGATGCTCTCGCCTAAAGCATAGTCCTTGGGATTGGTTCCCGGCCCGGGAATGAGAACCAATACCACTGGATCTGTCTTGCCTTCTGCAATCATATTCGTGATTAGAGTGGTGGAGAGGACCACTCTCTCGATCTTCTTCGTATCTATGCCCCGCACCAGCTCATCCATTGCCATGAGCATACAATTCAACAGGTTATCGTGGTCTGTCGGAACATAAGCGGTCTTTACCACAGCGTTGCCGTCCACGACAACGGCATCGGTGGTGGTGCCACCCACATCAATTCCTATAAGCATTTTCATTCGCCTTTCGAAATGTTGATAGCAACAAGGATGTATATCGGGTTTGTGGTCTTTTTTTCAGATCGGACAAAACAGATAATAACCTGAATGCAAATGACCACCTCAAAAGAGGAAGAAGAATGAAAAGAGAACAGATTCTCATTGAGGCTCTGCCTTACATTCGTGAGTTCTATGATTCAATCATGGTCTTCAAGATCGGTGGCTCGATCATGTCTGACCGCACAGTGCTCGAGGACTTCATTCAGGATGTGGTGCTCCTGCGCTACATAGGTATTCACCCAATCATCGTCCATGGCGGCGGCCCGGAGATCTCCCAGGCAATGGAGAAGTTCGGCAAGAAGGCCGAGTTCGTTGGAGGCCTGCGTGTCACAGACAAGGAGACTTTAGGGATTGCGCGGATGGTCCTTCTCGGCAACATCAATGCAGAGCTCGTGAACCTCATCGGCAAGTACGGGGGCAAGGGCATTGGCCTCTCCGGCCAGGACGGCATGTTCTTAATGGCGAAGAAGAAGCCGCTTCTCAAAGTTCAGGGAATGGAACCTGTGGATCTCGGATTTGTGGGAGATGTGGCCAGGGTAGACCCGGAGATACTGATGATCATGGCAGGAAAGGGCTACATCCCTGTTATCTCGCCAATAGCAGCCGACGACCAGGGCAATAACCTCAACGTCAATGCCGACACCGTGGCCGGAGCAGTAGCAGTGGCCATGCGGGCCAAGAAGCTCTTCTCCATCACCGATGTGGAAGGGGTGCGCATGAAGCCTGACGACCCGAAGAGCGTAATCTCAGAGTTTCCGGCATCCGACTTCGACCGGCTGGTGGCTGAAGGAATCATCAAGGGCGGAATGATTCCGAAGGTCGAGGCCTGTGTGCGCGTGGTCAGGGACGGCGTCGAGAAGGCTCACATCATCGATGGCAGAAAGCATCACGCCATCCTCCTGGAGCTGCTAACTGACGAGGGCGTGGGTACGATGATCAGAAGGAGCTGAAAGAACGAAACAGATATCCTGAAAATAAGGACATTAAAGAAAGTTCTGCAATGTTTGCCGCAGATATGATAAATCCAATAAAAGCACCCCTCGCCATCATAGTGGCGAGGGAACATATCTCAGAGTGGTCTCTAGATCACCCCCAGCCATTGGACATTCCAGGATCTGCTGTTGGCGTATGCCGGCGTCAAGACAATGCCAGCGTTGTTGCTCTTTAGGTAGATTCTGAAGCCGTTGGATGTTGGCAAGTAGATCGCATTGACGCCCTGCGCACTCCAATGGTTTGAATTGCCACCAATCGATGTGAAATGGAGCGGAGCCGCTGAAAACCCTGCTGAACTCGTGTCCACATCTACGTAAATAGAGCTGGTGGTATAGGCCTTCCAGTTAGTGGTCCCACTTGGTGTATTGCCCGCGTTGGTATCCGTCTTGGGCACACCCAGCCACTGTACATGCCATCCTTTGCTGTTAGCGTATGCCGGCGTCAATGGCACGCTACTTGGACTCTTTAGGTAAATTCTGAAGCCTGTGGCTGTTGGTGAGTAGATTGCAGTTACTCCCAGGGCATCAAACTGGTTGGTTATTCCACCCAGTGATGTGAAATAGAGCGGGGTAGCGGCAAATCCTGCTGCACTTGTATCGACATCCAGGTAAATGGTGCTGCTGGTATAGGCCTTCCAGTTCGTTGCCCCTCTAGGTGTATCGCCTGCGCTGGCGTAAGTATTGGGCACACCCAACCACTGTACGTACCATCTTCTGCTGTTGGCAAATGCCGGTGTCAATGCCACGCCACTCTGACTCTTAAGGTAAATCCTGAAACCTGTGGGAGTTGCAGAGTAGATTGCATTTATTCCCTGGGCATCAAACTGATTGGATATTCCGCCCAATGAAGCGAAATATAGCGGAGTCGCAGTAAATCCTGCTGCACTGGTGTCAACATCTACGTAAATGGCGTTACTGGTATAGACCTTCCAGTTCGTAGCTCCCGGAGCTGTACGGCCAGATCCCCAGCTTATCGCAGTTGCCACATTGGATGGTGCCGAGCTGGCGGTCTTGGTGGGAAAACCTGCAGTAGAGGCATCGCCAACCGTATTTGTCGCCGTAACCCTGTAGTAGTACTTGGGTCCAGATAGAGCTGTAGTATCGTGATATGTCACCACATTAGCTCCAACTGTGAAGGTTGTCAGGCCAGCTGCAAAATTCTGATCCAATGCTCTCTCGATGATGAAACCGGTTTCGGTATTGGAGTTGTCTGTCCATTTTAAGAACACTGAACCGCCCGGCTTTGCGGTTAGGTCGGATGGCGCTCTTGGTGCAACTGCAACTGCTTGACTGTGCATCATGTCCATCTCCTCATGGGCCAGCAGGTGGCAGTGCCAGACGTACTCCCAGCCATAATTGACTATGTGGTTGAGAATGGTAACTGGATTGCCGTTCGGGTCCTTAAATCCGCCTGGCGGTGTCATCAACGGATGACCGTCCGGCATCGTCGGATCGATCAGACGCTCGCTGTTTGGAACCTCGAAGGGGGCAGTGGGAGTCACTGGCCTCAATGCGATGAATGTATCCTGAAGCGGATTCACCCTGAATGTTTCCTTCCATCCCAGCTCATTAGCGTCGGGCACTCTGATTGCATTGTCCCAGGCAACCCGGTTGATCAGCTGCGCATTGTACAGGTGAACGTGGATGGTATGCGTGTCCACGCCGTTGTGAGTGATCTTCCATATCTGGGTTCCATCTTTCGCTGCACCAATGGGAGTTCCGTATATTGTGTCTTTGACAATCTCCACTGGTGGTGACGGATAGGTGTACATCGTAAATTGCTGCGCTCCAGCAACAACAGGTAGCTGTAGCCCCAGCATAGCACTCATCCGTCCGTACTGAGTGTCGTAGGTCTCGCCCATTTCATCCTGGATGGCCTTCGGCTCCAGGTCCAGCGTCACTGAATCGCCCGAAAGGGTCGTAAAGGTCTTCTTGCCCTCGAAGATTCTGATGTATGGATCTATTGGTAGGTCACCCCTATTGTAGGCGGAAGCGTATTCAGCCTGTGGGACAATGACCTCATCCTGAGATACTTCAAAGACTCCTTTCTTGCTTGGATACGGTCCCTTGGCAAATACAGCGTTAAGCGTTGCCAGGTCGTAAGGAGCGGCTGGAGCGACGTCCCTTACCCGTATCTGCATGATAGTTCGAGTGTTGGGGCCGTAGCCTGCCTGAGTAGTTGGTGTTCCGCCTGTATCCGTCTGGTCAGGATTGCCTGTGTAGTAGTCATAGCGCGGATCGATCGCCGGAAAAGGCGCAGGCGCATCGTTGTACAGGATAAGGGTCTTTCCTGCATAATTGCTGAAATCAACTAATACATCAGCTCTCTCTGCCGTGCCCAGTACGAGCGTGCCCTGGTTTACGTTTCCGAAATCGAAGTTCGTTTGATCGAAGTTCCATCCAACAGGAACATTGGGTAGCACTACCGGAGCCGGCAGGAAGCCGCCTTCAGTGCCTATCTGGATAAACGACGGGCCTCTGGTAGCTGGATCAGGAACACCCCCTTCTCTTCCGTCTGCTGGCCATTGTTCAGGGAAACCTGCTGTTGCGACAGCGGGCACCATCTTGACCTCGGTATTGATCCTGCCATCATCTGTAGTGACCGTTGGGTCTGCCACGTAAAGCTGCAGGTTGACGAAACGATCATCTGCGGCATTCAAGATGCGGAACCGGTATGCCTTGGGATCCACCTCCAGGTATGGGTAGGCTTTGCCGTTGACGACTGGTGTGTCCATGAATGCCTCCATGGCCATGGATGGATTGGGTGTCGCGGGCATTTCTTCGTAGTCCCAGGGATCGTGGTAGACATTCGGTATCGGTGGGAAAGCAATGTCCTGCGTGGGAGGCCAGAACCACGGACCGTAGTGCCATCGGCCAAAAGCGTTCATGCCGGAGATGTCCTTCGGGTTCTGGTTAGGCATATAGACGTGCGGATACCAGAGGTCGCCGGTATTCGCGGTTCCAGGCGTTGTTCCCCAATTCCATGTGGGGTCCTGCGCATTGATTGTATCCGCATCTACAAAAGTTCTGTCCTGGATGACCAGAGGAATTCCTATGTCGGGCAGCACACTTCTAGGTGGATTGACGTTGATTCCGACAACATTGGTCCCCTCGATCATATCTTTCTCAACCTGATCTGTCACCAGATAGCCTGCTGCTTCACCAGCGTAGACGTTAAGACGGGTGATGCCGTAGGAATGGTCATGGTAGAACATCAGCCTGGCACTTTGCTGGTTGCTGTAGAAGAAGGTCATCGACCCATCTCCCGGATCAGGCATATCTGGAACATTCTGCGTGCTCACTCCCTTGGGATAGTGCGTATTTTCTCCAGCAGGTGTTGTCCACTGGTGAGGTGTGCCGTCGCTTATCCATGCGACGTTGCCGCCATGAAGGTGCAAAGAGGCACGGTTCTCTGTGTACATTTCATGGACGTGTCCAACAGTTGTGGCATCAACGCCCGGATTGCTCTTGAGAGTGACACTCAAGGTCGTCGTTGTCAAACCTGAAGCGAGAACTACGAAATCTCCGTTGTATGCATCAGGTGCGAAGCCACGAAGTTTTACCTTCTGCCCGGCCTGGAAGTTGTGAGGATCCATGGTGGTGATCATGATTGTAGGCCCTCCGGCAACTAGAGTCGCTGACTCGGCCATAGCCATGTTAGGCCCCTCTCCAGATCCCATGACAGTGGTATCGACAGGCAAGAAGAGGTCGCCGTTGCCGCCCGTAGAAAGACTATTTATGAACTTGATGCGCACAGGCCGGTCGCGGTTTGCGACGATGAGAGGTCCTAGATATGAGAATACGTTAGCATTTTGAGGCGGATCATTCATATTCACCTGCCTGTAGCCCAGTAATTTAGTCGCAGGCTGGCCGGTATTCATCATCTGAGCTGTGTACTCACCCAGCTCGATCTCGTAATAATCGCATCCTACGAGATCTATTGCTATGATGACGCCATCAACAACCGTCGCCGTTCCTATGGCCAGGTTGGTTGTAGTCCCGCCACCCAGGAATGTGATGACTGGCCTCGACGAATAACCGGATCCGCCGTTGATAACATCGACTTTGGTGACTTTCCCACCTACAACAGTTGCCGTAGCAGAGGCACCAGTTCCTGTTCCATCAGTGATGCTCACTGTAGGTGTCGAGGTGTAACCTGCGCCTCCAGCTGAATATGTGGTCTGATCTGCAACGGCAACGGGTATGTCCGGAAGTGGGTCGACGAACTTCTTGATGCCACCGACAAGTGAGCCTGCAGTCTCGCCTATCGATGCAGTAGCAGTGGCTCCGGAGCCCGTTGTACCAGCAATAGTGACGACAGGAGCAGTATATCCGGTACCAGGATCGACAAGGGTGATGCTATCAACGACACCACCGGTTTGCGTTGCTATCGCAGTAGCTCCTGAGCCAGTGCCATACGTATCCGTGATCGTTGCAGTAAGAGTCCCTGAATACCCGCTGCCTCCGCTCGTGAGAGTAAGGCTGGTTATGGGGCCTTTGGGCATCGGGCTGTTGGCGTAGTTAGGATACGGGCCGAAATAGTGAGGTACGCCGCCAGGATCGGCTGCATCAACTGCCTTGAACGCTCCATCAGCCGCGGCTTTGCTGGCCAGCTCTTTGAAACGTTCTGCTGCAGCTTTTCTCAGGAAGGGCTCTTTCCAATTGGCAATCATCCTTTGGCGAGCGTATTCCGGGGTACCGACTTGGGCAGTTATGCTTGCGTTGAGAGTCTCGATATCCGATATCGTTAATACGCTGCTGTTATTCTCAGAAGAGTTGCTCGAGCTGGCAGCACTGCTGTTTAACATTAATAATGTAAATAATATCCAGCTAGCCAGCATTATTCCGGCAAAACCAAAGCGAGAATGGTTCTTTCTCTTCACTTTGCTTTTGCTCTCGATTGGCGCATTTCTTGAGTCCATAGTATTATCCCCAAGGATTACACATGAACATTAATTATACAGTAATAGTATATATAGTATTTCATCGGTATATAGCGGACAATTAAGACTCAGAGTGCATTTCCATACTTGTTAGCTTTTCATCCACTACAGAGGCTGCAAAATTCGACCAACGCATGATCCACCATATTTTACGGCAGCAAAATGATGGACTGCAAAGTAGATGGCTATATATTAAAATATCTCGGATGTAGATGTAAAAGAGGATTCTTGGGCTTATAATGTCAAGATCGAGGGTGCCCTATGAATCTCCTCCAGTGACCGAGTCTGCCAGTTGGCTTTGGGCAGACTTGCCATGAACCTCATTTTCTCTTCTACCTGCACTTCCCCTTCCCGCTCTTGATACACTCGTATCCCCCGTCTACCTCTGCCTCGGTAGGCCACTTGATCTTGGTATCCGGCAGCTCGAAGTGGGCGATCACCGGTGCGT
>CAZFFD010000053.1:0-18046 GCA_964518035.1 uncultured Methanotrichaceae archaeon | reverse complement strand
AGGGAAATACTTCAGGCGCTAAACCTATGCGCCTAGTTTTTCCGGGAGGTTAGGCAAGAATTACAGGTGCGGGGAATGCGATCTCGTCTTCAAGGGCTTCGGGTACAGGGTGAGCTGCCCGCGCTGCAGGTCATTGAATACAAAGATCGCAAAATAAGCATCGTTCGGGATAAACGAAGACGCCGGCTGCAAGGCCTGTAAAATTATCTCCCATCACTCTGTTTCAAGCGCAATTGAGCATCTCGACTCCGTTTCATCTCTCGCTCGTAAGCCCGGATGACATCCGACCTTGTGACGATTCCAATCAGCTTTTCCGGACGGCCTTTTTCTACTACCGCTAGCCTGCCGATGTCGTTTTCGTACATGATGTCCATGGCCTGCTTGGCTGACTGATGAGGATTGATGGTGATAGGAGCCCTGACGGCCACATCTTTTACAGTCATCGTTTCCTGTTTTTCCAGAGGAATTTTCCTGATATCGTCAAATGTTATCATCCCCGCGAGCTTGCCATCATCGACCACTGGAAAGCCCGTGAAATTGTATCGATAGATGTCATCTCTCACCTCTGAAATCCTGGCGTCGGGATTCACAGTGACCACTCGCTCCTGCATGGCCTCGTCCACCGAGACCTCAGAGAGCACAGGCTGAGCAAGATCCTGAAGTATGCCTTTTCTCATCAGCTTGATGGTGTAAATGGAGCCGCCCTTCAGGAGAATGCGAGCTGCAGTGTAGCTGAGGATGCAACATATGATCAGAGGCGGCAGGCCGCTGTAGTTGCCTGTCATCTCTGTGATCATGAAGATGCATGTAAGAGGTGCCCCTGCAGTGCCCGCAAAGAATGCCCCCATGCCGAGCAGTCCGTAATCCAGAGGATTGGCTATCATCTGAGGAGCGATGATCTCGGCTAATAGACCTGTCGCCAGGCCGAACATGGTTCCGATGTAAAGAGTGGGGGCGAAGACGCCGCCGCTTCCGCCGGACCCAACGGTAGAAGCCGTGGCAAAGATCTTGAGCAGGCCTAAAGCAAGAAGCAGCAGCATTAACTGGCTTGAAGGCCCGGATGCGGCAAGATTGAAGACATTGTTGATGCCCTCATATCCCACGCCCATGATTCCGTAGTCAAGGAAGAACAGGCCGCAAATCCCTGCTGTAACTCCGCCCAGCGCAGGCTTCAGGATTTGTGGCACGGGCATCAGGAGGAACCGGTCCTCGAAGAGGTAATAGGTCTTGACCCAGAGAAATGAAAGAAATCCGAAAAACGGGCCCATAAAAAAGCAGAGGAGCATGTCAAAGCTGGTGAAGAAGAATGTTGGGTTGACGAACTCCGGGACGGGATCGATTAAGGACGATGCCACGGCTTTTCCTATAACTGCCGCCAGAAGTATTGGGACTGCATCAATTGATGAGAACTTCTTGGAGATCACCTCCATGCTGAATATCGCTCCGCCCATGGGCGCATTGAAGGTGGCAGCAATACCAGCGGCGACTCCGCAGCAGGTGAGAACTTTTACGTCCCTGGCGTTTAGTTTCATGGCCTTGCCTATGGCTGAGCCGGCTGAAGCGCCTATCAGGGAAATTGGCCCCTCCCGGCCGGCGCTGCCGCCACTGCCAAGCGTAATGGCTGAGGAGCAGATGAGGACAAGACCGGCCCGTTTTCTGATGTCTCCGCCAAACCTCTGCAGGGCGATCATGATGTGAGGTATTCCGTCTCCGCTGGCCTCGGGCGCAATTCTGTAGATCAAAGGGCCTATCAAGAGCCCTCCGATGACTGGAAGAATGACAACGAAATAACTGCTAGACGCGTGCGGCAACAAATAGCCAAAGAAGAATTCATGGGCAAGCTCGACCAGCTTTCGGAATGCCACGGCCCCCAGACCTCCGCTTATGCCCACCAGAACGGAAAGCAGGTCTAGGTAGACCCATCTCATGTCCTCAGATAGTTTCAGATGATACTCCTTCTCTTTGCCTCGTGAAGTTTGTAGTTTGTGTGATGATCAAAAAGCTTTTGCCTCTTATTCAGCAAACCTAAAAATACCTGGCAATCAGAATGGTTGCCATATTTAGAGGACGATGGTTGCAGTGTCAGAGCATCTGCTGGAGATAGCCAAAGCGATTGTCAGGATAAAGGACGGTAATGTCGAGGTGCTGAGCGATCCTCTCATTTCCTCATGCCCTCTGAGCCGCATCCTGTACGGCATCGAGAAAGAGAGCCGTGAGAGTGTGAGCCGTGTTTTGGAGGCCCACATGAAGGAGCTTGGCATGTACGGCCCGGACCGCATTTTGGAGTTGCGGGAAAAACCCGTTAGCTTTGGTGCCTCAGAGATACTGATGGATGCCATGACCGAGGGGCTGGTGGACTCTGCGGTCGTCGTCTGCGATGGTGCGGGCACAGTGGTCGCATCCAGGCCGGAAGTCCTGCAGGCCATCGGAGCGCACATGACAGGCCTGATCCAGACTGATCCTATCAAGGAGATCCAGAAGGGCCTGGAAGAGAGGAGCTGCCTTCTCCTGGACCAGCAGGCTACGATCGACCAGAAAAAGGGTTTCAAAATGGCGGTTGAGGCGGGCTATCAGAAGGTTGCAGTGACAGTAGCGGCAAGCTGCGCAAAAGAAGCAAGAGCCATTCGAGAGATGGGCGCAGATCTTGGGGTTAGGCCATTCTTGCTGGCGGTCCACACAACCGGTATCAGCTACGATCAGGCTCGCATGCTCGCGGAGTGCTGCGACCTTACCTGGTCCTGCGCCTCAAAGGCAGTGCGAGAGGTTATGGGGAAGTCTGCGCTGCTTCAGATGGGCGTCTCCATTCCGGTCTTCGCCATAACGGTTGAGGGAAAGCGACTGCTCCTGAACCGTGCTCTCTACTTCTCAGGGCCTCTTGCAATGCACAGGGCCGTCCTGCCGCTGGTTCCTTCTGATAAGCAACCTCAGCCTCTGATTTGAATTCATAACCAAAATGTTTTTCATTATATCCTATAATATTATCATCATGCTTAAACGTGCCAGGATCATTGCCGATTATCAGTTTGGCCGAGGTGCAGGAGAGGCCATCTTTCCTGACGGGACCACCTACAGCCTCTCCAAAACGCGCCGGCTCAGATATCTCTATTCAGGAAAGGAAAGAATTGCCACCGTCCGGGCGAACGACAACCTCTTGACTCTCAGCATGCTGGGAGCGAGCCGGATACATGCGTTTCTGCCTTCTCCTCGTCTCCGGGTCGTGGCCTCGGAAGATGCGGCTCCATTCGTAGCCAAGGGCGGCAATCTCTTCGCCAAACATGTCCTTTCTGTAGATGAGGAGATCCGGGCCGGAGAGGAGGTGCTCGTTGTGGACTGCAATGATCGGCTTCTCGCTACCGGAACTGCTGTGCTCGCCCCGGAGGAGATGCGGCAGTTGAAGCGTGGGCTGGCTGTTCAGGCCAGAAAGGCTGCTGGGCATTGAAATCTATTGATACGAAACTATAAGTATGCCTCAAAAGGACGGGAAGCTATGAATCTCTCCATCCCTTTGTTTTCAATGCCGCTTTTGGTAGCCGCAGCCCTGATTGCGCTGGGCTTTCTGTCTTATCTATTGTCTGCCAGGCTCGGTGTAGTTCTAATAGGTGCTGGCAGCTTGATTATGGGCGCTGTGGTCATCTTCGATCTGCCGAACGGAATGGGATTAGAGAGCCTCCTGCTCTTCGGAATAACTGTGCTGGTTGGTGGATGGATGATGTATGTTGGTGTCAGGAATGGATAATCTCGATGAAGGTGAATGAAAATGACAGAGATGACAGTTGAATTGGTCTTCGGACTGAATGCTGGAATCATCTGGAAGGCTCTTAATGAGAATGGTCCGAGCGCTATCGGAGATCTGGCCAAGAGGACTGGCCTGAAGCGTGAACAGGTCTATGGTGCTTTAGGGTGGCTCGGACGTGAGGGCAAGATCGCTGTGGATAGACGCGGACGAACAATGGTATTCTCATTGCAGCCCTGAGGTATTCTGTTGAGTCCTGAGGCATTCCAAAAGGCTTTTATTGCCATATCCAAAAGAGGGAATCGGATGGGGTTTGGTATGAAGAGTGCATTAGCTGTGATTCTGGCAGCATATTTATTATTGGGCAGTTGCTGTGCTCAGGATTCCAGTCGTTTTCAGAGCGTGGGCGGAGACTATGGCCGCGAGCTTATCAGCGCCATAAAATCCAATGAGACGCAAGCGACAGCATCCACAAGTGATAAGAACAGCAGCATGTGGAGCTGGGGAAGCTCACCCAAGGGAACTCTTGTGGTTGACGGCAACCTTGTCGGCGATCCAGCATATGCGATGAAGAAGCTCAACGTTGTGCAAAATTGGCTGGGCGAGTCGCTCACAGATCCCTACAGCAAAACTCCAACTGAATATTCCTACACGGATGCCACGACCGGCGAGCCGGTTACAACTTACGTTGACCCTTCTTCTGGCCAGTATTACTACAAATATACTGATACTGTATCTGGAAAGCTGATTTATGTCTACTTCGATCCAACGACTGGGGTTCCTACACGTGCCAGCTTTGCTCCCGACACGGAAAAGGATGACGAAAGTACGACGTTCTCCCTGCCGCCGATCTTCACCTGAAGACATCTAGCTGAGACAAGCGAAACAAATTGCGAGGAAATGGCTCAGACATGCGAAAGCCTTTTATCGTCCTGCAGCGATTTAAGCTCGGTGGGGTCAGTATGAAGAATGTATTTGTAGCATTAGCACTAATGGTAGCCTGTCTCTTGGCAACGAATTGCATTGCCGAGAGCGCCAGCCGCTTTCAGAGCGTGGGCGGAGACTATGGACGGGGTGTAATCGGTACAATGACCGCCAATGAGACACAGGCGGCTGATAAGAATAACGAAAGCAACAGCACCTTGTGGAACTGGGGAAACATACCCAAAGGAAATATGCTGGTTGATGGAAAGCTGGTTGAAGATCCATTCAGCAACTGGGATGTTACCGATTTCTCAAGTGGCTCGATGAAGACCGTCGGTGTCGATACCTTTACAGGCAATACCATTTATTCCTATAAAGTTCCAAATACTGATGTGACCAGGTATTTCTATATAGATCCTTATACGAGCCGTCCGGTCTATGTGGAGTCAAGCAGCGTCATGACTGATGAAGCCGTCACCTCCACCAGCTCGGCAAGTCAGAGCTATACTCTCCCGTCTGCCTTCAGCTAGGGATTCTATTTGGAATTGTATCATGTCTGAAAAATTATAGGAAAAGGAGTGATGATGGATGAAGAAGTACATTGTTATATTTTTATGCCTCGTCGGCCTGGTTATGGCCGCTGGATACAACGATTGGCAGCAGGGTGCTGCAGAGGGCCTCAAGATGGGCTTCAAGATGGGCCAGGGATATGCGAATGCTCTTTACGGAGTCAATGTGACCGGATTTAATTCTCAGGTTGACATCTACAATGCCTGGGTCAGAAGCAACTTTGGTGAGGATCCGAATCTTCTCATGTCAAAGATGGAGGCTCCGGTGGACCTCAGCAAGCCCTACGTCAAGGCAAACAACACTGCCAGCGGCGGAATAGTCCACAAGATCGACGGCAGCACGACCAATGGAACAACCTATACAACTAACGATATCAATGCACTGTCTGATGGTGCAATTAAACAGTACCAAGCTCAAGAGGCAGCCAAGAAAGCAGCGGGCTATGCTGCCACGGGCGACGGATATTTGGGCGGAATCTAGGTTCTCTGCCAAATCCTTTTTTGATCTTTATTGAATTGCATGGTTAGGTTTGATGGAGATACCCTATGGAAATTGCATCATCATATTCCCTGGCACTAACATATATAGTTTTAAAGACACATATAGCTTTCCAGGAAGTCGATTATGATGACGAACAAAGACCCGGAAAGCCTGCTATCTGAAATGAAGGCGGTTCACGATGATCTCAAGCTAATTCCTACTGAGATCATAGTAGTAGCCGATTGGGTTCGGTTCAAGTGCCGGTACGGCTGTGACAATTTTGGCAAGCGTCTCGGCTGTCCGCCATTCACTCCGACGCCGGAAGAGACTAGGGCGGTTCTCTCTGAGTACAGACATGCCGTCCTAGCCCGCTTTGAGACAAAGCCTGACCCCAAGGCCTCGACCAAGCACGGTGGAAGAGCAATCTCCAACTCTGCAGTCAAGATGCAAAAGACGATATCCGACCTGGAAAGAGCGGCATTCCTGGCCGGATGCTACAAAGCATTCGGAATGAGTGCCATGCCCTGCAACCTCTGCGAGACCTGCGTCATCGAGGAGATGCATAAAAAGGACCAGGCGGTCTTCGATCTGGACAGCGTGAAATGCAAGAACAAGGAGATCATGCGTCCGTCCATGGAGGCCTGTGGCATCGATGTCTTCAAGACTGTGCAAAACGCAGGCTACAAGCCACATGTTCTCAAAGATGGAAAGGAGACTGTGGAGCTCTTTGGGCTGATACTGCTGGACTAGATCTCATCTCCTTTTTCGTGATTACTCCCCCAATTGAATTCAGGGGCATCTAGGTTGTATCCCAACCAGGGACTGTAATCCCAGTCGAAGGATATTCTTAGCGGCATTCAGATCTCTGTCCATGACCAGCCCACATTTCGGGCAGTTATGAATTCTTTCCGAGAGATCTTTTGGAACAATGGTACCACAACCAGAGCACATCTGAGATGTATAGGCAGGATTGACCAGAACAAACAATCGACCAGCACTTTCAGCCTTGTACGATAGATATGTCCTGAATCGATTCCAGCTTGCATCCAGCACGCTCTTGGCCATCCAAGGTTTATTCTCGATCAGATCTTTTGAGAAACCATCTTCCATGCAAATGGTACCGTAATCATTGACTATCTGATGACTGAGTTGATGGGCAAAGTTATCCCGAAGATTTCCGAGATGTTCATAGATATGGCTGACTTTCTTGGCAGCTTTCCGGCGTTCCGGGGATTTATGAGGGAGCTTATCTTTCTTACTCTGTTCTCTAGAAAGCCTTTCTTCACAGGCCGCCAGGTATCTCTGATTCTCTATGAAAATCCCATTTGAGAACACTGCGAAATTGGATATTCCAACGTCTATGCCTACAGCTTTCTCAGAATTTGCAGCGGCGTTCTTTGGAGCATCTTCTACCAGAAATGAGACATACCATTTCTTAGTTGAAGATCTCCGAATGGTCAGCCTCTTAATGGTTCCTTCAACTTCGCGATGCAACCAAACCTTAAGATCGCCGATCTTAGAGAGATGCAAGATACCATCTGAGAATGTAAAACCACTTTGAGGATACGTTAAACTGTCATACCAGTTTTTGCCCTTGAACCTTGGATAACCAGGTTCTTCTCCGGCCTTGACCCTTCGGAAAAACGCTTTGAAGGCTAGATCTACTCGTTGAACGGCTTCTTGGAGAACCTGTGAATAGACTTCTGACAGATCTGGTTTGGATTCTTTCCAGATAGGCAGCATCCTCTTGGATTCGAAGTAGCTTATGCAACGATCTTCATTCTCCCAAGCATTCTTTCTTAATGCAAGTGTTTCATTATAGACCCACCTACACAGATCAAGCTGCCTATTCAATATTGCAACTTGCGACTTTGTGGGCTTCAATCTATAACGAAACACTTTAGGCATTGCCATTTAATAAGCATCATTGCCTAATATTGTTGTTGGTCTATAAGTACGGGCTGTATCCCGCCTATGAATTGGCGGGGATTAGCCCTGCTTTCGTCCTAAAGCAGGCTAATATACTAAAACTCTCATTCAGGCATCGATGCAATGGGAATTGATAGGCTCAGGCGCCGCCATCCTGACAATGTTTGGCTTCGTGCCTCAGATAATCAAGATCTATAAAACAAAGTCTGTTGAAGACGTAAGCCTGGGGATGCTCCTTCAGTTTTCCCTGGGCATGCTTTTATGGCTGCTCTACGGATTGCACCTTGAAGATAACATTCTCATAGTGGCCAATGCCGTATCATTTTTCAGCTTGGTAATAGCCATTGGATTGTTCCTTAAATACAGAAGGGAGAGAACAATTCTCCCTTGAGGTGCTTCTGGAATCGTTCGTCAAGAGTCAGGCAGAAACGCCAGGAGTTCTCAGTCATGCCAGCTCTCTTCAAATGCCGTCAAAGCTCGATCGTCAGGACAATTCTCATCTCCGTGCCGTCATTTGATATGGTGGTCCAATAGCAGCCTTTTTTTATCGTGTCCCCGTGAGACTCATCCAAGAACTCATAGGTTGCATAACCAGTTCTCTCAAGGCTCATTCTATCGAATATCTTTAAAAGTTCCGGATAATCCAGGTACATGGATGAGCTCTTATTGAGAAGCATTTGTGATAAATCGGTCTCATAAAGAACAGTCCCATCGTCTGCCTTGCTCATCCATATCTTGGAGTTTCCTCCAGGCTGATATGGGGCAAGAACCCTTCCGAAAAACTGGCTATTGTTAAGCATCAAGCTGACCGTTCCAAGAAATGTTCCATTCTCGCTGAAGATGGGCATCTCTGAATCGATTGCTTGTATTCCCTCGACTGCATTTATGAAGTAAAATCCGGAATAATGCTTTGTATTAATTGTGTCGTTGATGTGCTTCTGCCACAACAGATTCACTCCTTTCACGCTTTCAAACGATGCCGGCTGGACCTCGTGTACTGTGCCATTGGGGTCGATGGTAACACAATCGATTACTGCAGCATCTTCATTTGTGAGGTTTGATAAAATAGACCTGGCAGCAGGACCATCAATGCCGGTTTTGGAGAGGGCAAGGCTCGCATCTACTTGGAACATAACGATTTTTGAAAGGTTAGCGTTTACTGCATCTGTGGCTGAAAGCAGCCTCCACAAGGCCTCTTCGTTTGTTGTCTGCGGCCCAAATGCAGTACTATTCGATCCATAATTCGATCCATACGTCGTGCAGGTCGTTATCATGATTATCATTAGAATAAATATAAGTCTCATTGATATGGTTTTTATTGGATTATTCATAGTCTCACCAGATAGTGCAGAATTTTATCCTTCCAGAATATTTATCTTATGGCCATGAAGGACATTCTGTTTGATTTCATTTGGATACATCTCTGCTTGCGACTTATATGTTGGTGACGGCAATTTCTATCTAGCTAGAGAAGTAAAGTCTTACAGAAGACTGTTATTTGCAATCATCCAACTGTCAAGCAACTGATGGAGAGATGTACAATCTTTGAGTTGCTGCTCCGTCCATCCCGGCAGCATTGCGGGTGGCGGCCAGGTGGGCCGGGAACACGGGCGGAGCCGCTTGCTTCCAGAGGCGAGTACAGCACGAGTGGGTCGGAAGGCCGATAAGTAATATGATAGGAAAAGCCAAATACAAAAAGAGATGAGAGGTATTCAATGAAGCGGCTCACAGCATTCGTCTCGGGCAAAGTCCAAAGGGTTGGCTATAGGGCTAGGGTTATTCAGTTAGCCAATGGCTTAGGTCTAAAAGGCATAATTGAGAACTTGAGCGATGGAAGAGTTCGAATCATTGCCGAGGGCGATGAAGAAAAAATAAAATTATTCGAGGAATCTATAGATATAAAGAATACATTCATTCAAGTATCTACTATTGAAAAATTATATTCGCAGCCCTATGGCGAATTTGATGGTTTCTTTAAGCTTGTTGGAACTGGAGAGACCGATTCTCGCCTTGATGAAGGAATTGGCGTGCTAAAAGACATGAGAGATCTGCTTATTTCAATATGTGGCATGCAAAAGCAAATGCTTGGTAAACAAGACCAAATGCTTGGCAAACAAGATCAAATGCTTGGCAAACAGGAAGAAACCATTCTAGAGATCAAGGACATGAATCGGAGCTTAAATAAAAAGATGGACAAGGTTCTGGACAAGAGCGAGATTATCGAATTGAAGAGCGATGTGTCTGAGATGAAGTCCGCTCTGAGGGCGAAGGGAATTATTTAGCTTCTGGCGGCCTCATCATAATCGAATGCAGCTTCAAGCATTTCCTCCTTCCTGTACCCTAGAAGGCCATGTGGCGAGCAAGCCCGAGATCAGAGCCATAGGCAGCGATTGACTGGAGGAATTCTGCTACAATTTTCCGATTGTCCGATGAAAATATGGAGTGAATTTTGTGGACTTTCCTGTAGGTCCATCTTGCCAACCAGAGTATTGGGATGCTCGCCCCTCCCGGCCCAGCAGCCCCTGTGGACGCCGGCCAGGTGAGCCTGGGCAACTGACGCTCGCGCTCACGAGAACGGGTGCATGCGCGGGCGAGACAAGCGGCTTGGCGAACGAGGGGGCCGGAAACGATATGGAGGCGATAAAGTATCGGCTGGTTGGATCGATGTCCAGTACAGACTTAAGCCAAGAGAATTAGGAGATCTGGATGCCCTACTAAAGGTGGCATAGGATTATGTAGAACAGATTATAGAAGGTTCGGCTAAGCTGAAAGCCATTCCTCTCTGTCGATCTCTCCTTGTCTCAGGATCTTTTTAATCAGATCTACGCTAACGTCCGATCGATGAGGATTTGGAATCATCACTCTGGTCATTCCTTTCCACATCAACGGATGCGGCCCTTTGCCAGTATAAGGTCCTTCGAATCCGAGGGCATGCAGTTTTCGGATTAGCTCATTGCACGAAACCGGGGATAGCCTAGACATACCTAGTATAACGTTTCAAAAATAAGATATCAACAATCATAAGCACATGCAATCTATATTATTGGATCACTGATTTGGAAGCGTTACACTAGGCCTCGACTGGTGCTTTTATGGCCTGTCCTTCAATCACCGGTATCGGTAGGTTGAATCGCAGACTAAAAGTAATCCAGTCTTCTATGGCCATCCTTAAATTTTCATGGCATTCTTCCAGGGTTTTGCCAGTGGCCCAAACGCCTTTCAAATCTGGCACTTCACCGTAATAAGGCTCCTCATCATCTATGACCTCATAGACCGCCTTGGAGATTGCAGCCCGGATGTATTCGCAGAGCATATTGGAATATGTGCACAGCCTGAAGATATAACTTTATCCAGCGGTTGAAGTTTGGATTTATCAGGCTCCACTGATATCGGGTGGGTCAGCAGCCCTGTGGGCGTCGGCCAAGTGGGCCGGGAGAACGGCGACGCGGAGCTATAGGTGGCGGGGAACGCGCAGGCGGACAGCCTTGGGCGCAGCGATCAGGCGACTGGAGGGAGACGGTTGGCAAGCGAAGGTGCGAGAGATAATTTGAGCTAGAGGAGTACTGTCTGAGGGGATCGATAGCTGATGAAGACTTCCAGCGGTGAAGCATATGGATTTATCGGATTTTGGCTGAAAGCATATCGATCAGTAAGGAGTCATTTGGCGTCACAGACTCCCTCTAAGGTTTCCAGATTTTCGATCTCATATCTCCATATCAATTATCTCATCAGCAGTCTTTTTATCCATCGCCATTTTGCCATGAAATTTATCTACCTGGTTTCGCTGAATTTTAATCTGCACCTCTTCACCCTCATTCAAATGCAGATCTTGATATGACTTGAGTACCTTGTCCTCATATTTAGCCCGGATTGTTAAACTCATCTGCGCTCACCATACATGATTTCGGGCCCAAATAGATTATTTAGTATCCTGGGCAGTCCTTCACACCCTTCCTTTCACACTATTTCATATCCACCTTCCCACCCACTCCATCCGATAAATTGATAATGCACCTCGCTAAGCATAGACCTAGCTAACCAGAGGTGTACCTGAATTGAAGATAATCGGTCTGTCCGACCCTGAAGTGGAGGCCAGCCTGCGTGCCGGGGGCATAGGCATGTCCGTACCCGAGGCGCGCTCCATTGCCGAGGTGCTGGGCCGAGATCCAACCCTCACCGAGCTATTCTGCTATGATGCCATGTGGTCAGAGCACTGCTCATACAAGAGCTCTCGCGCCACACTCAAAGAATTCCTTCCCACCGATGGCCCCAATGTGGTCATGGGCCCTGTTGAAGACTCCGGAATCGTGGCCATCGACGACAAATGGTGCGTCGTCATCTCCCATGAGAGCCACAACCACCCAAGCCAAATCCTACCCAACGAGGGAGCAGCAACCGGCATCGGCGGCATAGTCCGCGATGTCAACTGCATGGGCGCGACGGTCGTAGCTTCAGCCGATCCCCTGCGCTTCGGTGAACCATACGGCCCTAAAGCCAACAAGGTCAGATGGGTGGCAGAAGGCGTTGTAGATGGGATCTGGCAGTACGGCAACGCCCTCGGCGTCCCCAACATGGGCGGAGACATCGTCTTCAATGATAGCTTCGACGACAACTGCCTGGTCAACGTCGTGTCGCTGGGCATCGTCCGGCGCGACCAGATCATCCGCTCCAGGGCTCCGCCTCTTGCAGGTGAGAATGGCTACGACGTGATCCTGATTGGCAAGCCTACAGACTCATCTGGCTTGGGGGGCGTCACATTCGCCTCCGAGGCTCTGCGTGATGAGGACGAGGAGACCAACCGCGGCGCAGTTCAGATCCCCGACCCATTCCTGAAGAACGTTCTCTTCAAGGCCAACGACGACCTCTTCCGCCTGGCCCGCGAGACCGGAGTTGAAATAGGCTTCAAGGACCTGGGCGGCGGCGGCTTCACCTGCGCCACCTCCGAGATGGGCTCTGCAGGAGGCTTCGGCATGGAGATCAACTTGGACGATATGCACAAGGCTGCTGACTTCCCGCCGGAGGTCCTATCAATCGCAGAGACCCAGGAGCGCTTCTTGATTATCTCGCCGCCGGAACTACGTGAGAAGATCCTCAAGATATACAACGAAGACTGGGACCTGCCAAACGTCTACGAGGGCGCTCGCGCAAGCGTCGTCGGCAAGATCAACACCGGCGACAGATTCACCGTCACCTACAAGGGCGAGATGGTCTGCGATGTGCCAATCCAGCACCTGACAGGCGGCATCCGTTACCAGCGTGAAGAAAAGCCGCGCGTCATCAGCCTGTCTGAGCCTGATGTGGCAGAACCTGAGGACTACAATGCCGTCATGCTCAAGATCCTCAAGTCCCCAAATATCGCCTCTCGCGAGCACGTCTACCGCTACTACGATACCGAGGTCATGGGCAACACCGTGATCCGACCTGGTGAAGCCGACGCCGGGCTCATCGCCCCGGTCCGAGGAGAGAAATTTGCCGTCGCCCTGGCAGTTGACAGCAATCCATTCTATGGACGCATCAGTCCCTTCTGGGGAGGCGCGACAGCCGTGGCTGAAGCCATGCGAAATGTGGCGGCCATCGGCGCAGTCCCATCCACACTCACAGACTGCCTCAACTACGGCAACCCGGAGAAACCGGAAGCCTTCTGGGAGTTCAGGGAGGGCGTCAAAGGCCTGGCCGAGTCCTGCAAGAACCTCTACCTCAAGGGCTACGAGGCCCAACTGCAGCCTGTGCCGATAGTCTCAGGAAACGTCAGCTTCTACAACGAATCCCCCAAGGGCTCAGTCGATCCATCGCCCGTGGTGGCATGCGTCGGCATCATGAAGGACTTCTCCAAGGCTGTCACCCAGGACCTAAAGACTGCAGGAGACAAGCTCTACCTGATAGGCCCCAGATTCGATGAGCTTGGCGGCTCCGAATACTACAGAACCATCTTCGGAGAGACTGGAGCCAATGTGCCGATCGTCCGATTCGATTTAGAGAGAAGCATGATCTACGCAGTCATAGATGCCATAGAGGAAGGCCTCCTCGCTTCTGCCCACGACATATCCAACGGCGGCCTGGCGGCAACTGTGGCCGAGATGGCTCTCACCCGGCCTGCAAGGTTTGGAGTCGAGATTTACCTGGATCCAGTCGAGAGCGGCGAATCCAACATGAGAACTGACAAGCTGCTATTCTCTGAGTCCTCCGGCTTCGTACTGGAGGCAAAGCAGGGCAAAGAAACCAGGCTGGAGCAGCTCCTTAAGAGCTATAATCTCGAGCCGATCTCAATCGGCATCGTGTCAAACAAGAGACGGATTGCAATGTCAAGAGCAGGCAAGGCGCTAGTCGATTTAGATCTGGACCAGGCCAGAAATGCTTGGACCACTGGTCTGGTGGAGGCGATGAGATGAAGATCGCTGTTTTGCAGTTTCCGGGCACGAACTGCGAGTTCGAGACACTGGTAGCTGTAAAGGCAGTTGGCATGGATGGCGAGATCTTCCGGTGGAACCGTTCCGCTGCAGAATTGTCCGGATTTGACGGTTTTGTCGTACCAGGAGGCTTTTCCTATCAGGATCGAGTGCGGGCTGGCGCAATAGCCGCCAAAGAGCCGGTCATGAGCGCCTTGAAGGAAGAAGCAGGCAAGGGAAAGCCCATCATAGGAATATGCAACGGATTTCAGATTCTCGTTGAGACTGGCCTGCTTCCAGGCAGAGCCAAAGGAAATGTAAACGCAGGCACAAATGAGTTCCACGTTAATAGCAGCGCTTCCGGAAGCGGCAGCAACTGCAACCGCGTGGACATGGCCCTCGCCCAAAATGTGATGGTCTCCCAGGGCAAGATCGTCCGCCGTGGCTACTACTGCGACTGGGTAGCTCTCAGACATGAGGCACCGTCGAAAAGGTGCTGCGGTACTTTCGCTTTAGAAAGGGGGGCCCTGGTCAAGATCCCCATCGCCCACGGCGAGGGGAACCTGGTCACAACCACTCCGGGTCTCATAAAAAAGCTCAATGAGAATAACCAGGTGGTCTTCCGCTACTGCGACAAGAACGGTCGGGTCATAAACGAGTTCCCATTCAATGTCAACGGCAGTACTGAAAGCATCGCTGCCATCTGCAACGAAGAGGGAAATGTGCTCGGCATGATGCCCCACCCGGAGAGGTCATTCTTCGCCTGGCAGCTTCCTGCATTTGATCCGAGGAAGCAGAGGCCTGATGAACCAGGTCCCGGCAGACATGTCTTCGAATCCATGAAACGCTATATAGAGGTGAACGCATGAGCCAGAAGATCAATTTGCGCGTCTGGCTGAAGATACCCGATGCCGAGGCGGCAACAGTTAAAAATACCCTCGTTCGACGGATGGGGTATGGCAACTTCCTCTCAGATGTCAAGAAGGAGCGCCTCTTTTCTATCGAGATCGATTCCGGAGATCCCCAGGAGCTGGCCAAGAGCTTTGCCAGAGAGCTGGTCAATGAGAACAAGGAGAGCCATAAGATTCTCGTGGACGAGCTTATATTTGAGGAGGGATACGTGCCGGTTAAGGTAGCCCTTCACATCGAAGATGGAGAGGCCATCTCCACTCGGGATCGACTTCGAAACAGACTTGGCTTTGGAAATGTTGTGGATGTCAAGAAGGCAACCATCTGGAAGCTGTATTTCAAGACTCTCAAGCCGGAAGCTGAGATCAAGGCAAAAGAGATAGCAGAGCAGCTGCTCATCAATCCCCACAAGGATACTTATGAGATACTGAGCCAATAAACTGAAAAACAGAATGCTGATGATAGGGATGTGCCGATCAGCAGATCTATTGGAGGATAAAGAAATGATCTGTCATCCCTTCATCCATTTGCTTAATAATGGTTGAACTCAATTTTAGTATATTGTGTTTCATGGCCGGGTGATGTCTGATGAACAATAATGAAATTTACAAATCCGTTGTTGTTTGCATAATAGCACTTTTATTTATTTTTTCGGGGACTGGATTTGCTGGGACCACAAGGATAACTCCGGATAAATCCATTCAAGACGCTATTTACAAATCTCAGCCAGGAGACATAATTGAGATACAAAGCGGAACCTATTTCGAGAATGTAGTTGTCACAAAACCACTGGTTATCCGTGGAGAGGATACAGGAAGTGGCCTTCCGATAATTGACGCCAAGGGAAAGGGCAGTGCCATAATTCTCCAGGCGGATGGCGTCAGCTTGGAAGACCTGAATTTTCAGGGGGCAAGCGGCTGGGATGAAGCTGGAATAGTGATAAAATCAAATGGCTGCACCGTTCTCAACTGCACTGCCAGCAATAATCTCGCCATTGGCATTTATCTGGTTGGCTGCAGTAATAATATTTTGATAAACAACCAGGCTTTTAACTGCAATTTCGGCATAGCATTGAATCTTTCCTCAAATAATACTTTAAGAAATAATACAATGCAAGGAAATATGAATAACTTCCTCTCAGGTTACAGCTCAAGCGATATCGACACGAGCAACCAAATAGAGGGACGACCGCTCTACTACCTGATAAATAAAACTGATATCGTTATCAATTCCAGCTCAAATGCAGGAGATGTCTATTGCATAGGTTGCTGCAATATCACAATAAAGGATCTGACAATCGAGTATAATTTTGCAGGAATCTATTTCCAGAATACATCAGGCTCTCGTATCCTGAATAATACCCTCAGGAATAACTCAATGGGCATATTCTTCGTTGATTCTGACGGGAATTACATTGAAGAAAACACATTAACCAACAATGTATATGGCATTTACTTTAGGACGAATCATGTGAACTGTGCAAACAACACAATCTCTCAGAATAATGCCAGCAAGAACGATTATGGGATATTCCTGAACATTGAAGGAAAAAGAGGTCAGAGCAACCTTATATTCAACAACACCCTCATCGGAAATAAGAAAGACAACGCTTACTCCAGAGGACAGGCAAAATGGGACAATGGATCTGCAGGCAATCGCTACGGTGATTATGATGAGCCGGCAGAGGGCTGCAACGATTCCGACCTCAATGGATTTTGTGACAGGCCACACAAAATTCGTGGGGGGCCTGCCGTCGATAGATATCCAGTCATCAAAAAATGATTATGGCCCCAAATCGGAACCTGAGAGAGCCATGAGATCGCTTCTTAGTTTTTCATTCATGGCTGCGCCATCTAGCTTTGCTTTGGCCAGGGAGATGAGCGTGAACTGGTCGCAACTGATATCCATCAAATTTGCGCCGGTTAAATTAGCACCAGTAAAATCCACGTATTTAAAGCTTGCACCTTTGAGATCCGCATGGCTTAAGTTGGCATTGACCAGATATGATGTCGTCAGAACCGATTTTTTCAATGAGGCTCCGGCCAGATTCAGTCCCTGGAAGTCGGCTTTATACAGTTGAATGCGATCCAGTCTGGCATTTTTCATCGTTGCACCCATCAGCCTGATTGAGTCCATGTTGGCATCAGAGCAATCGGCGTTTGTTAAGTCTGCTCTGGTCAGGTCAGCATACTGCAGTCCGGTTCGAGAGAGTGATGCACCGCTGAGGTTTGCCTCAGTCAAATCCGCATATTCCATGCTGGCCGAGTCTAAATAAGCACCGGCCAGGTTGGCCCTCATGAGATAAGATCTGGTAAGATCGACATTGCTCATATCTGCGCCGCTCAGGTTTGCGCCGTAAAGCTCGGCCCTGGAAAGCTGCGATCGGGATAAGAAGGCTCCGCTCAAGTCCGCCCAATTCAAATGCGCTCCGATCAAATTAGCTTTAAATAAGTAGAGATTTCGCATGGTTGCCCCGCTCAGATCTGCTCGAAAGAGTCTGGCATCAGTCAGGTCGGCGTCAGACAGATCCGTATCTGATAGATCAGCATTTGTCAGATCGACGTTCACGAGACGTGCATTTTTCAGATTTGATCCTGTAATCTTCGCTCCGGTTAGTGTCGAATCGGATAGATCGGCCTCACCAAGATCGGCATTATTCAAAAATGCTCCAGTCAAGTCTGCATTTATTAGGCTGGCTCCGGAGAGATTGGCATCATTTAGCCAGGCAGAAATGAGGTATGATCCATCAATATTGGTGCCCCTCATATCGCTTGCGATCATATTGGATTGGTTCATGTGCATTCCTGCCATGTTTATATTTCTCAGGTCCAGGTTGCTCATGTTGCTCTGATCAGAGATATTTTCTAAGAGATTGGATGATTCTAAGGCGCAGCCTCCCCATTGCAGAACCATCATAATCAGCGCCAGCTGCATGAATGACATGAATCTCATAATTACCTATGCTCCACTAGCCCCTAAGCCTGGTTGCTTATCTCATCATTGACTTGAAGATATTAAATATGTTGCTTCACCATCGCATTGATTGAATCTGAAACGCCAATAGTTTTTTCGAGATCCTCTCATGAAGGGGGCGTGAGCCTTCGGAATAGAAGGG
>CAZFFD010000052.1:0-19910 GCA_964518035.1 uncultured Methanotrichaceae archaeon | reverse complement strand
GAAGACATCCAGCCAGGATACGGCATGAGCTTCAGACAAATGCAGGCCGATATCAAAGCGATAAAAGAACAGATAGGGATGGTCTGAGCCTATTGACGACCAGCCAAGATTTTGGAAATAATTCGCTAAGCAGAGAGATTTGAATCAATTTTAAAGCCTACAAATATCTGTTTATATGCATTACTCTTTATTCTATCTCTATCATCTAAGCATTTCAGATCTCCATTTTTTTATTAATTTGGCTATGAACCGAATGGTTACGGACTGCCACCAGAGAGTCACAGAGTGCACAGAGATTAGATCAAAAAAGAACTAAAAATTGGATGCCTGGGGCGATTGCCGTTTATCGCCCCTGCATCATCTTCTTGACCTGTCTTTGCAAGCTGTCCAGCTCTCCTTTTGAGTAGAGATAGTAGCCGGCTCCAATAGCTATGAGCAGCACCACAATCAATGCTACGAGCCATGTCTTGCTCTTTGGTGTCTCTACATTGATGGTCTTGCTCAAGTCGTCCACGCTGAACTCAGTAGATCCCGGATTTGCGGGCTTGTAGGTGAAGCTGATAGTGGTGTTCTTGCCACCTTCTGCGCTGGCATTCTTGGAGTCCACTACCGTCTTATTGACCTTCAGATCCAGGAGACGTGTGTCTTCTTTGCTTCCGGTGTTCTCTACAACTGCCGAGATCTTCATGTCGCTTCCCGCATAGGCGTTCTCTGGCAGGATCAGATCAATGACCTTCAGAGATGAAGCGATGCTGATCTTCTTTGTGGCTGAAGTAGCGCCCTCCTTCTCGGCCTTCAAGGTATAATCGCCAGTGAGGTTTGACGAGTAGGTCAGAGTTCCCTGGCTGCCGGTCTTTCCGATTCTCTCGTCGCCGAGAGATAATTCTGCTCCATCCACCGGCGTCTGGTTGATGCCCTGAACCACGGTTATCAGGAAGTTCTCGCCCTTGAGGACCTCTGCCGGAGCATTGATTGTCAGCTTGCTGCTAAGTGTGGCATTGGCCTTCTGGTAGGCTGTGACGCTTGCGGCTTCTGACGCCGTCCTGACCACCAGGTTAGCGCTGGCGCTGTTGTAGTCCTTCTTCTTGGCGACAACCTGGTATGTGCCAACTTTCGAGGGAGTATAGCTGAAAGATCCTGTGACGCTGGTAGTTCCTATGGAGCTGCCGTTCATCAGGATCTGTACTCCTGCGAGTGGAGTGGTGCCAAACTTGACGCTGATGGTGACAGGAACATCGACAACTGCATCGGGTACAGTTAGAGTCAGATCCATGCCGGTTCCTTTAGTGGCCACGGGAGCCATCAGTCTATCAGCACTGTCGGCAACTACGAACTTCAGGTTATCCATGATCTCAATGGTCTTGTCCCTGGATAAGCTGAAAGAGCCGTCGTTCTCCATGACGATGCCGTCTGAGCTCGCCTCTTTGACCTCCATCTTGCCGTGAACCTCGCCATCCTCTACCGACTCAGGACTGTCTGAGACCTGGAAGATGCCGTCTATCGTGGCCAGATCGGACTCAGTGCTTCTAAAGACGCTCTCGATATGAACTGCGACTATGGGAACCTCTTCCGAGCCAATGTCAACCTTGTAAAGATAGTTAGAGGATTTGTCACCAGGATCGGATGAAGGCGTTACAACCTTGCTGTCTACCTCTTCTCCGTCCTTCCCGAGAGCCAGATAGACCTTGTTTCCGTTAAGGTCCACAGACTTGATGCGCAGCTCATATCCGTCTTCTAAAGAAAGAGCAGAACCGCTGGCCAGCGTCTGACTATCATCGTTATCAACCAGGACCTTTCGAAGCTGGCTTTCTCCGATGACGCTGAACTCATCAGTAAATTCCGTCTCGTTGTTGTATCCTGCGAAATACTTGTCTGCCATAAAGCCGATGACATCGTATTTTCCCCAGGAGCCGAACTCAAAATCAACCTTCTGGGGCTTAGAGGAATAAACCAGGTCTCCCTCTTCGATCTTTTTGCCGTCTGTTATCTTGGCAGTGAGCGTTTCAGTTCCTACATTCTCGTCGATATCGTAATAGAATCCCTCGAAATTATAAACCGTCCAGGTAAATTCGTTTTCCTTTGAGGGATTGATTACAGTGCCTCGAACTTCTTGAGGTCCGATCCTATCTACTATCGGGGCGAAGCGCAGCTCATCAGCATCTGCAACTACAAAACCAACCTCGCCGAATATATTGACTGTGCTTCCTTTCTTCAGGTTGATGGAGTCTTCGTTGTTCATTTCCACGCCGTTTTCATCAACGGATTGGACATTCATCTTGCCGTATTCGTCGCCGTCTTCCACTGAGGCATAGGTATCAGACAACTGGAAGAGGCCGTCAACTGTGACCAGGTCATTCTCGGTGCTCGCAAAAACGCTCTCGATATGAGCCATGATGATTGGCACATCTTCTCCAGAGATTTCTACTTTATATTCGTAGGTGGAGCTCTTGAGGCTGCCTTCAGGCGAAACGACCTTGCTGTCGATCTCCTCTCCGTCCTTGGAGAGGCCCAGATAGACCTTCTCACCATCGATATCGATCTGCTTGATCTGCAGCTCGTATCCTTCCTCTAAAGTGAGCGCCGATCCGCTGGCGAGGGTCTGGCTGTCATCGTTATCGATGAGCACCTGTCTCAATTGGCCCTCATCAAGGAAGCTCTGTCCCTCACTAAAGAGGCCGTTCTCGTCGCCTATGTACCCTGCGAAGTACTTCTCGGCCATGAAACCGATAACCTGATAATCGCCCCAATAACCGTATTTAAAATCCAGATCCTTTGGGCTCGTCTTATAGACAAGATTATCCGAATCGATGGTTCGGCTCGACCCGGCAAGGTTCACGGTTAGCTCTTCTGTTCCTACATCATTCTCCATGTCATAGAAGAAACCGGAGAAGCTCCTGTAATCCCAGGTGTATTTATCGTCGCTTGTTCCCTCTCGCCAGATGCGGTCTGCTGGTTTCTCGTCATCTTCTTCCTCATCTGCAGTTTCGTTTTCTGCGTTTTCATCTTCTGCAGTTTTGACTTCATCTGTGGCGTTTTCCGGTTCACTCACAGAAGCATTCTCGACAGAAGTCGCTGCAACCTCCGCGGCACTTTCTGTGACGTTATCTTCTTGGGCCTTTAGAGAATCAGTGGTTGATGCTGCGGCAGTCTCCTTCTCGATCTCGTCTGGAGTTACCGTCTCTTCTTCTGCAGCAGTCGTCTCAGTAGAGGTGGTCGCTGGCTCTTCTTCGACAGTTGTGCTTTCTGTCGTGGCTGTTTCTGCAGAATTCGCAGAATCCTGGACCGCCTCTGTGCTGGTGGCAGTGGTATCCGTCTCGGTGCTCGCGACCTGTGTCTCTGAGCTTGCATCCTCATTCGAGGTAGCGGACGCTTCGGACTTAGCAGATTGTCCCGAAGATCCCAGTGGCTTTAGACCTCTGTTGCTCTTTGCCATCTTTTCAGCAGAGATGGTCTCTTCTTGCGTGCTCTTAGAGAGCAGGCTCTGACTTATGGTTTTGGCTGCCCCGCCTGCTGCAGCATCGCTCCCTGATGGCGAGCTGCTTGCAGTCTCAGAGGCTTGCGCCAATACATTAATTGGCAGAGCCGCAGCTATCATTAAGACAAGCAGACAGACTCCACCGACCTTGACGTGATGCATGAATCTCCTCCAATCCTCAACTGATTTAAGCCATTTACTCATATTCTAATTATTTATATTCGTCATCACTTTTGAATTGCTTTTAATTTATCCTTATTTTATGCGGCTATGCCTGGCATGGACGCACTTTTCATTTATAAATGTGATTACCAAAACAGATATTTCGCCAGTTTTGCCATTTAAATTCTGCCGGGTCCAGGTTGTTCTGATTGCGCGGCTTTTGTGAGTCTTCTGTCCGCTTTGTGACTACTGTGGTGGCAGTCCGTAACCGGCTGCAGCCCATTCTGCCACAAATCTCAGATTGATTTCGGGAATAGTTGGATGCAAAAGATGATATGGGAGAACAAGAGTCATCTGCTGCGAAATGCCAAACGAGGCCGATGATGCTTAATGTTACCTTTCTCGGAACTGCCGGATCGCTTCCCACTCCGGAGAGAAATCCTTCGGCAGTCCTTGTGAACCGTGAGGGAGAGTTGATACTATTCGATTGCGCAGAAGGCACCCAGCGGCAGATGATGCGAGCTAGAACGGGCATGATGCGCTTAAATTACATCTTTCTGACCCATCTGCATGCTGACCACATTCTCGGCATTCCCGGACTCCTGGAAACCATGGCCTTCCAGGGAAGAGAAAATCCAATTACCATCGCCGGTCCGGTGAACACCATCCGTCTGGTGGAGTGCTTCAAGTCTGTGTGTTACTTCTCCAGGAGCTTCATCGTCCAGGCCGTCGAGCTTGAGCCGGGTGATGTGATTAAGATGAAAGGCTTTCAGGTGAGAGCCATCTCCACCAACCACAGCGTTCCAAGCATCGGCTACTCTCTGGAGGAGGATATGCGTCTAGGCCGATTCAACCGGGAAGCTGCAATCTCTCTAGGCGTTACTCCAGGACCGCTCTTTGGAAAGCTGCAACATGGCCAAACGATAGAAGTAGACGGGAGAAAGATAGAGCCCCATGAGGTCATGGGACTGCCCCGACCTGGCAGAAAGGTCGTCTACACAGGAGACACGAGGCCATGCAAATCGGTACAGATAGCGAGTCAGGGTGCCGACCTGCTGATTCACGAATGCGCTTTGGCCAGTGACATGGCTCAGTGGGCCCGGGATACCAAACACAGCACAGCGGCAGAGGCCGCAGAGGTGGCAAAGGACGCCGGGGTAGGACAGCTTGTCCTGACGCATATCAGCTCTCGTTACTCTGAGGACACCTCGCAGCTCCTAAAAGAGGCAAAGTCAATCTTTGAGAGAACCATTGTGGCCGAGGATCTAATGTCTCTGGATGTTAAGCTGAAAGACGAATGATCTTTCAGCCTAAAGAAGACCTATTATTTTATTGACTCACCTGCATAAAACGGCAGGGATCCTTAAAAGACCACTAGCAGCTTGCAGACTGGATTAGATGTATACAATGTCAAAAATTATTAATTCATTTCATCGACATAATACCGAAATATTTATCAATAATTGCTACATCTATTAATTAAATGAATAACAAGAGAGCTGGCGTGCAGTCTCTCTTAGGTGATATGACATGGAAAGAAATACCCTCATAATATCTCATATTTTAATCCTATTTATGGCAATTGCAGCATCCATGGTCCCATGCTTTGCTATAAATGAAGATACCAGCAATCAAGCAAGCGAAATTACCATCACAGACATGGCCGGAAGAAGCGTGACATTGATGTGCCCTGTTGAGCGTATCGTAATGATGGACTCATCAAGCGTCCCTGAGCTATCTGCAGTCTACGGCGAAGGATTCGATAGCCTAATCATAGGCTGGGATTCCGCTCTCAAGGATTGGTCTGGTGACATATATGCTAAATATGTTGAAAAATACCCGAATATGGCAGAGATCCAGAATGTTGGCTCTCTTGATGATAATACTTTCAGCCCCGAAAAAGTGACATCATTAAAGCCAGATGTTGTCATCATGCCTAATTGGTTCCTCCTGTTTTATGGTGAAGCTACAAAGGATGCCCTTGCCAAACTAGAACAGGCAGATATCCCAGTGGTCTTTGATGATTTCTATATAAATCCTTTAGATAATTCGACAAAGAGCATGTTGTTGCTTGGAAAGATTACGGGGAAAGAACAGAGAGCTCAGATGCTCGCTGATTATTACAACAATACGATTAGCGATGTATACACCCGACTGGCAAAAATTGATGAAGAGAAGCCAAGAGTTTATATCGAATGTGCCGACGGTGGACCATCAACTTATGGAAATGCTTATGGAGATGTAGCATGGGGTGCTATTGTCAAGAAGGCTAGCGGTGAAAACATAGCTGAGCCGTTGCTATCTAATTCAGTCAAAGCTCTCAGCCCGGAATATCTGATCGACTCGAATCCAGATATAATCATATTGACGGGCAGGAACTGGTCAACACCAGGCTCTTTGAAGCTTGGGTATACAACTTCTTCTGAAATGACGAAGAGTCTGATGGAGCCATTTATTAGCCGTCCCGGATGGGATACGATAAATGCCATCAAGAATCAGAAGGTCTATGCTATTTACCATGGCTATTGTTCTTGTTTCATGAACTTCGTGGCACTTGAGGCTTTTGCAAAATGGTTCTATCCAGAAGAGTTCAAGGATGTAGATCCGGTTGATACTATCCAGGATTACCACGAAAAGTTCATGCCTATTGATTATAGTGGCGTATTTGTATATGACTACTATCCTCAATAATCCGTGCGCATCGAACGATCTATGGTATTGATCGGTTGCATAAAGATGATCACGACAGAGAACGCAGCCTATAAGAGACTAGCAAGGAGGAGAATCATTCTTCTCCTCCTAGCCTCTTTGGCGATAATTTTCACCGTCATCGTTGACATCTTAACAGGTCCCGCATCTTTATCCCCATATGTCGTTGCTAGGACGATACTATCTCCCGAATCCGCTGAGCGATCAGTCCAGGTCATCATATGGACGTTCAGGTTACCTGTTGCCTTGATGGCAGTTGCTGTCGGCGCTGCTTTAGGCCTTGCAGGTGCAAATATGCAAACGATCCTGGATAATCCCTTGGCCAGCCCCTACACGCTTGGCATTTCAGCAGCGGCGGGGTTTGGAGCAGCTCTGGCGATGGTTCTTGGTTTTGGCATACTGCCATTCGCAAGCGATCTATTCGTTCCACTCAATGCATTCATCTTTTCGCTGCTCGGCTGCTTTGCAATATATTGCATTGCTCAAAAGAAAAAGGCATCTACTGAAACGATTGTGCTCACAGGCATAGCGGTTTTATTCTTGTTTGAATCATTATTAGCATTGCTAGAATACTTTGCAAATCCCGAACAGGTCCAGGCTATTGTATTCTGGCTGTTCGGGAGCTTGACTAAGACCACTTGGACAAAGCTAAGCATCATAACAGCAATCGTTCTGGTGGTCATACCGATATTAGCAGCTGATGTCTGGAAGCTCACTGCGCTTCGGCTAGGTGACAATAAAGCCAAAAGCCTGGGAGTTAATGTAGAACGGCTCAGGATAAAGAACCTCATCATCATATCGATCCTCACAGCGATATCTGTAGCGTTTGTAGGGACGATCGGGTTCATTGGATTGGTGGCACCGCATATCGCAAGGATGCTTGTTGGCGAGGACCACAGATACTTTTTGCCTTTTTCGGCACTTTTCGGGGCGCTTATGCTCTCGCTTGCTTCAGTTCTAAGCAAAGCTATTGTCCCAGGAATCATATTCCCTATTGGGATACTTACATCGCTGATAGGAATACCGTTTTTTGTATGTCTTTTATTATCGAAAAGGAAGGGTAATTGGTGATGCTGGAGCTAAAAAACATTAGATTTGGATATAATTCAACGATGGTACTAAATGGTGTGAGCATGGCGGTTGAGCCGAATGTAACCGCGATAATTGGCCCGAATGCATCTGGAAAATCCACATTACTAAAGTGCATATGCGGTCTTTTAAAGCCAGAAGGCTCCCTCATGCTAGATGGAAGAGACTTCGAGGAATATCACAGGGATGAGATCCTCAAAGCAATCAGTTATCTTCCACAAGAATCTTCAAAAGGTGGAGCATTGACGGTATTTGAGGCCACGATGCTCGGCAAAATTGGCTCATTGGGCTGGAGGGTTAAAGAGGAAGAATTGTCATCAACAATGAATACCCTGAAAATGCTTGGAATTGAGAGCCTTGCTATGAAGTGCATGGATGAGCTCAGCGGTGGTCAAAAGCAGATGGTAGGAATAGCTCAAGCTATTATCCGAAAGCCTAAAATTCTTCTTATGGACGAGCCCACAAACTCGCTGGATCTCTCCCGCCAGCTCGAGTTATTTGATTTGATTAGAGAAATCACCTGGTTTAGTAATATGACAACTATCGTAGCTCTGCATGATCTGAACCTTGCTGCTAGATATGCGGGTAATATTATTTTGCTAAATAGAGGCATCATCGAAGCAGCTGGTATCCCTGCATCGGTATTGACGGAAGATATGATTCTAAGAGTCTATGGCGTTCATGCTAGAGTTACGCTGGATGACGAAGGCATACCGCAGATTATACCGATCTCATCGGCACGAAAATGCAGGCTAAAAGAGATGTATGCAATGTGTTGAGGAATCAGTTAATCCCCGTTTTGCCTTTTCTTTCGCTCGTCCTGCATCGCCTTCATGAGCTGTATAGAGATTTCGTCGTCTTTGCCTATTAGTGACATATCCAGGGACTGCATGGCGCAGTCAATCATTTCCCTGCTGTGAGCCAGGTCAACGTCTCTGCACTCTCTGGCAACTCCACTTTGATAAAGGTCATCGATCACATCAGGAGACATGCCAAGAGCGCTGGCTGCGGAAATTGCTCTTCCAAACATCTCCATTTCAATGTAATACTTCAGTCCATCGCGATAAAGCTTATCAGAACGATCATCCTGCCCGGCGTTTTTCGCGATCAATGCTGCCCAGAGGTAGTCCCCTGCATCGACTAGGACTGCAATGGCCCGATCAATCATTCCTTTGTCTCTGGCCAAAACCACAGCATACTCCGTCTCGCCCGCTTTAGCCAGAACCTCCACACCTTCCTCAGCCAGATCGTCAGGCAATTCTCGTAGGTTTTCTATAAGATATGATACCTTCTCCTCGAATAGCATTCTGCTGAATTCATCATTCAATTCTGGTCCCCGCGATTCATGGATCTTTCATTGCAATTAAGCCTTTGGGAAGCATTCATTATGAATAATAATTTAGTAACAGAAACGAATAACCATCATATTTCAAATAATTTTTTTTTATTGATAAATGCTCAAGATGAGCAGAATTATCTGAATCAGGCAGGATATATTGATAATTTCATAGTTATTACAATTTGAAATATAATCCTATCTGCAAAAAGATATATAGCCATACCTGCAATTCCAGAGTGGATTGCCCTTTGCCTTCAGGAGGGTCTACGTCAGAAAGATCAAATGAACTATAAAATCTCATCAATTTCCAATAAAAATTCCAAAGACGCAGGAGAGTGCAACGATGAACTCAGGCATCCGATCTAAGACGGAAGGTTCATGCATTTCATCAAAATCTCCCGAAAAGGAAGCATCTTTGACGAAAAAGATAGCTTCAATCAGGTTCGAAAACTTCTTGGTTGCAGCATGCATCATTTACTTGGCTTATTTAATTGGATCTTACCTCCTGCGGGATAATCCTAACTATATCGTATATTACACTGATCTGGCGGCCATTGTCTCAGATGCGATCACGGCATCATGCTTGATTTATGCGGCTCGCGCATCCTTAAGCGTAGGCAGAAAAATATTTTTAGCCTGGATGATGATGGCAATCGGCCAGCTTTGCTTTACGCTGGGCGATTCCATCTGGGCCTATACCGAGATCATTCAGATGAATAGCCCATTTCCGTCTCTGGCCGACATACCAAATCTCATGACATTTCCGTTTTATATATTAGGCATTCTTCTTCTTCCCTCTGCAACCATCACCTTTCGCCAGAGAGTCACTATGGCCCTGGATACCGGAATTGTGATAGTCACATCGATAATCATCTTCTGGTCCTTGATTATCGAGCCCACCATCAAACAGGTCGCCGAGGCCGATTGGCTGGCGATGGCTCTATCAGTAGGATATCCGGTTTTGGATCTGATATTGCTTTTCTTCGTAGTGCAACTGCTCTTTCGCAGAGAGTATCTTCCAGCCAGAAAGGCTCTCATACTCCTGATACTGGGTTCTGGGACCTGGATTGTAACTGATGCCTTATTCATGAGCCAATCCCTCCATGATGGATATTCTGCAGGCGGAATCGTGGACAGTGGCTGGGTTGCTGGCTGCCTTTTCGTCGCGCTATCAGGAATAGCCCAGGCAGAGGCAGTAAGGAACGGAGCTTTCTCTCCGAATGCAGTACGTCATCTGAAAATTGTGAGGAGCACGTGGCCCCTATACCTGCCCTATATTTGTGCGGCTGGAGCTTTTTTCATGCTGATCTGGAGCCACAAACATGTCATGGCCCTCAGCTTTGAAGCTCTCTCCATCGGGGTAGGTGTCATTATTGGTCTCGTCATCCTCAGGCAGATTCTGGCCATAGACGAGAACGTATGGCTCTTTAGAGAGGCACAAAATGAGATAGCTGAGCGCAAGAGAGCTGAACGGGAAATTATCAGTCTCAACGAACAACTCGAGCATAGAGTCAAGGTCAGGACCTCTCAATTGGAGGCTGCCAATGCCGACCTATTGGCAGCGAAAAACCGAGCGGAGTCTGCTACAAAGGCGAAATCCGATTTTTTAGCTAATATGAGCCATGAAATCAGAACGCCGATGAATGCTGTAATTGGCATGACCGGACTGCTCTTGGAAAACGATCTCAAGCCCGAGCAGCGGGATAGCCTGATCACCATCAGAAACAGCGGCAATGCGCTTTTGGATATCATCAACGACATCCTGGACTACTCCAAGATCGATGGAGACAAATTGGATCTGGAGCGCTCCAGCTTCGACCTCGGGCTCTGTATCGAGGAAGCATTTGATCTGGTCTCCTCCAGAGCCTCGGAGAAGGGCCTGGAACTTGCTTATTTCCTGGAAGATGATCTCCCTGAGAAGGTTGCCGGAGATGTCACCAGGCTGCGACAGGTTCTGGTAAATCTGCTCGGAAATGCAGTGAAGTTCACAGAGAAGGGAGAGGTCACTCTTTCAGTTGGATCATCACCTGGTCCAAATGGCATGGTGAAGATCCACTTTGCCATCAAAGATACTGGTATCGGTATATCGGAAGAAAACCAGAGCAAGCTCTTTTTATCATTCTCTCAGGTTGACTCCTCTACAACCAGGTACTATGGAGGGACTGGGCTAGGCCTGGCCATCAGCCGCAGGCTGGTGGAGATGATGGGTGGAGAAATCACGGTCAAGAGCACTCCTGGAAAAGGAAGCACATTTTCTTTTTACATACTATGCAATGTGTCACAGCCAATACAGGCAAGATCACCTGAAGATGATCTTCTGGCCGGCAAGAAGATCCTGTTAGTTCAAGGATGTGACTCGGTTCGGAGGATGCTGGCTCATGCCCTGGTATCATCTAAGATGGATATAACTGAAGCCTCGGATGCAAGGCAGGCTTTAGAGGCTCTGAGAAAGGATCGATTCGATTTCGCCATCATTGATGCCTTCCTGCCTGATATGGATGGAGTCTCTCTTTCCAGACAGATACGAACCAAGGACCAGATTCCATTCATTGTGATGATAAGCCATATCGGAAGCAAGGTTGAGCAGGACTCATTTATTAGCGGAAGGCTTGCCAAGCCCATAAAACTCCGTCAGCTCAAACGCATGCTTATAAACCTGCTGCAGCCAGAGCGCCAGGAGGCCAGACTGGAGAGTCGCCTCCTTTCAGGCGTCCAGGTCAGCAAGAAGAACACCCTGTCCATTCTCCTTGCTGAGGACAATTTCATAAACCAGAAGGTAGCACTATCTATGCTCAAGCATCTGGGATACAGGGCTGATGTGGCGAACAACGGCCTGGAGGTCTTAAGAGCTTTGGAGGATAAACACTACGATGTGGTTCTCATGGACGTCCAGATGCCGGAGATGGATGGTCTGGAAGCAACACGCCAGATTCGCAGCAGAAAAATTGATGTTCATATCCTGGCATTGACTGCTCATGCCCTGGAGGGAGACCGTGAGCAATGCCTGATCGCCGGCATGAATGATTACATCAGCAAACCGATTAGCGTGGAACAGCTACAAAAAGCACTGGAAAAATGCAAGAAGTCCCGGGAGAATGAGGGCTCTTAGATCAGATGCATTGAAAATCATTTGAATACCAGTGATTGCAGGATGGTGCATCAGATTCCGACTTCGCTCGCTTTACAGATCTATAATGAGACGATTGATCACCTCCGAGAGTGGGGATACATCAGCCATCTTACCGATCTGTTGTCTCAAGAATGCATCGATGACCGGATGACCCGGATTGATGTACCTTCCTGCGGATTGGAGACGGTAGATGCCATTCACTGTGTCCTGGACAAAAACCGGACGATTGCCTTTTTAGAGGCAATAGGGAAATCGATTCGACCCGGTGATGTGGTTGTTGAGGCTGGACTTGGGACCGGCATAATGGCAATTATGGCCGCTGCTCTTGGGGCAATGGTCTATGGAATCGAGATAAATAAGGATACATTGGCACTATCCAGAAGGCTCTCCAGGATGTTTATAAGAGATGGATTATTTGAGGAGAGATGCCTGGAATTGATAGAAGGAGATGCCACCATATGGAACCCGCCAAAGCAAATAGATCTATTAATCAGTGAGAATATTTATTCTGGCATGTTCTATGAAATGCAGATTCCTATTATCAATCATTTGCGCCCGTTTCTCAGCACCGATGGCCGGGTGATACCGTATGGCATGTGCTCTTATGTCATCCTGGCCTGCGCCGAAAAGCCTGTCCAAAAGAGGCATGGAGAATTGTTTTCGCCTTCCTTTGCAGAGGGACGAATATATCAATGGGAAGAGCTATCCAAGCCTGTTTTATACGATACCATTAATTTCGATCAATATAACGACCTGGATTGCAGCATTGACTTGAGCCTCCCGGTTATGAGATCAGGAATGGTCAATTCGTTGCTCATTTATAGTCCAGTCACTGTTGCTCCTAATATAATACTCGATAGAAAGGACATGATATTCCTGGGCGAGGATATTTTTATTGTAATTGATCCACCTTTGCATGTAGAGATACAATCCAATGTGAGGCTGAGGATGAGATATAAAAAAGGAAGCAAACCCGAAGATGGTAGCTACCTAGTCGAAAGCTGCAATTACACGAATATGCATTAATATTCAGCTCACTGGTGGTTTATTACAGAAGATGTCTCACGATCTTGAGCCGACAGCTTAATCTATAATAGCTTATATAGCCGTATAAAAGGTCAAATTATATGCAATTGGAGGTTCAAAAGGGATTCGTAAAGATATAAATCCTCTGCACGATCAAATATACCAAGGATGATTGTGCAGCGCCTATTGTTGATGTAATTTGCTGAAACATACTATACTGCATGAAAGCAAATTGATATAGTATGCATTGAATGAGAGAAACCTGCTCGCCCATCTCGGAAATGGAGCAAGAGTGGGACAGATGGAGCCGTCTTTAACTCAATCGATCTGCAGAACGCATATGCAAAGACTAAAAGAGATTAGCCTGCATAATGCTGCTATTTTAGCTATTGCTATGTTCTTGGCATTCTTGGCCACGTGGTATTATCTTAAAGACGATCCAGCCAAAAACATGGTATTCACCGATCTGGCATCGATTTTTATAAATAGCCTGGCAACATTATGTCTGATATATCCGACAATATTGTCTCGCAATTTTGATAGAAATCTGCATATTGGATGGCTGTTGCTCTCTGCCTCTTCATTCTCTTATCTCATAGGAGACGTTTTCTTCACCTACTATGATATTCTATTGAAGCAGAGTACTTCTCCCTCAATAGCCGACATCTTTTATCTCCTATCCTATCCATTATTCCTGTCAGGAGTACTCTACCTGCCTTCTGTAGCCTTCAAGAGCAGCGAGAGAGCCAAACAGCTCTTGGACACAGGAATCGTGCTGATATCTGCCATCCTGATCTACTGGACACTCTTCATCGCTCCAACCATCGAGCAGAACCAGGGAGCCGATTTTGAGACCATGTTTTTAGCTGTGGCCTATCCTGTGGGGGATCTGATCCTGTTGTTTGCCCTGATAGAGCTGATATTCAGCAGGCAGAAAAAGCTGGGCGTCGATCCGTTTCTCTTCCTGGGCCTCTTCTGTGCGGCAGGTATAATTGCAGATGCCATTTATATGGGCCAGTCCATGTCCGGGACCTACGTCTCCGGAACGCTCTTGGATGCCGTCTGGATCATTTCCTCACTCATGATTTGCCTAGCCGGGATATATCAGGCCAATATTCTAAAATCTGGCCGATATATTGATGAGACAAAGAGAGATCATCACTACGGCGAGATAATGTGGCCTCTCTATCTTCCATATTTTTGCGCAAGCATTGCCTTTATTATGCTGGTTTTCAGCTACGATCATCCAATTGCCATCCCCTTTTCTATCCTTTCTGTCTCAGTTGGAGCTATCATTGCCCTTGTGATAGCCCGTCAGATTCTGGTATTGAGAGAAAACGCGATTCTTTACAAGGAAGCACAAGATGAGATTGCTGAGAGGAAGGAGGTGCAAAGCCAGGTCATCAAGCTGAATGAAGAGCTGGAGAGAAGAGTGGCAGAGCGCACTTCACAGCTCGAAAAGACCAACAAAGATCTGCAAAGGCAGATCATCGTGCGACAGACAGCTGAAGAGGCCCTCAAGGATTCGGAGCGAAGGCTGTCGGATATCATCAACTTTCTGCCTGATGCTACCTTTGTCATAAACAGAGATGGCATTGTGATATCCTGGAACCAGGCGATCGAAAAGATGACGGGCATCAAGGCATCTAGGATTATGGGGATGGGCAATTATGAGTATGCGCTTCCCTTTTATGGACATAGAAGGCCGTTACTTGCTGATTTTGCTTTAAATCCAGATATGGATATAAAAGACAAATATGAGAGCTTAAAGAGGCAGGAAGACAATACTATCGTCGGAGAATTTTACGTCTCGAATATTTTGGGCAAATCTGCATATTTGTTGGGAAGTGCAGCCGTTCTATATGACTCAGAAGGGACTGTCTATGGAGCAATAGAGTCCATACGAGATATCACCAACCGGAAGATGATTGAAGAGGACTTGAAGAACGCTAAAGACAGAGCGGAATCTGCCACTTTGGCCAAATCGAAATTCCTGGCCAATATGAGCCATGAGATTCGCACACCAATGAATGCTGTAATTGGCATGAGTGACCTCCTCTTGCAGATGGATCTGAAGCTAGAGCAGCGAGATTACCTGGAGATCATCAGAAATAGCGGAAACGCACTGCTGGCAATAATCAACGATATCCTGGATTATTCCAAGATAGATGGAGGCAAACTCGAGCTGGCGTCACTCCCTTTCGATCTGACCGATTGCATTGAGGTATCAATGGACCTGGTTTCTGCAAAGGCAGCCAAGAAAGGGCTGGAGCTGACCTATTTCCAGGAGGATGATATGCCTACAATGCTCATCGGCGATGAGATAAGGCTTCGTCAGATACTGATCAATCTGCTCGGAAATGCGGTGAAGTTTACTGAGATGGGAGAAGTAGTGCTCACTGTCGGATCATCACCTGGGCCGGACGGAATGGTGAAGATTCATTTTGCCATCAGGGATACGGGTATCGGCATATCGAAAGAAAACCAGGGCAAGCTCTTCCAGCCGTTCACTCAGGTTGATAGCTCTACCAACAGGCATTACGGAGGGACTGGTCTGGGCCTGGCCATCAGCCGCAGGCTGGTGGAGATGATGGGCGGAGAGATCTCGGTCCAGAGTGCTCTTGGAGAAGGAAGCACATTTTCGTTTACCATTCTATGCGCGGTGTCGCAGCAAAGAAAAGCGAGCTCACCCGAAGATCCGCTCCTGGCGGCAAAAAAGGTTCTGGTAGTTCAAGGATGCGACTCGGTGCGAAGAATGCTGGCTCATTCGCTGGTCTCCTGGAAGATGGATGTGACGGAAGCCTCAGAGGCAAGGCAGGCCTTAGAGGCTTTAGGAAAGGATCGGTTCGATTTTGCTATCATTGATGCCTTCCTGCCTGATATGGATGGAGTATCCCTGTCCAAAATGATACGAATCTTTGATCATATTCCATTAATTATCATGGTAAGCCATATCGGAAGCAAGATTGAACTGGGCTATTTAATCAAAGGAAGGCTTGCCAAGCCTATAAAACCCCGTCAGCTCAAACGCATGCTCATCAACCTGCTCCAGCCAGAGAGCCAAGAGGCCGGACAGGAGAGCCATCTCATTTCTCCGGGCGTCCAGGTCAGCAAGAAGAAGAGTGTTGCCATTCTCCTGGCAGAGGACAATCCTGTAAACCAGAAGGTAGCTCTGACGATGCTCAAACGGCTCAATTATAGCGCAGATATTGCCGAAAACGGCCTGTCAGTCCTTTCCTCGATGGAAAAGAGGAATTATGATGTGATCCTCATGGACATACAGATGCCAGATATGGATGGACTGATGACCACGCGCCTCATTCGCGAGTTAAAGATCGAGAAACAGCCCTACATAATTGCCATGACTGCCTATGCATTGGACGGAGACCGGGAGAAGTTCCTCAAGGCAGGCATGAATGACTATCTCAGCAAGCCCATTCGGATGGATGAACTTAAAACCGCGTTGGAGAGAGGTGAGAAGGCCCATTGGGCAAGAGGGTCATAGATCTTCAAATCATCCTTTCCTCATCTCTCACATTCATGTTAAGCTCCGGAAGGGCGTTCATGTACTCCTTGATCATAATTGGAAACGACCTGGATTCCATGAAGCGAAGGCCTAGTTGCTCTGCCCAGCGTTGTATCCCCAGGTCCTGGGAGACAACGGCGGCATCCAGCTCTTTAGCCAGGAGCAGGACATCAATGTCCGGAGCACTATCAAGGATGCCGTAACGCAGTGCTGCTCTATACTTCTCTCTAAATTTGCGGACAATGCTGCCCACGGTTTCCCTTTCAATCTCGTCTTTCATCCCACCAAGGTCGCATCCATTCTTAGAGAGAGAGATGCACTTGGAGACAGATTCCCATACAGCCTCTTCAGAGATGTTCATGCCCTTATTGATGCGACTTCTCATGTAGTCAACATACTCATAGAAGATCTTGGCAGGAACCTTGACCTTGTATCTGTCCGGAGATTTTTTAACGAGCCACGTATCGACCTTGCCCAGGACCCGGGTGTCACAATTATTGTGCCGGACGAAATCTTTGATCTCATTGTAAACGGATGGATAGGGGATATAGCAGCTGATTCCCAGGTGAAGACGTCCGTCCGCTACACGATCCAAGATGGCATTCATTCCATCGCAGATGCCGGTAGCACCCTCGCTCTCCCAGGCCAATGAGTCGGTGAGGGCAGTAGTATCCAGCACGAATCTCTGGCGCAGCATTTGGAGTATTATGAATGAGGAGATATAAGAGACCTTCCAAATCCTAAGATACTGCTCTTTACCAGGAGAATCCAGAGGCGATCTCGTCGCTCATTTTATATCCTGACAGCTAACGATCTCACCACAAAGGAACAAAGGCACAAGGACTAATTGTCTTTCGAGCTTGGTCCGGGCTAAGCGAGGAGGCAGCCGTGGCGACGCAGGCCGGCCTGGATCCGCCTGCGCCCGCTAGCGCTCCCGCGTGGGAGCAGCGACGCCTGTCAAGTGATTGAAATTATGATCATAACTCACACCTCGAAATGCTTGTCGAGCTTGTGCGCTTTGTCGATGGTCACGATCTCCAGGATCTTAACCAGCTCCTCATCCTCACAAATTTGATAAAACACAGTGAATGATCGCCCGACATGCAATCGATAGAGCTTGAATTCGAGATGAAGCAGCTCTTTGTCGCCACCCTGGCCTGGAAAGGGATCCTCAGAAAGGGCATGGCATTTCTCTTTGATGAGCCGCTGGCTCTTCTCCGGAAGCTCTGAGAGATACAACAGAGCCTTTCTATCGATGACCACCTTGCGGCTCAAGGGGGTAACTCCACATAGTCGCCTTCATCGGCAATTTGCTTAAGATGCGCGATCAAACGGGCCTTCTTCTCTCTTTCGACCATATCCGCGAGCAGCTGGCTGAAGGTCTCTCCCGGTCTGCGAAGATCAGATAACTCTGCCCATACCGGCTCAGTCACAGCCAGGCGCTTTGAGGCAATCATGGTGATCTTGTAAAGGTTGTAAAGTAGAAATAGCTTTCGGCATAAGGATAGGATTGAGATCTCCAATCCGGGCGGCTTTCCGGAAGGCGTCCGGCTGGATGATTTGCTTCTTTTGAATCATGTGTATCTCGAACGAAGAACCACGGCAAAAGAAACGGCAAAGATCATTCAAAGGCCTGAGAACGAGGCTCATGCCGCACTGGAGCGCCTGGTTGAAGGTGGCTTACTGGAAGCTTCGGGGGAAGGAAAAGCAAGAGCATATCATCTCTGCGCATCCACCCATAAACGGCTTGGCGAGATGGCGGCTAATATTCATATTCATGGATTCGAGCCTTTGCAATGGGAGCAGATGGTTCTTAAACATGTAGAAAAGCACGGGGAAAATATCACGGGCTGAAGTCGCTGAACTGTGCCATATATCGAGGCCGTAGGCTTATAGATTGCTGAAGAAGCTGGAGGGGAAAGGGCATCTCACTCCGATTGGGACAAAAGGAAGAAGCGTGAGGTACGAGAGGAGAATCGGAGAAAATGCACGGTAAATGCATGACATGAAATTTTAATGCACTGGTGCATTTCCGTTGCGATTAGGAATCGAGTTGCTAGCATTTTTGAGCTTATGACGCTTCGGAGCGCCGATAGAAGGGTCGATGCTGCTAAAGATCCCCATCGCCGCAAAGTATCCTGGAAGGTTGGCTGACGCAAAAGAAGAAGCCGCAGGAGGAGCGACTGGATACTATCTGGGGGTCTGGCGGAGTTATATTATCTCTTCCGTAAGCTTTTAATCAGAAAGACAATATCCATTCAGAGGAAAGAGCAAATAATGAGACGAGAACTTCTATTATCATTGAAGGAGTGGTCAAAAAGGGAGAAGATCGGAGAGCTTTAGAGGTGGTTAAATGGACATCAATCTAACTGGCGTAATTGCGTCTAATGTAACTCAAAACCAATCCTGGTTTAGCGGATCTATCCCCTTGCTTTTGTCTGCGCTTATAGGTGCAATTGCGACAGGAGCGGTTACATTATTAAGAGATTACCTAAATAATAAACGATCTAAGACTAATTTGCTGCTTCAAGCATATAGTAAACTGATAGGAGAGAAATTCGCATTATGTCAATCCTATGAAAATATATTAAATATGTCAGTGGATTTTTACTATAATATTGGCCTTGAAAAAGAAGCAGAATGTAGGGCTAAAAAAGCAAACGCCTCTGAAGCCCAATCTCTTTTAGACCAAGCAGAAAAGATCGAGGAAGCAAATGCACCAAATAGAGACAGGTCAGATAGAGAATTATTACGCCTAACAAAAGACTTGCAGAACTTATGGGAAAACATTGGGCAAATAAATGGTCTTATCGAGGATAAGGATAAATTTCAAAAATTAATAAAAAATATCAAAGAATCCATTCAAGAAATTGAGAAATTCCAGAGGAGGTTAATTGCTGAGACAAGAGACGGATTACCTAACGCCAGAGTGGTAAATCTAAGTGCGAAATTATCTATAAAATCCGCTTGGTCTGAAGAGAAGAAGGCAAAAATTACTGCGTACACCATAGATCTAGAATCCAAAATAGACGATCTATTGGATTTTGTTATTGAAACACAAAGAAAATAGCTTGACATTATCATTTTAATGGTCAAGTCATCAATAATGGGGCAAATGCATCGGTGTATCACGATAAAAAAAAATTAAAAGCATTTTGGCTCATCCTAAAATTTGCTAAAGAAAGCGCTGAGGGTGAGATTTGAACTCACGAGGTGCGATGCACCACTGGTTTGCCCGTCCCGCCCTCCCGGAAGAGGACGGCAGCTCAAGACCAGCGCCGTAGGCCGCTTGGCTACCTCAGCCCGCCAACTCTCTCTGAGCCGGTAGATCTTAAGCCTGACGATCGCCCTTTATGAGTTTTGTGTTGATTTTAGCGAGCCAGACCCCCACCTGAGCGTCTCTGTGTCTCTTCCATGAAAACACACCAATAAACCGGGGGATTCTTAGCCACCA
>CAZFFD010000051.1:0-20355 GCA_964518035.1 uncultured Methanotrichaceae archaeon | reverse complement strand
CTCGGATTGCTGCCTGAATTTATAATGATTTAGACGGCATGGCTGAATAGTTACATCTATTTTAACCTGTTTCGTCTTCATCAATTTAGGCGATTACCTCCTTTGCTACCTGACAGGTATTTCGCAGTTTGTCGGCATCCTTGAGGTCAAGTCCAAGTGCTACACCGACGCCACTCTCGTCTGGCTAGATGAGATATTTCCGATCAGGTTTGGTGTTCAACTGGTGGAAAAGCTGGATGCAAAGACCGCAGTCCCGGTCCTCAGCTTAAAGATGAGCTTCAGCTATTCAAGTGGCTCAAGTCCCGAAACGCCCGGACCGGCTTCTTCCGCGGATCTCCAGCCGAGTTTTATACAAGCGATGGCGAGGCAATTGCCAGTGCCATAAAACTCCTCTTGCCATGTTCTTCCATGCGCGCGCACTCGCGGACACGTGCAGGAGACGACGACGGTCAAAGGTCGTGGCTCCTGATTCACTGGAAAGTGGCAGGCGAAAAAAAATAGTGCCGGGATCAGTCCAGCTTATAAATTCTAATCCTGTCGTTGTCAAACGCCTTGGTGAATCCCTCGATATTGTCGCCGTTGACCATCTTTGTGAAGACAGTATCCTTTTTCAGATAAGGTCTTATGCCGGCAGTACCGAAACTCTGGTTGGTGGGAATCCTCACGTAATCGCTGAAGTGTCCTCCTGAGGCCATTACTACCGAGAAGTACTTGCCCAAATCCTCAGACATCACAAGTGCGTAACTCGCTTTGTACTTTCCGGCTATCTCCTTGGCAGACGTTGCATTCTCGGATAAGAAGAAATCCGATACATCCCCAACCTTATCCTCAGACTCAAAGGGATACCATAGAGCATATTCTATCTTGTGCCAGGGCTTTTTGGGATCTGCGTAGCCGGCAATGGTATTCTTGATACCCTTAGATGCCTCACTTATCACAACGTCGCGTTTGCCAATCGTCTCAATGCCGTCTGCATAATCCCACCAAGCCATGACTGTCGCGTCGCTCTCTGTATTGTTTGCCAGCCACTGATAGCCTTCTAATGCCTTGGGGTCGTTCATGAACCAGTCCAGAGATTGCATGCTGTCAAACTCCAGTTTCATCCCTGCCAATGCAGCTGCCAGCACCAATACAATTACTGCTATGCCTTTTGTCCTGCTCTTCATGCTTTTTTGCGTTTTCATGGTCATGGATGTTTCCCCCGATAAGAAATCGAATCCTGAAGCAGTTTGCACCCTCTGAGCTCTTGGGCACCACCCGGTCCAGTGTTCGATAATTTCTGAAAAATGCAACATCAAACCATCTCCTTCACTTTTGCGAATAATTCCTCTGCAATCTTTGTGGGATCAGCAGTCTGAATGAGCTTGAGGCCAAGCTCATCTGCATAATCCCAGAGCAGTTGAATGCACTGCGCGTACTCCTCGCACCCATCGCAGTGGCCATCGTGCTCGTACCAGACCTGGATGCCATGACTCCCGGAGACAAATATGATCGCATCCACGCCCAGTGGAACAGAACGACCGAGAAGAACCCCCAGTTGAGGATCGATTTTCACGACGGAGATCTTGTTGGCCTTTGCCATCTCAAGAAGAGACGTCTCGATCTTGCCGTCTATTGTAAGAAGAGCCTTAGAGACCGCCTGTCGAGAGATACCAAAGTTGGATGCTATTGTTGTGTTGGGTACTCGGGCTCGCCTTAGCTTCCAGAACTCGAACTGCTTTTCGTTGATGAAAAAGGTCATATGTCAACCTTTGGAGGTTGACAATTTATAGTTTTCCCTGCTTAATTCTGCAGATTCAAGGAAATCCAATTACTTCTTAGCGCAGAGAGGACCTCTCAGGTAGACGTACCAGTACAGGAAAGCGACGAACAGGGCAGCTCCCACGATGTTTCCGAGGGTAACGGGAATGAGGTTGGTGATGAAGAAATTATACCAGCCGTCTCCTCCGACCAAATTCGCGGTGGCAATATTGGCCCCGGCCAGCTTCTCGGCGATGACAGGATTGTTGGCGGCAAAGATGCCGAGAGGAATGAAGAACATATTGGCCACGCTGTGCTCAAATCCGATGGTGACGAAGGCCATGATCGGGAACCAGCAGGCAAAAATCTTGCCGATCACATCCTCCGCACTAATGGCCAACCATACGGCCAGGCAGACCAGCCAGTTGCAGCCTATGCCCCGCAGAAAAGCGGTGCCGAAGTCCAAGCCACATTTGGTATTGGCAACAGTTGCCGCCCAGCCCGCCCATGGCAGATTGTCGAAAAATCCGCACTGATAAGCCAGGAAGAAGGCTACAAAGATCGATCCTAGAAAATTGCCGATATAAACCAGAGACCAGTTCTTCATCAGGCCCTTGATGCTGGCCTCACCATTGAGAACGCTTAACGGCGCAAACATGCAGTTTCCAGTGAACAGCTCAGATCCGCCGATCACGACCAGCATGAGGCCCACTGGGAACACAGCTCCAGCAGCGAACTTGATGAGCCCTGCAGGCAGAGCTATCTTCCAAATGCCTCCATCCGGATCGATTATTGTGCCGTTGGACAGACCTCCTGCCACAATCTCGCTTAAAAGCGCTCCAAACGCAATGTATGCTCCAGCCAAAAAGCCCAACACTAAAAGCTTGGTCCAGGTCATATTGCATTTCGTGCATCCGGCAGCGATAGCCGCCTTAGCGATATCCGCGGGGACTTTGAATGCCATTTTCTCTCTCCAGGATGGCATGTGGATGCCAACAAATGGCGTAAAAGGCTTGCGGTTGTGGGAAATTATGAATGTTTATGAAAACTAAAAGACCAATTATAACGAAAAATAATGCATTAGCTGATTGAATCGGAAAAAAGATAATCAGACCCCGGCCAGCCTGCAATTGCCGTCGGGATGCTCGAGCTCAGAGATCAGCTTCCTCTTGGCAGGATTGAAGCTCTTCTTCTGCCGGCAGTCCATCAACTTATGCCAGTTATCCCTCTCCCAGATATTGAAGGATCTGTCCTCCTCAGGAATAAGCTGCCGCAGCCTCAGAACCAATCCGTCCCAATTGACACGATGGCCCCCGAAATCCGGTCCGTCCACGCAGGCGAACTTGGTCGCGCCAGCCACCTCAACCCGGCAGGCCCCACACATGCCTGTTCCGTCCACCATGATAGGAGTGAGGCTGACGACAGTCTCGACCCCAGCAGCGCGGGAGGCATCTGAAGAGACCTTCATCATGAAGGGACAGCCATGAGCAAAGATCCTGTCAATCTTCTTTCCAAGAGCCAGCTCCTGTTCTATGAAGTCATTGGCCCAGGCAGTCTTGCCGCAGCCAGTCACAACATGGACCTCATCGCTGTGCTCCCTGAGCTTGTCCACCCAGAAGACGAAATCCGGGCCGCGGGCTTCAACAACAGTCACCACATAATTGCCCTTCTCCTTGAGGGCCTTGATGAGCGGCAGAGTTGGCCCAACTCCAAAGCAGCCGCAGGCACAGATAACACGCCCGAATTTATCGATCTCTGTAGGCTTTCCCAGGGGTCCGGCGACATTTGACACCGACTCGCCCACTTTCATTGTAGAGAGCTTGGCGGTGCTGGTGCCTAAAACGTAGAAGACTATATCCACGGTGCCATCACTTTTATCCCAACCGGCGATTCCCATCGGTATTCTCTCCCCGCGCTCATCCGCCCTGACGATGATAAATTGGCCCGGCCTGGCCGTGTTGGCAATCTTTGGAGCGCAAAAGCTCATGTGGACTATGTTGGGGGCAAGAGTCTCGTTCTTGACTATCTCGTACATCTTTAGTCTCCTATGATCTTGCTGACCTTCACGGCACAGGCCTTATACTCTGGCGTCTTTGCCTGAGGATCCAGGGCAGCGTTGGTAAGAAGGTTTGTCAAAACATCCGGGTAATGGAAGGACATAAATGCTACACCGCGTAGCGACCTATCGGTAATTCTCGCTTTTGTCCTGACAACGCCACGCCTGGAACTGACCTGAACCATCTCTCCGTCCTCGATCCCAAGCTCTTCGGCGTCCATGGGATTCAACTCTATTGCTTCCTCCGGCCATTTGTACATGATTCCCTTGGAGCGCCGGGTCATTGAGCCGCAATTATAATGCTCTCTCCTCCTGCCGGTAGTGAGAACCAAAGGATATTCGGGATCACTCTGCTCGGCAGGGAATCTGTGTTCCACTGCATTAAATTTTCCCAATCCCCTGCTGAATTTGTCAACATGCATCGTCTCTGTGCCCGGATGATCCTTGGACGGACAGGGCCACTGCAGCCCCCCGACACCCAGCCGCTCGAAGCTTACTCCACCAAACATCGGCGCAAGAGCTGCGATTTCATCCATGATCTCCGAAGGATGGCTGTAGCTCATCGGATAGCCCATCTTCTGTGCTATCCGGCAGATCGTCTGCCAGTTCTCCAGACCACAGATTGCAGGTATGGCTTTGCTCACCCGCTGAATGCGCCTTTCGCCATTGGTAAATGTTCCGTCGCACTCCGCAAAGCTGGCAGCAGGAAGGATAACGTCGGCATACTTGGTGGTCTCGGTTGGGAATATCTCTTGGACAACGAGGAAGTCCAATGCTTTGAGTGAAGCTCGGACCCTATTGGAATCAGGATCCGTCTGGGCAGGATCCTCTCCCAGCATATAAAGCCCCTTGATATCTCCATCTGTCACATGATCTATCATTTGAGTTGAGGTCTGGCCGAGATTTGCAGGCAGCTTGACCTTCCAGGCCTCTTCGAACTTGGACTGAATATTCGGATCCACTACAGGCTGATAGCCAACGTAAGCATTGGGGAGTGCACCCATGTCGCAGGCCCCCTGAACGTTATTTTGCCCACGGAGAGGCATTACGCCGGTGGATCGGCGACCAACATTGCCGGTCAGCATGGCCAGGTTGCCTAAAGACATTACATTGGCAGTTCCTGTGATATGCTCGGTTATTCCGAGGCTATAGACGATCATTGCCTTTTCAGCCTTCGCATAGATCCGGGCTGCTTCTATTATCTTTTCCGCCGCGACTCCTGTTATCTTGGCAGCCCTTTCAGGCGGATATTGCTCTACAACCTTCCGGAATTCCTCAAATCCCTCAGTGCGGCTAGAAATGAAGTCCCGGTCTTCCAGCCCTTCCCGGAGGATGACATTCATCATTCCATTCAGTAAGGCAATATTAGTTCCAGGCCTCAGGTTGAGCCAGATGCAGGCCAGATCGACCAGCTCGATCTTGCGGGGGTCGGCCACTATGATCTTTGCGCCCTTGTTGGCTGCCTTGATCATCTTCAGGCTGACGATCGGATGAGCCTCTGTAGTATTGGAGCCGATAACGAACAGGACATTGGCATCTTCAATCTGGTCAAAGGAATTGGTCGCAGCTCCGCTGCCAAAGCATGCAGCAAGCCCTGTCACCGAAGGGGCATGACAGACTCGCGCACAGTTGTCCACATTGTTGGTGCCGAACACCGCCCGTGCGAGCTTCTGCACAAGGTAGTTCTCCTCATTGGTGCACCTGGAAGAGGAGAGTGCTCCCAGCGAATCAGGACCATATTTATTTTTGATCTCAGTGAACCTCTGGGCGACAAGATCGAGTGCTTCATCCCAGCTAGCCTCCTCAAGTCTGCCGTTGCGTCTAATCAGGGGAGTGGTCAGACGATCGGGATGGTGGACGATCTCCTCCAGGCCAAAATGGCCTTTAACACATGCCTGCCCACGATTTACCGGGCTATCTCTGTCTGGGCAGACCGAGATAATTCTGCCTTCATTGACTCTGAGATCTAGTCGGCAGCCAACGCCGCAGTAGGGACAGACTGTGGCAACCACATTCTCAGGATGCATCCATTTCTCTGATCGAGCAAAAAGAGCGCCGGTAGGGCAGGCATCCACACATGCGCCGCAGAACTTGCAGTCCGAGTCCATCAGAGATTCTGGGCCGATCCAATGCATGCGATGAAAATCGGGATTGCTGGATAGCACACCAACGCCTCGCACCTCCTTGCAGATTCGCACGCATCGGCCACAGAGGATGCAGAGGTTGTAGTTTCGGTCAAAGAAGGGCTCTCTTAAAACAGGCATATTTTTAAATGAGACCTCGTATCGGATGCCGTCCAATCCCACGAACTGCACTGCCTGTTGCAACTCGCATTGCTCGTTCTTGGGGCAGTACTTGCATCCCACAGTTACCGGGAACTTCCTCATGCACTCGCGCAGGTCGTTGCAATCATTTCTCCTATCGCAGAAAAGGCAACTGGTGGGATGGTTGGTGAGAGCCAGAAGCATCTCCAGGGTATGTCTTCTCATCTCCTGTAGCTCTTCTGTACTCGTCTCCACAACCATTCCCTCTTCGGCCAGGGTGTTGCAGGCTGTGGGATAGTGGTCCAGACCTATTACCGAGACAATACATAGCTTGCAGGAGCCTATAGGCTTGAGGTCCGGGTGATTGCAGAGTGCTGGCACATAAGATCCGGCCTTTCGAGCCGCATCCAGAATGGTGGATCCCTCAGGGACCTCTACCATTCGATCATCTATTATGAGTTTAATTGCAGACATGTTCCAACCGCGCCGGGCAATGGTGGTGATTAATTGTATTAGAAGGTTGCTCTGGTTTTAGGCTCGCGGCCATTGGATACGCAAACTGAGATTGCGGGAGTGATAGGCAAAGTCTTATTTATTATCAATCTTTCTTAGCCTTCAGAGGCGCGGGTGCGGTAGAGATGTCAAGCAAGATCGATTTAAACCGGGTGGAGATGCCCAAGCAGTCTCCTGACAAGAGGAAAAGCAACTTCCAGGAGGTTGCCCTAGGCTACAGTTCAGAGCTGGCAAAGACCGAAGCTAACCGGTGCATCCAATGCAAGAAGCCCAAGTGCGTGGAAGGCTGTCCGGTAGGCGTGGAGATTCCGAACTTCATCTTAGCTTTAAGGGAAGGAGACATGCCAGGAGCTGTCAAGGCTCTGAAGAGGAAGAACAGCCTGCCCGGAATTTGCGGTAGGGTCTGTCCCCAGGAAGTGCAGTGCGAGAGCTGCTGCGTTCTCGGAAAGAAAGGAGCACCGGTAGCTATTGGCCGGCTGGAGCGCTATGTGGCCGACTGGGAGCTGGGCCAGAAGGAGAGACCTAAAGGTGACATACTACTGCCCACCGGCAAGCGAGTGGCTGTTGTGGGAAGCGGGCCGGCGGGGCTCACCGTCGCCGCGGACATGGCCAAGTTCGGGCATAAGGTCACCATCTTCGAGGCGCTGCATGACGGAGGAGGTGTACTGGTCTACGGCATTCCTGAGTTTCGGCTGCCAAAGGGAATCGTCCGATCTGAGATCGAGTACGTCAAATCTCTGGGAGCTGAACTGGAGCTGGATTGTGTAGTGGGAAGACAGGTTCAGATAGAAGGGCTATTCAAGGAAGGCTACGACGCGGTCTTTTTGGGAATCGGCGCAGGAGCACCTCGTTTTCTCAATGTGCCAGGCGAGAACCTGAGCGGCGTCTACTCAGCCAACGAGTATCTGACAAGGGTTAACCTCATGAAGGCCTACAGGTTCCCGGAGTACGATACTCCGATAAAGAAAGGCAAGAAAGTGGCAGTGGTTGGTGGCGGAAATGTGGCCATGGATTCGGCCCGTTCTGCCATGCGTCTAGGGGCCGATGAGGTGCATGTCATCTACCGCCGCAGTCGAGAGGAGATGCCAGCCCGTCTCGAAGAGGTTGAGAACGCTATGGAAGAAGGAGTGATCTTCGACTTTCTCACCAATCCCGTACGGTTCTCGGGCGACGAAAGGGGCATGGTCAAGGTAATGAATGTTGTCGAGATGGAGCTAGGAGAGCCTGATGCATCTGGCCGGAGAAGTCCGTGTGTGAAGGAGGGCTCAGAGCATCCGGTCGATGTGGACACGGTAGTCATAGCTGTAGGCACTGTGCCAAATCCCCTCATCGCAGCCAGCACGCCTGAGCTGAAGACCACCAGGCGCGGAACTCTTGTGGTGGACGAGAGGTGCAGAACGACTATGAAAGGGGTCTGGGCCGGTGGAGACATCACCAGCGGAGGGGCCACGGTCATCAGTGCCATGGGCGCGGGCAAGACCGCGGCAGCAGACATGAACGATTGGCTGAAGAACGATGGGAAGTGGAGCTGAGCCTGACACCAATCCGAGGCCCTTTTCGATGGTTTGCTAAATTAGATCCTTATCTCTCTTTTTCCGCCTCATGTGGCCTTCGTATCCCATCCTTGAGAGCCTGTCAGCCTCCTCGTTCTCCTCTCGCGGCACCCAGGAGAAGCTCACGTCCCTGCCATCCAGGAGCTTTTTGATCTCAGGCACATATTTCTTGGAGGTGGCCGATGACACTTTGTATTGGCCGTTCATCTGCTTGATCACAAGCTCGGAGTCGCCCTTGAAGAGGATCTTCTCATCGATTCCTTCATCAATCAGCCACGTTGCCGCAGCCATCAATGCCTCGTACTCGGCCACGTTGTTGGTCATGCCCCGGCCCTCGCCAACTGCACCAAATCCCTTGTGCACTATTTCGCCATCCCGGCTGACAAGATAGCCATAAGCGGCAACGCCGCCGGGATTTTTGGGATAGCACAAACCATCGAAGTAAACAGTAATCATGATCGTCCCTCGCAGTATGACAGTAGCACTATAAAAATGCTTCATTTCTTATTGCCCTTTTCGAGCACGATGCATTTATAGCAGACTTACGACCAAACATTAATTCGGAATTACAAAGCCACGCCCCAGAGAGGTTATAGAGATCATGAAGGTTGCTGTCATTGGTGGAGGTTTAGCCGGCGCAGAGCTGATAAGAGTAGCTTCGCCCTGCCCACTGGAGTTCACTCTGATCGAGCCCAAGAAGCAAGTGGAGATGCAGGCCCTGTACCCGGAGTACCTTGGCGGAGTGGCAAGGCTGCAGGATCTGGCGGCGCCACTCAAGCCTTTCTGCGAGCGGGTGGGGGCCACCCACATTCAGGAGAAGGCGCTGCGCATCGAAGGCAGCACCGTGGTCTGCGAAAAGAGCCGGGTGGACTTCGACTACGCAGTGGTGGCTACAGGTGCAGCCCAGAACTACTTCGGCATCAAGGGCGTGGAGAACACGTTTTCCATCAACACCCTGGAGGAGACAAAAAGGGCGCGCCGCTATGTGGAAGACAACTATCCGGAAAGGATTATGATCATGGGCTCTGGGCTCACCGGTGTAGAGGCCGCGTCTATTTTGGCAGAAAGCATGGATGCCAGCATCTACATCATCGAGGCGCGCGAGCGCGTCCTGCCTCAGTTCTCGCCCCAAACTTCTGAACTCGTGGAAAAGGCCCTCTCCAAGAAGGGCGTGAACATCCTAACCTCAACCCAGGTGGCAGAGGTCAAGACGGACTGCATAATATTCACAGACGGATCAAGCCTCGACTGCGACATGGCCATCTGGACGGCAGGGATCAAGCCCACGCCGTTCATCCAGGGCCTGGACCTGCCGAAGAAGAACGGCTGGATACTGGTGGACGAGCACCTCAACGCCAAAGGCAACATCTTTGCTATTGGAGACTGCGCATGGGTCGAGGTCGACGGAAAGCTCGCAACCAAGACGGGCCTGGAGGCCGAGCGGCAAGCGAAATACCTGGCGGTGCACTTCAGAAACGTGATTCGGGGCGGGGCTTATGAGAGGTACTCAGTACGGGCAAGTACTGACAGCCAGGTGGCCCTGATTTCTTTGGGCGCGGACTGCGCGGTGGGCGTTGTCGGAAAGACCTGCATTGGAGTTCCCACGCGGCTGATCTACTCGCTGAAAAGCTGGATAGACAAGTCGTTTATAAAGAGATTTAAATAATCTTAAGGGATATCATGTCTTGCGAGAATCTATTTGCATCCTATATTTCGCCAGCCAGCTTCAAGACGGCAGCCCGCGTCTGTTGAGCTAGGCGGAAACCCAGCTCCTGGAGCCGATCGATAGATGGCTTCACTACAGATAGATGGCCTGCACGTTTGGCATCCAGAAGCAATCCCAGTGTGCCTTTGAGGGGTATTCCATTTGCAATGGCCACGCGACGCGCCAGAGCATCATCAAGAAGTGCCACGCTTCCAGGCATTTCGAGGGCAAGCATTAGTACTTGGGATTCCCCAGGTCCAAGATCTGTTATCAAGGATACGGCCACTTCGCTTATGGGCGCTTGTATCTTAATCCATTTGAGATGTTCAGGCTCTGGCAAGTCCAATCCTCTTGCAGTACCAGCATCCAGTTCAGCTGCAACAGCGGGAGGAACGATAACCGATCCCGCAAGCATAGGAAGAATGCTCAATTGATCTATCTGATGCAGATACTGTAAAGGCGATGTGTTACAGATGACCTCAGGCAAGAACAGCCTCCGCCTTGATATCGTCTTCTGTCAGGCAAAAGGTATCAACGCCGTAGTTTGCAAGACTGGCAAGAAATAAAGTTCGTGGTATCCCGGCCAGCTTGGCTGCCGCTCCAGATGACAGTTTTCCCATTTCAAAGAGCTTTACCGCAGCCGCTAACCTTAGCTCCTTTCCTAACTCATCCGGGGACATCTTCAGAGCCAGCAGGGCCTCATCCGGCACTTGCAGGACAATCTCACTCATCTGCACTAGCATTATATTGTTAATTATGTAAAACTTTTGTATGGAAGAAGAATGGCTGGATTCTGGTGGACGAGCACCTCAACCGCCAAAGGCAACATCTTTGCCATCGGAGACTGCCCATAGGTCGAGATCGACGGAAAGCTCGCCACAAAGACGGGCCTGGAGGCCGAGCGGCAGGCGAAGTACCAGGCGGAGCACTTCAGAAACATAATTCGAGACCGGGTTTTTAAGAGGTACTCGGTGCGGGCGAGCGCTGACAGCCAGGTGGCGCTCATTTCTTTGGGCGCAGACTGTGCGGTGGGCGTTGTCGGCAAGATTTGCATTGGAGTTCCCACTGATGGCCCGATCTGCTACAAATCCGATTCAGATATGTCCAGAGACGAAATGATCCGGAGCTTAATGAAAATATCCGCAATGTCGCTTCCTGAGGAGCCGCACAAGTACTATTCCAGTCACCACACATGCACGAAAACTCAAGAGCCTGGGTAAATCAAGCCGTCCCTGCCTGGCAATCTAAATATCAAAAAATAGCTCGATAGGCGCATATTCCCTGCGCCTATCTTCTTCGCAAAAGTCAGACTTACCTGGCTGCCTTGGCCACGCGCTCCACACTGTCTCTGTGGTTGATGGCGTAGCTCTTGACGTCGCGATTGGCTGCAGCAATGATCTCGTCAGCCAGAGCCGCTTCTGCGGTCTTGGCCTTCTTGAATGATGCCGCATGTGCGCCCTTGGATATGAACATGAGTGCGGTGTCCACACGCCTCTGGGGAGACGTGTCCACGGCTTTGGGCACAGTTATGCCGCCGTACTTGAGACGGACGACCTCTTCGCGGGGCCCGGCATTGGCTATGGCTTTGCCAAGAACGGAGAGCGGGTTCTCCTTGGTCCTCTTGGCAATTATGTCGAAAGCGCCCTCGACTATGCCGTAGGTCTTGAGCTTCTTGCCCGTGTTCTTCTCCTTTCTCATCAACTTGTTTACCAGGCGCTCAACTATATGCTGCTCGGACTTCTTGAACTGCTGCTTGGCATGCCTGCCGCCGGAATGCATGACCGCCTTGGACTGGAGGTTCATGTAGCCCTTTACGCTCGGATCAGCTACCTCAACCTCAGCCGGATCCCACTTGCCAAATACCTTCATGATAATCACCTAACCGGCTTTTCCTTTCTCCCTCGAACAAGCTCCAAGAGAGAGACATTATTGACTGCAATAACCTTGAATCGGACTCCAGGGATATCACCCATGGACCGTCCCTGACGACCGCCGATGCGATCGACGGTGACTTCATCGTGCTCATCGATGAACCCGATGGCTCCGTCGCCCGGGGCGAATGCCGTAACCTGCCGGCCATTCTTGATGAGCTGAATGCGTACAGCCTTCCGTATGGCTGAGTTGGGCTGCTTTGCCTCAATTCCAACTTTCTCGAGAACAATTCCCCTTCCCATGGGTGCACCACCCAGGGGGTCAGCCTTCATCTTACTCCCCGACATCCTGCGGATATACTTAGGATAGCTCCACCGGAGCGACTTCCTATCACTCTCCAGTTTCCTGGCGGCATAGATTCCATTTCCCATTCATTTCACCTTGAGTAAATCGCAAACCTTATTGAATTATGATATCGTCAACGCCATGATGCCTCTGCGCAAGCATCTTGGCTTTTAATATGTTTCGGCCATCTCTGCCGATGGCAATGCCTTTGTCCTTATTTGCTACCTCTACATAAGCCAATCGCTTATTGTTCTTGTTCACGACCATGACATTCTTGATGGCCGCCGGCTGGAAGAGGTTCTCCAAAAACTCTTTGACATCGTCACTGTACTCGACGATCTCGATCTGCTTTCCTACCGACTTCTTCACCCGGTTGATGTTCGAGCCCTTTCGACCTATGGCCGCGCCCATGTCACCCTTCTTGATGACAAAAATTATGCGGTCATTCTCTGTGTCCACAACGCAATCCCGGGCCATGCCACCCGTCAGGCTCTCGAACAACGCAATATATCTGATTCCTTCGGTGGTGAGCTTAAACTCACTCATGCCTCAACACCCCGGATCTCGCGCTGCAGTGCCATAATCTCCGAGTCCCCTGGCTCGATGATGGCCAAGGCGGCCACGGAGAAGGGTTTCCCGCAGGCAGATCCGAGGTCCTTGCCCATACCCTGGTAACCGTAGACTGGAACATCTACCGCCTCCAGCTGCATCCTCACGTCAACGGGACAATCTGCCGAATACACGATCAGCTTTGCCTGTCCATTTAGCCCCGCTTCTACGGTCCTGTTCGATCCTAACAATACTTTTCCGGTTCTGATGGAACTTCTTAGAGCTCTATCTACGTTTATCATCGTTATTACCTCATCTCTTGCTTGCCACCAAAGTCACATCGCCTGTCCCAAGCTGAATTGGCTGGCCCACGATCACGTTTTCCGTCACACCTCGCAGGTCATCTACATCACCGCGGATGGCCGCATCCAGTATGTGGTTCACGGTGACCTCGAAGGCGGCCCTCGCTAAAACGCTGGCCTTCTCGCCCGAAACACCGTGCCGACCAATCTGCTTGACCTCGCCATCAACTGTCATTATGTCCGCCACCAGCATGATGTGACGCACATCGACAGATAGACCCTGTTCGCGGAGGGTGTCCGTGGCCTCATTTATGATGGCATTTCGAGCGGCCTCGATGCCCAGCACCTCTCCGATCTCATTTATGTTGTTTGTCTTTATGCGAGTCGGATCCACACCCTCAAACTGCATGACCTTCTTGAGCGAAGACCCTTCGGTATACAGAATATACTCATCGCCCTCTTTCCTGATGACGACTCGCCGGATCCCCTCTACGCCCTTGAGGGAGATCTTCTTGATCTTCTCTACAAGCTGCAATAGCTCCCGATAAGAGGGCTCCTCTGGAACCATCACCAACAGATTCTCTTTCTGGTCTACTTCAAGACCGGTCTCCTCTTTGAGCCTGGCAGAAACCTCCTCTGCGGTGATCTTTCTCTGTTCGAGAGCGCCTGGATTCAGCTCAATTATCACATTCATCTCAGCGAGATCTGTGGCAACGGATCCCAGATGGAGAAGGGATGTGGACTCTATGGCCCAAGCTACTTCTCGAGCTAAGTCACGGTCGTGGGCATAATCCTGATTAAGCTTTATGGTCATGGTGGGTGTAGAGGGAATCTTTCTCGCATCCACAATCTCGATGAGCCTGGGAAGGCCAAGGGTTACGTTGATCTCGGCCACGCCCGCGTAGTGGAAGGTACGCATGGTCATCTGCGTGCCGGGCTCCCCGATGGACTGAGCCGCGACCACACCCACCGCCTCGCAGGGCTCCACAAGGGAGTGCCTGTAGTCGGAATCCACCATTGAGACTATCTCATCCATCTGCTCGGTGCTCAGTTGGGCGCCTTTTAGCCCAGATTGCATTGCTTCCCTGATGCTCGGAGGAAGGTCAAGAAGCCCATCCAGCCTCTCAGCGACCTCTTTTTCTGTGAGCATCATGCCGACTCCTCCGGATCCTTCCAAAGAACGCTCTTGATGATGCGCTTGACATTATCGCTGCTGGCGTAGTCCCGCCGGGAGGCATCGACACCATCCTCGCCGTACTTGAATTGAACTATCATGCCCCTCGTCTCCTTGACGGTCCCATCATACTTTACCTCCAGATCCTGCAGGGCATTGACAAGCCTGCGCTGAAGGTATCCACTCTGGGACGTTCTGATAGCCGTGTCCACCAGTCCCTCGCGGCCACCTATGGCGTGGAAGAAGAACTCGGTTGGATTTAGGCCGTCCTTGTAACTGGACTCCACAAAGCCATGAGCCTCTGCGCCAAGGTCACCCCTTCTGAAGTGGGGCAGAGTTCTGCCAGCGTAACCTCTCATGATGCGCTCGCCACGAACCGACTGCTGGCCCACACAGGCAGCCATCTGGGTGAGGTTCAACATGCTGCCGCGCGCTCCGCTCACAGCCATTACCACTCCGGAGTTGTCCAGTCCCAGGTAGCGACCGGCGATCTTGCCTGCCGTATCTCTGGCTTTACCAAGGGTCTGCATGATCCTCATCTCCAGTGTCTCGTCGAGCGTTCGACCAGGAAGCGGCTCCAGCTCGCCTGCATTGTAGGCCTCGATTAGCTGCTGGCTCTTCTCCCGGGCGGTCCTCGTGGTCTCTTCGATCTGTTCAGCAGCGGGTTTGGGGATGTCCTCATCATCTATGCCGAAGGAGAAACCGGAATGCATAATGCCCCGCAGCGCCAGACGAGTCATCCTGTCCAGGAACTCGGCTGCCATTGAGGAACTGTACTCCTTTATTATCCTGTCTGTTATCTTGCCCTTGAAGGCACCCACAGCCTCAGAGTCTATGGTGCCCTTCAGGAGCCGACCGTTTTCGATTACCACATAGGCATCGTTCTCGCAATCGACTCCTTTGCAGACATCGCAATTGTAGCAGAAATCCGCTTTGAAGGAGAGGGTCAGGCCCTCCGGCAGGATTAAGCTGAAGACCTGCTTTCCAGTCCAGTAGGGTTCACCGTCGATCTCGCCCTCAGGAGCAGGCAGATCAGTGATATTGAACTTCTTTAAAAGCTCCATGACGCCCCGTCTGTCTATGGGCTTTCGGCCATGAGTGAGCAGGAATGACCCTGTCACATAATCGTGAATGCCACCGATGATAGGACCGCCGAACCTGGGAGAGAGGATGTTCTCCTGGACCCGCATGAGGATCTCGGCCTCGGCCCGCGCCTCTTCGGTTTGAGGCACATGCATGTTCATCTCGTCACCATCGAAATCAGCGTTGTAGGGCGGGCAGACAGCAGGATTGAGACGGAAGGTCTTGTAGGGCATGACCTTGACCCGATGAGACATGATGGACATCCTGTGAAGGGAAGGCTGACGGTTGAAGAGAACTATATCGCCGTCTGCGAGCTGGCGGTCGATCTTCCAGCCGATATCGATCTGCTCAGCTACCTCCTCGCAGTTCTTGTCTGTGACCTTGACCCTCCTCTGATCGGGCCGGGTGACATAATTGACGCCGGGATGGCGATCGGGGCCCCGCCTCACAAAAGTCTTGACCAGCTCCTTGTTTCGGACGTTGGCGATCATGGGCACAGACAGCTCCATAGCTATGTCCATGGGAACTCCGACCTCGCCGATGGAGAGATTGGGATCAGGAGAAATGACTGTCCTCGCGCTGAAGTTGACGCGCTTGCCGGATAGAGAGCCCCGGAAGCGGCCTTCCTTGCCCTTCAGCCTCTGGGAGAGAGTCTTCAATGGCCGACCACTGCGATGGCGGGCTGGGGGGACGCCTGAGACCGTGTTATCCAGGAACGTGGTTACGTGATACTGCAGAAGCTCCCACAGGTCTTCGATGATGAGCTGAGGGGCACCAGCCTCACGATTCTCCTGAAAACGCTGGTTGATTCGGATGATGTCCACCAGCTTATGAGTGAGGTCGTCCTCGCTCCTCTGGCCGGACTCAAGGGTGATGGATGGCCGCATTGTGACCGGGGGTACAGGCAGTACAGTCAGAATCATCCACTCTGGTCTCGCCGTAGCCGGGTTCATGCCCATGACCTGGATGTCTTCATCCGGGACCTTCTCGAACCTGTCGCGAATATCCGAAGCAGTAAGCTTGTGCCCTTCCTCAATGTAAGAGAGAGGCCGCTCGAACTTGATCTCCTGCTGGGGCGCTCCGCAGTAGGGACAGGTCTTGTTCTTTCGCGCCTCGGCAAACACCTTGTTCACAGTGTCGTCCGTCATCTGCCCCAGCCGCTCCAGTTCCTGGATCTGCTCCAGGTACATCTTCTTTTCATTGTCTTTGAGCATGAGGCGAGAGCAATCCCGGCAAACAGCACGCAGGACTTTTCTGATCAATTTAGCGAAGCCCACATGAATCACAGGGGCAATTAAGTCGATATGGCCGAAGTGGCCTGGGCACTCACCGGGCCGACCGCCACAGGACCGGCAGCGAAGCCCCGGATCGATGACGCCAAGCCGGGGGTCCATAAGTCCCATCTCGATGGGAAAACCGTCGTCGTCGTAAGTATCAGCGGTAATGATTTTGACTACGCTCATCTTCCTAAATTCTTGAGGAGAGATAAGCCCAAAGCGGATCTTGCCAATTCTCTTGGGAACCGTCATATTTCCACCTAAACCGCGTCTTCCAGGATCAACCGCGGCGCTACACCTAATGATTTGATCTCGTCGAGCAGCAGCTTGAAGGCATAGCTCATCTCCACTGGATAGATCTCCGTATCCGCGCCACAGGTCGGGCAGAAGTCAGCATTTCTCCTCCGATCGTGGATGGCGATCATGCCGCAATGGGTGCAAACAAGCTCTGTCACTTTATCCGACTCATCCACCAGACGTTCTTTGAGGGCCAAAGCTGCACCATGAGCTATGAGCACATCTCTCTCCATCTCACCAAACCGGAGACCTCCTTCACGAGCCCTGCCTTCTGTGGGCTGACGGGTCAAGACCTGCACAGGCCCGCGGGATCGAGCATGCATCTTGCTTGTAACCATGTGGTAGAGCTTCTGATAGAGGATCACTCCCACGAAGACGTCAGCCATTACCTGCTCGCCAGTGGCGCCGTTGTAAAGGATCTCACGACCGGTATGGGAGAATCCGAATTTCTTTAAAGCGCCCCGCAGGTCAGGCTCGTTCTCGCCTAAAAATGCAGTGGCATCTATGAACCGGCCTTCCAGGGACCCAACCTTTCCGCCGATCATCTCAAGCACGTGGCCTACGGTCATTCGAGATGGGATGGCATGGGGATTGAGAAGCAGATCAGGCACTATACCAGATTCGGTGAATGGCATATCCTCCTGGGGCACAATCAGGCCCATCACGCCCTTCTGACCGTGTCGCGAGGCGAACTTGTCGCCCAATTCGGGTATGCGTTGGTCGCGGGTCTTAACCTTGGCCAGGCGGTTGCCGTTGGACGACTCGGTGAGGATGACCATATCTACCACGCCCATTTCATTGGAACGCATGGTAACCGAAGTCTCGCGCCTCTGCTGGGGCGTGAGACCGAACTCGCTGGGCTCTTCCAGGAACCTGGGAGGGCTGGTCTTGCCTATGAGCACATCATTGGGGGCCACATAAGAATTTGGGTTGACGAGCCCGTCAGAGTCCAGTTGATCATAAGCCTCGCTGCCACGGGCTCCACGCACCTCGACATCAGGAATCTCGAACTTGTCTTCCTGGCCGCCGGGATACTTTCTCTCTTCAGCTTCGGAGACGCGGAAGAAGTGGCTTCTCGCAAGACCCCTCTGGATTGAACCACGGTTCATGACCAGAGCATCGTTGATATTGTATCCCTCGTAGGCGAGAACGGCCACCACGAAGTTCTGGCCGGCGGGCCGATCATCAAAGAATATGGCACCAGATGTCTTGGTCCGGACGATGGCTCTTTGCGGGCTGTTCAGGTAATGGCCGCGAGTATCTGGCCGCAATCTCATGTTAGCAGTGGACATTCCAAGACACTGCTTGACCATTCCTGCGCCCATGGTGTTCCTGGGGCTGGCGTTATGCTCTGGATATGGCACGAGACCAGCTGCGATGCCCAGGATCATGGACGGGTCCAGCTCCAAATGAGTATGCTCAGGGGTGATGTCCTCCTCCCAGATAGCGATAAAGGTATTTTCCTCCTCCTCGGCATCCAGATACTCCACGAGGCCTGAAGAGACAAGATCTGCAAACGTCATCTCGCCGCCCTTGATCTTGGCAACATGCTCCTCAGTGACGAGAGCCCGCCCGTTCTCGACCACAATGAGAGGCCTTCGGGCTCGCCCTGAGTCAGTGTTTATGAAGATCTCATTGGTGTCCTCGAAGTGGGCCACGTTCGTCTGGCTGCTGATGCTGCCGGAACGACGCAGGCGACGAAGGTTTGCGACCAGAGTCTTGGGGTCATCATGATGCCCTACGATCTCACCGTTAACATAAACCCGAGCCCCGGATATCAAGGCCTCATCCAACATTACCACCTACCCCAATTACACCTAAATCCAATAAAATCTTCTTTACATTTGCCGAATCATCTGCGCCCTTGGACAGCTCCACTCCCTGGGCAAAATTCTTCACCAGTCCGCAGTTTGGCCCCTCAGGAGTCTCGCTGGGACAGATGCGGCCCCATTGTGTAGCATGCAGATCTCTGGCCTCGAAGTGGGGCTGAGATCTCGATAGCGGCGAGATCACACGGCGCAGATGGGAGAGAGTTGCCATGTAATCCGTGCGGTCCAAAAGCTGGGAGACGCCGGTACGACCGCCCACCCAGTTGCCTGTCGCCAGTGGATGGATCATTCTCTCGGTAAGCACATCTGCCCTGACGGTGGTCACTACATTGAGATCTCTGTTTCTCATGCTTGCCCGCTCAAGCTGGTATTTTATGTCTCTCGTAAGACGGTTGAAGGCCACTCTGAAGAGGTCCTCCATGAGATCTCCTGAGAGCTTGAGCCTCTTGTTTGAATAGTGATCTTTGTCATCCTCACCACGTCGGGCCAGCGCCAGCTCAAAACAGGCCTCGGCCATGCGCGAGAGGAAGAGCGCCTTGGCGTACCTATCCTTCTCATCAACTCCTATGTGAGGCAGGAGGTACCTATCCAGTACGTAGGTAGCCCTCTTCTTCTGGTACTCCTTGGCCTGGCCGGCGGCCACGCGCGAGCCTATCTTCTCCAGGGCCTCGTCGGTGGTGGACACCTCGGCCTCCTCAAGGTTCTCAAGCATGAACTTTATGATCTCAGGGTTATCTGATACGCTTTTCACAATATCCATATCCGTTTCCATGCCGAGCGATCGCAGGAGGGTCACGAAGTTGAGCCTTCCTGATACAGACGGGAAGGATACCTCCAGGATGGAACGGCGGCCCCGCTCTACAATGACGAGAGATCGGTAGCCCTGCCTCTGGCTGAACACCTTGGCCACCTCGATGTTCTCATCGTAGCGCTGGTTGTATTCCACAAGGATCTTGTTCGGGGCCAGGTCTTCTAAAGTCATGATTACCCTTTCGGAGCCGTTGACCACGAAGTAGCCGCCCGGATCGGATGGATCCTCCCCAAAAGTGATCATCTCGTCTGCAGTGAGGCCGAAGAGGTTACAGATCTTGGAGTTTAGCATGATGGGCAGCGTACCGATGTCAGCCTCCACCAGATCCTTCTCGGTCTCGCCCTCGACTATGGTCATCTCCAGCTTGATTGGCGAGGCATAGGTCAAGTTCCTGAGCCTGGCATCATTGGGGTAGAGCCTCTCGATGGAGCCGTCCGCCTCGCGAACCATCGGCTTCTCCACCCGGATCTTGCCCAACTTGACGTAAGTATTCTCGATATTGGTCTCGATGATTCCGACCTCATCTATGACCTTTTGCAGGCCCTTATCAATGAAATCATTGAATGAGTTGATATGATGATGCACCAGCTTGTCCCTGGTAAAATAGGAGCTATAAAGAACATTTCTATCGAGCAAAAGACCACCCTTAATCGATTACCAGCCGGTAAAAGATCGATTGCTTAGCCGTAGTACTCTTCCGAACTACTTTAATTATATCACCGACTTTCGCCCCGATCTCTTTGGCTGCAGGGTCGTTGATGTGAATTTTGGGCAACTGTGGGGCTGTGATGCCAAAGCTCTCCAGCACCAGCGAGCTTTCCTCCGGAGTTAGCAACACATGTTCCGGAACCATTTCATGATCTTGTACGGCAAATTTGGTCACTCGAACCACCTTTAGAGAGAGGGAGCAGCAAACAGGCTCAAGGAAATTCCAAACGGGCTCGGGGGGATTTGAACCCTCGACCACCTGGTATCTTCATCCAAA